>NZ_JBQYLH010000002.1:0-352656 GCF_052677165.1 Sunxiuqinia sp. sy24
CATTCTCCACATTTTAGGTTGACTATCATTATTGTAAGTTGTTGGTTATGTGTGCTATGCGTAGCATTACATCTAACACTTGTATACCCACAGTCTTGTGGATATATTCGCTTTAGTTGGATGTACTTTTGTTTGTTAATAGGCTGCTTAGGGGTGGTTGATGCGTGTAGGATGATACTGTCATTGGTTTTTTGTTTTTTAGATTTAAAAATTGATTAATCAGCTTGTTTAAAAATAGGAATTTTTTGTTTCAAAAGTCAAGTTTATCCAAAGGATTTTGGATTTGGTCAAACCCTTTTGTGGTAATATGGGTATAAATCTCGGTGGTTTTGCTGCTTGCGTGCCCCATCAGACTTTGTATATACCGTAAGTCGGTTCCGTTTTCGAGCAAGTGGGTGCCAAAACTATGGCGTAAGCTGTGGGTCGAAACCTTCTTTTTGATCCCGGCCCTTTTGTAGGCCGTTTTTACAATACTTTGTACGCTGCTAGCCGAGTACTGCCGTCCTTGGGGACCTTCAAAAAGCCATTCTTTCGGCTTGTACTCCCTAAAATAGTCTCGCAATACCGGTAGTACTTTCTTCGACAACAAGGTATACCTGTCTTTTCTTCCTTTAGCTTGTTGTACAAATACTTTCATCCTTTTGCTGTCAATATCTTTGATCCGTAAGTTGATAAGCTCGCTTAAACGCAGCCCGGCCGAGTAAATGAGCAAAACAACAGCTTTGTGTTTGATGTTGTCTATTTTTTGTATCACCGAAACCAATTCCTCTTCGCTCAATACTTCAGGCAAGGTCTTCTCCTTTCGTGGCCGCTCAACCAAATATATTTTTCGATGTCCACCCAATACCCGTTCGTAGTAGAATTTTATGGCGTTAATAGACTGGTTCTGATACGAAGTCGATACTTTTCGCTCAATCACCAAATACTGCATAAAAGCAATGATCATCTTTTCGTCAATCGTTTTGATATCATATTTGTGGTAATAATTTATAAATTCCTCGAATAAGCCTTTGTACGATTTTATGGTGCTGGCACTGTATCTGAGTTCCTTCAGTTTGAGGATATATTCATCAGGGCATTGGCGGTAATTGGCAACATCAAACGCCGTAATTCGAGGAACCTTATTTTCAGTCGTGGGTTCTTCTTCAAATAAAATCGCTAAATTTTGAGCTTTTGCGGTGACGGTAATTTCGTTTAAAATTTTTTCGGAGAAAGGGACTGTCCACCATTTGTTGACTGAATCCCAGGAGTGAAATGGCATTTTTTTCAGCAAATAGCTTAAGGCTTTGTTGAACCCAAAAATCAATTTTAACCTTCCCGTCTTGGTTTTGATGATTAAAAGCTCATTCGCATTTAACGTTCTTTGCGCATCGGTACTTGTTTTGACTTCCAGCTCTTCATGAATAATAAGTTCGCTAATCCGATCTTTAAAATAGTCGTTAATCAGCTCTAAATTGCCCGGGTAATTCGGCACAATCCAGCAAAACTGTTTCGGGTCCCACCGGCTGTAGCGCAACGAAACGATAAAGCGAGTGTCACGGTCATTCTTAGGCAGTTTCAAGATGATCTTCCTGCCGATGACCTGCACCGAAACACCTTTTCGTTGTTGTGAAGGCGTAGGACGAACCGCTATGGAGGAAATGAGCTTCGATTCTTCCGGTTTTTCAACAAAAGCGTTGGGGAGATATTCCATCTTCGGGAAAAGTTTTTTCAACTGATTAAATGCACTTTCCCCATAGGGGATATGCCATGCCCCCAGCGTTTTGCTCCATTTAGCATCCTGAATTTGCTTAATTAAGCCAGCAATCTCTTGGTTGTAAGGAAAATCAACTTGAATACGATGCTCTCCCCGGTGGATGATTTTTGTTGCCCGCATAAGATAGCGTTGAGTGTATACATCAAAATTAAGAAATATCTACAGTCGAATACCTAATTTTTTGTAAGAAAAACCGGGTGTCACTAGTCTTTAATCCCTGAAAACCAATCCGGAAGCAACCGGCTTGTTATGGATATCGATTATTTTTTCATCAATTTCGTTGTTACTCCACGGTACTTTGGATCTATTGTCCTTTCTTCTGACTGGCTATTTAGTTAAAATCGATCTCATCATTTTACCTCTAGTCGAGTCATCCGATCCTGCTTGGGATGATTAAGCCCCTTGTATTTGCAGTCGAGGGCAACAGGTCGAGGGCGGACGAGTCAGCTAGGTATGTTGCTCCATACCAAGTCCAAATCTTTCCCGTTTTTTCTAAGTTATTTCAAAGTATCTTCTGTGTTTTTCAATACAGAAGCTATACAGAAGCTACCCAGAAGTAACGCAGAAGATCCGGAGTTGAACCGAAGACGATTCTGTCCGGAAAAATGCAATAGAAGAAACGAACAGACGAACCTACGAAGACACGAACGCACGAACCGATTCCCAACAACCGACAAGGTCTAAGTCTTCCACTTCACCGGCAGGTGAAAGCGCGTTGGGCGAAAATTTGGCCCGGGACAGCTAGAGCCTTGCGGGAGGAAGGATGAGGCCACGAATGTACGAAGGCACGAAGCCACCGGCAGGTGAAAAGCATCGTTAGCCTTGATCTTTTCGTTCTTTGGGATTTAGCCAAAAGGACAGGTCTGTTTTATCGGAAAAGAAATGAAAAGTGCCGCAGACACAGAAGCCTTAACAACAAAACCACCTCGACAACGGTAAACCGGCGCCACTCCTCTTTGAAAAAAAAGGAGGAGAAAAGAGCTGCTGGCATTCACCGAAAATAATACAAACAGACAACTTCCGGCCAGCAACCGATCCGGAAACGAGTTCAGGAAGGCGCTTAAAACGGATAACCAAGCGCACGAAAACATGAATTAACGAATACAATCAAAGGGATGACTGTGGGCGTATATCCCCGGCTGCTATAGGTATGGAGTGTAGCTCGGTTTCTTATTCGTTTAAAAACTGGATCAAGGGTTCAATAAACTGATTGAACGCTTCAATGTGGGGAAGATGCCCAATGTTATCCAGCTCTATGAGTTGACAGTCGGGAATTTGCTGTTGCGTGCGACGTCCTAGTTCCGGGTAGTTCCCCATAGTAGCACGGACCTCCGGACTCACCAACGGTTTACCAAGTGCGGTACGGTCGCGCTGACCAATAATCAGCAGCGATGGATTTTGAATCTGCCCGAATTCATAGCACACCGGCTGGGTAAAAACCATGTCGTAGGTTAAGGCTGCATTCCAGGCTATTCGAGGATAATCAATACTTAAGGTCCAACCGGCAAGCAGGTTTACCCATTCATCGTATTCTGCTTTCCACTGGTTGTCGTAGTAGTTTTCCAACTGGTAACTTCTGATTCCCTCGTACGTTTTTTTTAACTCAAGCTGATACCACCATTCCACTGGTTTATAGGGAACTTTCAATTTCCAGTCTTCCAGTCCGATGGGATTTGCCAAAATCAACTTGTCGATCACCTCAGGAAACATTAAGGTTAAGCGCGTAGCCAGCATGCCTCCCATCGAATGCCCCAGCACACTAATCTTCTCAATTTCCAACGTATCGATAAGCGCCTTTGTGTTGTGCGCCAGCTGCTGAAAGGAATATTGATAACACTCAGGTTTGGACGATTTCCCAAAGCCAATCTGGTCGGGAATAATGACGCGATAGCCTTCTTCAGTAGCCAGTCGATTGGCGGTTTCAGCCCAGTAAGCACCATTAAAATTCTTGCCATGCAGTAGCAGGATACTTTTGCCATTGGGGGCAGTGGGGTGCACATCCATGTAGGCCATCTGGTAAGCCTGATTCTGACTCGTAAGGGTGATGTAATTAACCTCGTACGGATAATCATAATTTTCAAGATTGAGTCCGAGTACCTTTAGTTGATTTGGTTGAGCTGAGCTGTTCAATCCAAGGAATAAGGCCAGCAAAGACAGGTATGATTTGACGTTTCGCATAATGTTCTACTTTTATATTTCTCTTGAATAGAACAGACTGGTTAACCAATGGTTTAGCTGCTGAAACAATGTTATTGGAAAATAGAATAGCATCAGATCGAACTAAAGCAAGTTCGGAACGGTCGGGAAGTATTGAATAAACTGGAGAGCACGCTTATTTCAGATTCTTCTACTCCAGCACGGATTTATCCAGTTGATCTCGTTTGTCAAATCCCTGACGGATGACAAATAGCAGTTGTAGTATGTTGCTTAGGATACTGTTGAAGAAGATGATCACCATCACCATAATCTGGTATTTCACGGCCAGCACTGGATCAGACCCTCCGAGGATTTGGCCGGTCATCATTCCGGGAAGCGACACCAGGCCGATGGTAGCCATCGTGGCCAGATTGGGAGCCATAGCCGTTCGGATAGCTTCCTTCATAAAGGGGCGGGCAGCTTCCTGTTTCGACGCGCCGTTGGCAAGCAAAAACAAGTAGGTTTTCTCTTCTTTGGAGGCACTGTTGAAAAAAGTTTTCAGAGCCACAATGTTTGATTTTAGCGTGTTGCCGAGCATCAGTCCAGCAATGGGAATGAGAACATCAGCCTGGAAGATATGGTCGAGCTGAACAATGGCCCAGTTGAAATAGAGCAGAGTCAGGATGGTGGGAAGAAACATGGCCATAAACGTGGGAATCAGAAGTTTTTTCAAGCGTAATGACGAACTTCGGATGCCCGAATGAGCGGCAAACAGAACCATGAGCAGGATGTAGCCCAGGCTGACCAGGATATGGTCGAGCAGGAAAATGTATTTTAGGTAAAGGGCGACAAAGCTAAGCTGAACCAGCATACGGATTACTGAAATGATCAGTCGCTTGTTTATCCCCAAGCGGAACCACCAGATAAGCAAGATGCTTGGTGCGATTAGCAAAAGCCCAAACACCAATCCACTGATGGGTATGGTGGCCGCGTTCATGCGATGAAATTGGTGATGATTTTCATTTCGGGGATTTGCCATGCCGGGTCGTGACTGACACATATCACCGTTTTCCTGGTCTGGATAACATAGTCGATGAAACGTTGCTTTTGCTTTTCGTCCATCGCGGAAGTGGGCTCATCAAGCAATAATATGGGGCGGTCGAGCAACAAGAGCAGGATCCAGCCCAGGCGTTGCCGTTCGCCTCCGGAAATGATGCTGGTGTTTTTGTCGAGCAGTGTTTCGGGCAGGTCGAAAGCAGTCAGCTTTTCGCGGAGTTTCTCTTCGGAGTAGGGTAAGTGCTTGTTGGTTGCGAATTGGAAGATCTCCTGAAAGACTTCCCGCACCTTCCCATTCGGAAAGTCAACATCCTGGCTTAGATAGGCCATCTGGCGACGCATCTTCTGGATGGTCTCCGGTGTAATTGCGTTCTTTTTGAAAAAGATTTTGCCTGAATCCGGATCGCTGAATCCCAGAATCAGACGCAATAAACTGGTTTTTCCGCTCCCTGACTGGGCCGCCAGCAGTACTTTATCTCCTTTGCCAATGCGAAGGTTGAAGTTCTTCAACAACTGTTTATTTCCCCGGGTTAGGGAAACATCTTTGAATCGTATCATGGGAGATGTATGGAAAAAGTAAGACAAAAAAAGCCGGAACATGTCCGGCTATATTTTATAAAAGGCATCAATATCTGACCATTACGTGATTGCATTGTATGTAATCGGGTAACCGTCATTGTTTTGCCTTAGGTTTTATGAATCACTTCTTAGCTTGCTTTTAAGCGGTGAGCATTGCTGGGATCAATTTTTGCTTCAGCATATTCCCGTGTTATTGCAAGACTTTTAACTCCATCAGAAGGACTGTCGAACATGGCGTCAATCATGATGCTTTCACAAATGGAACGTAATCCGCGGGCACCCAGGCTAAATTCAACAGCTTTGTCAACAATGAATTCCAAGGCGTCGTCTTCAAAGGTCAAGTCAATATCATCGAGCTTAAACAGTTTGATGTATTGTTTGATGATTGAATTTCTAGGTTCCGTCAGGATGTTGCGCAATGCTTTCCGGTCCAGTGGTTCCAGGTAAGCCAATACGGGCAGACGACCGATGATTTCAGGAATCAAACCAAAACTTTTCAAATCCTGGGGGGCAATGTATTGCAACATATTTTCCCGGTCCAGGTTATCAACCAGTTTTTGTGCTCCAAATCCAACCACCGAAGTATTGAGTCGTTTGGCAATTTTCTTATCGATACCATCGAAGGCTCCACCGCAAACAAAAAGAATGTTTTTGGTGTTGACCGGAATCATCTTTTGCTCCGGATGCTTGCGTCCTCCTTGTGGGGGAACATTCACAACGGCTCCTTCGAGCAGCTTCAGCAAACCTTGTTGAACACCTTCGCCCGAAACATCGCGGGTGATGGAAGGATTATCGCCTTTGCGGGCAATCTTATCCAGCTCGTCAATAAAGACAATGCCGCGTTCGGCTGCTTCTACATTGTAGTCGGCTGCCTGCAGCAAACGAGTCAGTAAGCTTTCGATGTCTTCGCCCACATAACCGGCTTCGGTTAATACGGTGGCGTCAACAATCGTGAAAGGAACGTGCAACATTTTGGCAATGGTGCGGGCCAGTAAGGTTTTCCCGGTACCGGTTTGCCCTACCAGGATGATATTGGATTTTTCAATCTCCGTTTCATCATTGGTGACCTTCTGAGTCAATCGTTTGTAGTGGTTGTAAACCGCTACTGCTAAAATTCGTTTAGCCTGGTCTTGTCCAATCACGTACTGATCGAGAAATTCTTTGATTTCTTTTGGCTTCAACAGTTTCAGTCCGGCAAGGTCAAACTCACTGTCGTGTTTCAGTTCTTCCTCTATGATGGTATAAGCTTGTTCAATGCAGTGGTCGCAAATGTGGCCATCCATCCCCGCAATCAACAAGTTCGTATCTTTCTTCTCTTTTCCGCAAAAAGAACATTTATCCATGATCTACTCCTCTATCGCTAATGCTTATTTACTTCTAATTAAAATATCGTCAATCATGCCATATTCTTGGGCTTCTTCTGAAGTCATCCAGTAGTCGCGGTCTGCATCCTTTTCAACCTGCTCGTAAGGGTTTTCTGAATGTTTGGCAATGATATCGTATAATTCTTTTTTCAATTTCATAATCTCACGTGCCGTGATTTCGATGTCCGACGCTTGTCCTTGCGCACCACCCATTGGCTGGTGAATCATAATGCGTGAGTGTTTCAACGCTGAACGTTTGCCTTTGGTTCCGGCTGTCAGCAGGACGGCACCCATTGAGGCGGCCATTCCGGTGCAGATGGTGGCAATGTCAGGTGAAATGTACTGCATGGTGTCGTAAATGCCAAGTCCGGCATGAACGGAGCCTCCGGGGCTGTTGAAATAAATCTGAATGTCTTTACTTGGATCTGTTGACTCAAGAAACAGCAGCTGGGCCTGAATGATGTTGGCGATATAATCGTCAATAGGTGTTCCTAAAAAGATGATGCGGTCCATCATCAAGCGGGAAAAAACATCCATTGAAGCTACGTTCAGTTGTCTTTCTTCGATAATGTATGGGGTCAGGCTATTGGTAAACAGCGAGTCGTAACGGTGCATGTTTAAGCTACTAATTCCCATGTGCCCTTGGGCGTATTTATTAAATTCTCTTTTATCGCTCATCTCTTTAATTTCTGGTTAAAAAAAAACTTTGTAAACTCCGTCTTCATGATACTTTCCGCTGCATGTGCAGTAGAAAGCTAAAGGCGGAGTTTACAAAGTTATAAAATTATGCTATTTGCCTAAGCAGCAGCAGAATTATTTTTCGAGTAATTCATTGAACTCGTCCTGGCTGATTGGTTTCTCATCCAGATTGACGTTTTCCTTGATTACCGCCATGATTTTGTCTTCCTGAACCCTGGTGGTGATGCGACGTTTCTCTTCTTCGTTTTGAAGAATCTGATCGGCGTAAGCGCTCAGTTGCTCATCGGGCATGCTGAACATACCATACTGGCGGAATTGCATTGCGGCAATTTCTTTAGCCATGGCTTTCACATCTTCCTGTTTGATTTCAATTTCGTTGTCTTTCGCAATGCGATCTTTGATCAATTGCCAGCGAAGGTCTTTCATGAAATTGTCAAAGTCAGCTTCAATTTGCTCTTCCGTCAGCTCGTTGTTGGTTTCTTTCAACCAACGTTTTAGGAATTCTTCTGGCAATTCCATGCTGATTTTTTCGATCAAAATATCGCGGCTGTCGATCGTGAATTTATAATCGCTTGAGTATTTCAGTTGCCCTTCTAAATCTCCTTTAAGCTTATTGCGGAATTCTTCTTCAGTCTTGATCTCCGTATCTTCGCCTAAAGCTTTTTTGAACAAGTCTTCGTTGATCTCGGCTTTTTTGAATCGCAGAATTTCAGAGATGGTGAATTTGAAGTCTCCTTCAATGTTCTCTGCTTCTTCATGCGACACATTCAACATGTGGCCTACTTCGTGTTTGTTATCGTAAACTTTGATTGGGTCGAATACGATGGTGTCACCAACTTTCTTCCCTTGAATTTCTTTTTTCACTTCTTCGTCTTTCATCACATCAACTGCAATGATGACCTGCTCAGCTTTGATGCCATCTTCCAATTCGTTTCCTTCAGCATCTAATTGTACAAAGTTTCCGCGGATGGTATCTTTTTCTTCAACGGCATCAACCGTTTCATTTTCGCCAAAACGTCCGGTATATGAATCTACCTGTTGATCCAGCATTTTGTCATCTACCTGAATCTGGTAGTATGGGTATTTCTTGCGTTTGTCGAATTTTACTTCAACTTCAGGAGCAACAGCTATGTCGAATGCAAACTCGAAATCTTCGGCTGTTTCCCAAGTGAAGGCTGGAGTTTTTTCTTCATTGGGAAGGGGCTCCCCAAGAATATTAAGTTTCTCCTCAACAATGAATTTTGACAAGTTATTTGACAACATCTTGTTTACCTCTTCAGCCAGAATAGCTTTTCCGTACATCTTTTTCACAAGACCGGCAGGTACTTTCCCTGGTCTGAATCCAGGCATGTTGGCTTTTTTACGATATTCTCTTAGTTGTTCGTTTACTGTTGCCTCGTAATCGCTCTTTTCAATCTTAACAGTAATAATCGCATTTAGCTCGTTGATGTTCTCTTTTGTAATATTCATATAATTCCGCTTATGATTTTGGAAAATGTTCAAGTAACCAAATAGTTAACTCATTTTGTCAAGTTAAACTAAAGCCTATAAATCAATAAAAACCGCATGCTTAGATTTAAAAAATCAAGCACTACGGTTATTTTTGTTGTTTGGTGCGGGCGAAGGGACTCGAACCCCCACGTCAAAGACACTAGATCCTAAGTCTAGCGCGTCTACCAATTCCGCCACGCCCGCTAATTGCGGTGCAAATGTATGTTATTTTTTTTATTCGCCAAACAGTTTCTGAAAGTTTTCTTGAAAAAAAAGATTGTTTCTTCGGACTATCTCAGGGTGAAGTTCTGACCCAGGTAAACCCGTCGTACGTCTTCATCGTTTGCCAGGTCTTCGGCCGATCCGGCTTTCATAATTGACCCTTCGAATAATAAGTAAGAACGATCGGTGATCGACAGCGTTTCGTGCACGTTGTGGTCGGTAATCAGCACACCAATGTTTTTTTCCTTTAAGGTCATCACGATTTCCTGGATATCTTCTACCGCAATGGGGTCTACTCCAGCAAACGGTTCATCCAGTAAAATGAATTTAGGATCGATGGCCAGGGCCCGGGCGATTTCGGTCCGGCGACGCTCGCCTCCGGACAGCTGAAACCCTTTACTTTTTCGGATGTGTTGTAAGCGAAACTCTTCAATCAGCGATTCCATTTTTTCTTTCTGGTAGCTTTTTGAGTAGTCGGTCATTTCCAATACAGCGCGCAGGTTGTCCTCGATGCTTAGTTTTCTGAAAACCGAAGCTTCCTGCGCCAGGTAGCCGATTCCGAGTTGGGCACGTTTGTATACCGGGAGCTTCGTAATGTCGCGATCGTCCAGAAATACTTTGCCGGAAAGGGGTTGAATCAATCCAACAATCATATAAAAGGAGGTTGTTTTTCCTGCTCCATTGGGGCCCAGTAGTCCAACGATTTCTCCTTGTTCTACTTCAATCGAAACCCCTTTTACGACTGTTCTTTTTCTGTATTTCTTGACAATGTTTTCGCCCCGTAATTTCATAATATCTATTCGCTTAACGCTTGTTGTATAAATCTATTATATTGATTCCAGGTTTTCCTCTGCTTTCTTATTCACCCGGCGTGAGATAATGATACCGATTTCATATAGAAAAACCAAAGGGATACAAACCATAATCTGACTGAATACATCCGGAGGCGTAATGATTGCTGACAACAGTAAAAGGGCAACATAAGCATGTCTTCGGTAGCTTTTCATCAAATCAGGGGTCAGGATCCCAATCTTGCTCAGAAAGTAAACAAAGATAGGCAATTCGAAAATAACACCGCTAGCCAGGCTTATCGAAGTAACCGTACCAATGTACGATCGCATATTAATTTGATTGATGACCTCGCTTGATATGGAATAGGAGCCTAGAAAGTGAATCGAGAGGGGGACTATTAAATAATAGCCAAACAATACACCGGTAATAAACAGGAATGACATGTAAATAACCGCACCTCCTGAATGGCGGCGTTCTTTTTCGTATAAAGCAGGGCTGATAAATCGCCATACTTCGTAAAAGACGTAAGGGGAAGAAACGATCAGTCCGGCAATGATCGAGGTCATGACGTGAGTCATGAAATTGTCGGCCATTTTAATACTGATCAATTGTAGCTCGGTCGTGTTGATTCGAAGTGAGTCTGTGCCCGTTAGTTCTGCCAGTTTGGCAAACATGCGGTTGGTCCAGAAATCAGCTGTTTTGGGGTTGAAGATAACCGTATCGAAGATAAAATCTTTATTAATGAAAGCGAGGATTGCAAAAAGGACGATCGCCAGAAATGCGCGGATCAAATGCCACCTTAATTCTTCTAAGTGTTCGAGAAATGACATTTCTTCTTTTGGATCTTCCTTGCTCTTTTCCTTTTCAGAGTATTTTGTTTTAGTCATTATTGGCAATTTGGTTCAGAAAAAAGATTTAAAATTAGCTTTAAAAAAATCACGACAAATATAGTTTATATTACCGATTAAGCTTTTGTGTGGCGTCTTAATTTTTGGGGGGATGAGCGAAAATGTCATATTTGGAAAAAAGCTTGCGAAATGAAGCATATTTTATCTATCTTAGTTTCTGCGATTGTGAAAATAAAAAGGTTTAACGAAAACAAATTCAGGCTTTTATGAAGAAAGAGCTATCATTAACTGAGCAACTCCAGAAGTATTTTGGGTTTGATCGGTTTAAGGGGCAGCAGGAAGAGGTCATCAAAAGTGTTCTTGATGGAAGGGATTCTTTTGTGCTGATGCCTACGGGGGGAGGAAAGTCATTGTGCTATCAGTTGCCTGCGTTAATAATGGAAGGGACTGCTATTATTGTATCACCACTGATAGCATTAATGAAGAATCAGGTGGATTCGATTCGCAGTTTTGGAACTGAGGATGGGATTGCACATTTTTTGAATTCATCATTGACGAAGCTGGCGATCCAAAATGTAAAGGATGACGTGCTTGCGGGGAAGACAAAGTTGCTATATGTCGCTCCCGAATCATTAACCAAGCAAGACAATATTGATTTTCTAGCGAATGTCAATATATCGTTTTACGCGATTGATGAAGCACACTGTATTTCGGAGTGGGGGCATGACTTTAGACCCGAGTACCGACGAATCCGTCCTATTGTTCAGGATATTGGGTCGGCTCCCATTATGGCATTGACGGCTACGGCCACAGCAAAAGTGCAACATGATATCCAGAAGAATCTGGGTATGTTGAATGCACGCGTATTTAAGGCTTCTTTTAATCGGCCAAACTTATATTATGCTGTTAGGCCCAAGGTGAAGCCGGAAACTCAGATCATCCGGTTTATTAAGGAAAATGAAGGCAAGTCGGGCATAATCTATTGCCTGAGCCGTAAAAGGGTGGAAGAGTTAGCTGAAGCCTTGCAGGTGAATGGTATTAAAGCGCTGGCCTATCATGCGGGAATGGATTCGGCTACCCGTTCCGGAAATCAGGATAAATTTCTGATGGAAGAAGTTGATGTCATTGTTGCGACTATCGCCTTTGGAATGGGAATTGATAAGCCAGATGTCCGTTTTGTGATGCACTATGATATTCCTAAAAGTTTGGAAGGTTATTATCAGGAAACCGGGCGGGCTGGCCGCGATGGAGGAGAAGGGCAATGTCTGACTTTCTATTCGTATAAAGATATTCAGAAGCTCGAAAAGTTCATGCAAGGGAAGCCAGTGGCTGAGCAGGAGATTGGACGGCAGTTGTTGCTTGACACCGCATCGTATGCCGAAACCGCTATTTGCCGGCGGATCATGCTGCTTAATTATTTTGGAGAAACGTTGGAAGAGCCTTGTGGTAATTGCGATAATTGCCTGAACCCTAAAGAGCAGTTTGAAGCCAGTGATGAGGTTGTGCGTGCACTGCGAGTAATTGATGAGGTGCATGAGAAATACAAAGCTGATCATATTTCCGATATTCTGACCGGAAGAATGTCCGCAGCAGTCAAGTCGTTTAAGCATGACCAGCTTAAAACGTTTGGTTCGGGCAATGATCACAGCGACCGTTTTTGGAACGCTGTTTTTCGGCAGAGTATGATTGCCGGGCTTATTAATAAGGACATTGAGCATTATGGCTTGCTGAAGATTAATGAAAAAGGGCACCAGTTTATGGAGAAGCCCGAATCATTTATGTTGGTTCGCAATCATAATTATGACGAGCTTGAAGAGGAAGCTTCGTCAACAGGACCATCCGGAGGCTCGGGTGGTGATCCGGAATTGTTTGCCATGCTAAAGGATTTGCGGAAGAAGGTTGCCAAAAAACACAAGTTGCCCCCTTTCGTTATTTTTCAAGATCCTTCGTTGGCCGATATGTCGATCCAGTATCCGATTAGCTTGGAGGAAATGAAATTTATTCAGGGTGTTGGAGAAGGTAAAGCTCGCCGATACGGCAAAGAGTTTGTGCAATTGATCAAAAGCTATGTCGAAGACAAGGGCATTGAGCGGGCGCAGGATATGGTCGTAAAAATGGTGGCTAACAAATCAAAACTGAAAGTCTACATTATTCAAAGTATTGACCGCAAGCTTTCGCTGGATGACATTGCTGATTCCAAAGGTCTTGAATTGAAAGATTTGATCACTGAGCTGGAGGCTATCGTCAATTCAGGAACGAAGATTAACATCGATTACTATATCAATGATGTGATGGATGAAGATCATCAGGATGAAGTGTTTGAATATTTCCGGGAAGCCGAAGATGATTCGGTGGACGCGGCGATTGAAGAGCTGGGAGAGGACGAATATACGGAAGAGGATATTCGTCTGATGCGCATTCGGTTTATGTCTGAAATGGGAAACTAAAACTTAGAATAGACATTAAAAAGAGCGGCTGATTCATAATGAATCAGCCGCTCTTTTTTTATTTATTTAGAGATGCAAGTGTTTAGCATTTGGTCTGTTGCTTATTTCAGGTTGGCGATTTGCTCCTGCAATACTCTTATTTTGGCCTCGGCATCAGCTTGTTTCGCTTTTTCCTTAGCGACAACGGCTTCGGGCGCTCCACTTACAAAGCGTTCGTTGCTGAGTTTCTTCATTACTGAATTCAGAAAACCTTGCGTATACTTCAATTCTTCTTCCAGTTTCTTCAGTTCTTCTTCTGCATCAATCAAATCTCCCAGATCAATAAAATAACTAGATGAATACACTCGGAACGAAGCGGCTCCTTTCACTTCTTCGGTTACCAGATTGATGGCCGACAGGTTTCCCATCTTCGCAATAACAGAGTCGTATTGCTGATTGTAGCCCTTATCTCCCGACTGAATCTTTAACTCCAGTTGGTCTTTCATTGGTAGGTTGTTGTTATTTCGGATATTCCGAATCCCGGCGATTGCCTCTTTTACCGATTCAAAGTCGTTCAGTACACTGGCATCTACCACGCCAGCTTCGGGCCACTGGCTGATCATGATGCTTTCACCTTCCTGGCGTTCGCGAAGCAACTGCCATATTTCTTCTGAAATAAAAGGCATAAAAGGGTGCAATACCCGCAACACTTTGTCCAGAGCTTCCAGAACTTCTTCGTATGTCTTTTGGTCGATGGGCTGCTGGTAAGCCGGTTTTACCACTTCAAGCAGCCACGATGAAAAATCATCGCGGATGGTGGTGTAAACGGTCATCAATGCATCCGAAATCCGGAACTTGTCAAAATGATCGTTGATAATGGCGATTTGCTCGTTCAGTTTGTTGTTGAACCAGTCGAGTGCTAGCCGTGAGTGCTCAGGTTGCTTCAGGAAACCAGCAACTTCCCAGCCTTTAATCAATCGGAAAGAGTTCCAGATTTTTGCGGTGAAGTTTCGTCCCTGTTCGGTCAGTGCCTCATCAAACAGCAGATCGTTTCCGGCAGGCGAGCATAGCAGCATGCCTACCCGAACACCATCGGCACCGTAAATTTTAATCAGGTCAAGAGGATCGGGCGAGTTGCCCAGCGACTTACTCATCTTGCGGCGAAGCTTATCGCGCACAATACCAGTAAAGTAAACATTCTTGAATGGTTTCTCCTGACGGTATTCATAACCGGCAATAATCATTCGGGCTACCCAGAAAAAGATAATTTCCGGAGCAGTTACCAAGTCATCGGTCGGATAATAATAGTTGATTTCTTTGTTGTCGGGATCATTGATGCCATCGAACACCGAGATTGGCCACAACCACGAAGAAGCCCAAGTGTCGAGTACGTCTTCGTCCTGTGTCAGGTCGGCCATGGTCAGGTTTGCGTTGCCAGTTTTTTCTTTAGCTGCTTCCAGTGCTTTTTCAGCGGTTTCGGCTACCACAAAGCTGCCGTCAGCCAGGTAGTATACCGGTATTTGATGTCCCCACCACAGTTGGCGACTGATACACCAGTCTTTCACATTGCCCATCCAGTGACGGTAAAGGTTTTTAAATTTCTTGGGGTGAAATTCTACGTCGTCCGACTCTACGGCTTCCAGTGCGGGTTTCCCCAGCTTTTCCATAGCCAAAAACCATTGAGCCGATAATTTGGGTTCTATAGCGACGTCGGTGCGTTCTGAGTAGCCAACCTTGTTTTTATAGTCTTCAACTTTTACCAGATTGCCGGCTTCCTCCAGCATCGGAATGATTTGCTTGCGCGCCTCAAACCGGTCGACTCCCACCAGCAGTTGGGCTTTTTCGCTCAGTGTACCATCATCGTTGAAGGTGTCGATGGTTTCCAGGTTATGGCGCATACCAATTTCGTAGTCGTTGATGTCGTGGGCAGGTGTAATTTTCAGGCAGCCTGTACCAAACTCCATGTCTACGTAGTCGTCCATAATCACCGGCACACTGCGATTTAGCAGTGGAACCAATACGCGCTTGCCTTTCAAATGCTGAAAGCGCTCATCTTCTGGATTGACACATACGGCAGTATCGCCTAAAATGGTTTCAGGACGTGTGGTAGCGATGGTCACATAATCATCTTCTCCTTCAATTTGATAGCGGACATAGTATAGTTTCGATTGCTCTTCTTTGTAGATTACCTCTTCATCAGACACGGCCGTTTTTGCTTGTGGATCCCAGTTTACCATGCGCACACCGCGGTATACCAAGCCTTTGTTATACAGATCAACAAATACTTTGATGACGGATTCGGAGCGGGCTTCGTCCATGGTGAAGCAGGTACGTTCCCAGTCGCATGAAGCGCCCAGCTTTTTCAGCTGCTCCAGGATGATACCACCATGCTTGTCGGTCCACTCCCAGGCATGTTTCAGAAATTCTTCGCGGGTCAAATCTTTTTTCGCGATGCCCTCGCTTTTTAGTTTGTCCACCACTTTGGCTTCCGTTGCAATGGAGGCATGGTCGGTTCCGGGTACCCAGCAGGCGTTTTTACCTAGCATGCGTGCGCGGCGGACCAAAATATCCTGAATGGTATTGTTTAGCATGTGCCCCATGTGTAGCACACCCGTTACGTTGGGTGGTGGAATCACAATGGTGTAAGGCTCACGCTCATCGGGCTCGGAGTGAAAATAGTTTTGCTTCAACCAATATTGATACCACTTATCTTCTACTTCAACAGGATTATACTTGCTTGGAATTTCCATTAGTTATGTGATTTTTAACGTATTCTGAATTACGGCACAAAAATATAAAAATTCCGCTATCGCTCGTTGGTTTTCTGGGTGTTTATCCTCTAGCTCTTTGGAAGAACTCAAATGCACAGATTTTAAAGGCTTTTGTTGGTGTTAAGTTTCGTTTGCCGGGAAATAGCGGGAACGAATCGAGTTGTTTTCCGTTAGACCTAGTCCGGCGGATAAAGCCAATGATGGGACCAAGCGAGTTTTAAAAGTCAGTATCGACATGGACTTTTTATTTAGAATAGAAATGAATTGTTCTAAGTGTCTTCGGGATAGAGGAATTTGGGATTTGTTTTGATAACTTGTGGAAGCAAGAATACCTTACAGTGATTGTTGGTTTAAAAAAAGCTGTAATCACAAGATCTAATTGGTGAAAATTGAGCTAAATAGAACGCGACATGTAGTTGATACGTCATGCTTAATACGGGACAAAAATGAGACTAGAAGATTTAGGATATAACATAGCTTTAGAAAACTACCGAAAAGAGCAAAAACTTGATTCATATGGAGTGGGGCGAGTTATTTCAGAATACAAGGAAGGATACAGAGTCAGAACGACAGAAAAAGAATATGATGCAGAGATTATTGGTAATTTAAGATTCTCAGCACACCAAAGGTCCGATTTTCCAGCTGTTGGCGATTGGGTTGCAATTTCTGAATATGATGAAAATAAAGTGCTTATTCACTCCGTCTTTCCGAGAAATACCATAATTGAAAGACAAGCAGTTGGCAAACAAGGTGAGAAACAGATTATTGCAACAAATATTGACAGTGCCTTTATTGTGCAGGCGGTTGACAGGGATTTTAATATCAACCGGATAGAGAGATATTTAACAATTTGTAATACATCCAACGTACGGCCTATTATTATTCTCAATAAAATTGACTTGATAAATGACATTGAATTAGAAAAGTTGATTTCTGAAGTTCAAAAAAGAGTAAGGCAAGTGCCTGTATTTGCAATAAGTAATGTGAGCCAAAAAGGAGTTAAAAGATTGCATGAGGGTATAGTGAAGGGTGAGACTTACTGTTTGTTAGGCTCGTCGGGAGTGGGGAAGTCAACCCTTTTGAACACTTTGGCAGGTAAACAACTGATGAAGACAAACACGCTTAGTACAACTACCAACAAAGGAAGACATGTTACAAGCCATCGAGAGTTATTAGTTCTTGAAAATGGCGGAATTCTGATTGATAATCCAGGAATAAGGGAGGTGGGGATTTCTGATTCTGCTGATGGACTGGAAATGACGTTTGTCTCAATCGTCAAATTAGCCAAAGATTGTAAATTTAAAAACTGTACCCATACGACAGAAATCGACTGCGCTGTTTTAGCTGCTGTTGAAAGAGGTGAAATTGATGCAGCCTTTTATGAGAATTACCTGAAACTGGAACGTGAAAAAGAGCATTTTGAATCGACAGTTACCGAAAGACGTAAAAAGGACAAAGATTTTGGGAAAATGGTTAAGAACTATAAAAAAGGTAAAAAATCGAATAAGTACTGAGTTTATTAGAAGCTGCATGTAATATGAGATTACTGATAGATTGAGTGTAAATAATTACTGATAAAAAGATCGAAGGTTTAATGAAAGATGCAATGAAAAAGTTCAATTCCTTAAAATACAAGTTGCTCTTTTTTGTAGTGATGAGTTTGCCATTGTATCTCAACCTGTTTGGGCAAGATACGAGGGGCAATCCAGTCGAAATTTATTTTACTGACAACGGAAATCAAATTCATGGGTGGTTGTATAAATCGCAAGCAGCCAGTCCTTCCTCAACTATTATTTTGCTTCATGGTTCTATTGGGCGTGATGGCGATGTCTTCAATTTCGGAGAAAGCCTGTCAAAGGAAGGATTCAATGTTATTACGTTCAACTACCCCGGGGCATGGCAAAGTGAGGGCTCCAGAACAGATGAATCCGCTTTAAGCAGTGTTCAGTCAGCCATTAATTTTGCCAAGTCAGAATCTTTTATTCAATCCTATGAAAGCGATACAGCAGACATTGTTCTTGTGGGCTATAGTTATGGAGGGGCTATGGCTTTGTTGGCTTCTGTAAAGGATAAAACCATCAAGAAGGTGGTTACGGTTGCAGGGGGTGATCTGAGTGTTACTGCCAGTAAGATTGAGGCGAATCCTGAGTTCAGAGAATCTTTTCAGCAGATGATTGACAGGATACGATTAAATCCGGATGTGATGCGTGGTGATAGTGGTGAGGCTTACGTGGAATCGCTTTTAAAAAACAGAGATAAATACAGCCTAAAAAGATACTCTGAAAAATTAGTTGAAAAAAGCTTGCTTTTGATTGTTGGTTGGCTTGACTATACCGCGAAGATCGAAGATAACATGTTGCCGCTCTACCGTGAATTACTAAACAGAGGAGCAAATGACGTAAAAATTATTGCATTTGAAACTGATCATCAAATTACAGGTGAGCAAAAAAACATAACAGAAATCATTATCAGCTGGCTAAAAAAGGATGAATAATAGGTTGCAAAAATCGTGTAGACCATTAGAATAGATTTGCCAACTGCTCAAGAAGTCAGTCCGGCGAAAAATAAACGCGTAAGATCAAAAAAAACCTCCAGCAGCTGATTGATCACAATGGTTCTAGAGCATAAAACACATAATTCATTTGATCATTTTGTTTTGCTAACTTGCTCAGCCGATTGGAGCATGTGGCGTGGAAAGGGCAAACGAAACGAAGCCATTAGTATGGATAAGTTCAGAAGTTATAAACGGTAGTTATTTGAGGAGACAGGCTGATCTTATCTGCATTGCTATTTTGTGCGTAGTGCGAATTTTTGTTCCTCCTATTAGCAATAGAAAAATCTCAAAAACAGCACAACAAAACCATGAGCCGTCAAATCAATATATCATGACAATAACCTAAAATCAAACTAAAATGAAAAGACGTAATTTTTTTAAGTTGGCAGGCATCTCTGCAGTATCTACGATTGTTCCAACTGTTTTTGCTCGTGCAGCAAAAGGAAATGTTACAGATACAAAAACATTGACTAATCCTTTTGAGACAGAAGGAAGTTGGTATAAAGCGGCCTTGCATGTGCATACTACCAATAGTGATGGCGATGTGGATGTGCCAACACGATTAAAACAATATCGCGATGTTGGATTTGATGTTGTGGCAATAACCGACCACCGGAGAACCAATGATTTATCGAGCTATTCAGATAAGAAGTTCTTAGCATTGAGCAGTATCGAGTTTCATCCTGAAACATACTCGGGAGCACCTACTCATCATTTCCTGGGATTGGGTTTACCCCATCCGTATAAATACAACAATGATTTATTGGCACAGGAGATCATTGACGATATTAAAAGCAAGGGGGCAAAAGTGTTTTATGCCCATCCTTACTGGACTGGACATACTTATGTTGAAATGACGGAAGTATCGGGGTATTTAGGTTTAGAGGTTCATAACCAGGTGTGCCAGGATGCTGATAGTGGCAGTGGGCGTGTACACTGGGATCAGATGTTGAATAATGGACATGTTTTGTCGGGCTTGGCGACCGATGATGTTCATCGTAGTGCCGATGTTGGTAAGGCATGGACAATGATAAAGGCTACTGAGCTTACTGATAAGAGCATACTGGAGGCTCTCGAAAATGGTTGCTTTTATGCTTCTAAAGGTCCGGTGATTAAGGATTTTCAATTGGGTGAGGATATGAAAATAAAAATAGCATGTTCCTCGGTTAAGAAAATAGCATTTAGGACAAGTGGTGCTGGAAATGGTAAAGTATACAGAGCCGAAGACGGAAAGGACTTGCAAGCTGCAGAGTGGGACTTGAGTAAAAAGAAACCAAAGTGGGTAAGGTGCGAAGTAACCGATAACGATGGTAATACAGCATGGACAAATCCTATCTTTTTAGCAAGCTCAAAATAAATGATCTCATAGTACGATAAGGAACAGTAGGCAGAGAGGCGTGGATGAATTGAAATAGCTGGAGCGCGTGTTCAGTATTTGTACAAATGGCTGTGGCGTGTGGCTGAAAGTTCATCATTCAGGCGGGCATGGTCAGGTCCGAAAGAGAAATCTCACGTACTCCGCTTCGTTGAGTACTGCGTGCCCGCTGAATTTAGTATCATAAAAAAAGGGAATGTAGCAGATGAAAGGATATAGTAGTAGGGAACAAGCGGGTGTAAGCACATTCGTGGGGTTAATTAATATTATTAGTGGGATTTCTTTTTGTAAGTTGTTCGGAAGGAGAACGCAAGTAGCCCAATATTGTTATTATCTATGCTGGTGATATGGGTTATGGTGACCTTAATTGTCAGAATCCGAATTCGACAATACCGACTCTAAATCTCGATCAATTGGCAGCGGAAGGCATGCGCTTTAGCGATGCGCGCAGCTCATCGGGTATTTGTTCGCCCAGTCGTTTTGCTCTACTCACCGGAACGTATCATTGGCGCAGACAGCATGGCATTGTTGATGCCTTTGGCAAGCCTTTTTTTTTAGCGACCGATATCACCTTGCCCCAAGTGTTGAAAAACAAAGGTTACACGACAGTCTGCATTGGTAAATGGCATCTGGGGTGGGATTGGGAATTTAAATTCGAAGCAACGTGTCAACCTGTATGAGCGTTATCCGGAAAAGGTTGTTGAAATGAATAAGCTGCTCCAAGAGTATCGTACTAAAAGTAAATCGGTGGATCGTTCAAACTAAAATTTTGATGAGTCTGCAATATTTTTAGAGCTCAGGGCATAATGCTCTGAAAAGGCAACTTTCCCTGAGTCTGGATATAGACGGGAAGTTGCTTTTTCGTTAGGATTATAGTGGCAAATGCTGCTTCTAGTTTGATGCCCATTCTTTTAGTTTGCGAAGAGAATAATAAAATTGCAGTCCTAATTGACCAAATGTATAGGCAATTGAGCCTTGTATCCATAGCAGGCCGGGCGGTTTTTGGTGCGAATTAAGTTTTGACTTTAGGAGTTGAAATAAGACTCGGGGTGATAGGTGTGTTATTATCTTCTCGTTGTCATTAAGGTTATTACCTGCTTTGAATTTGTCGAAAATGATTGTTTCCTTTCTCTTGGGTCTTTCTATAAAAAGATATAAGGAATTGAGTCCGCAGGCGGTTATTGCCGATTTGGCGTTGGTCATTAACCAATGAAACGATGCGTATTCTTTGGAGAAAGAGACGGTGTTGCTATACAGTTTTTTTGTGTACTCTTCAGCATAGATGTCTGAATTTTCTTTCGTGTCAAATTCCGGAACAATTTGGTCACCTTTCCTTTTGTAAGCGATTGTACTCCCGTCAGTGGTCATGGCAAAAACCTGCTCGGCAACCGCAACAAATCCGCTATTGAGCGATCGGTCAATTTTTTCAGACCAAATAATTTCTTCGGGATAGAATCCAGCCATGTAGTCGCCCGCTTCGTTGGGTAGCAGTCGGTCTTTAAACACGCCAAAGTAATACCCAAATACCTTGGTGTTGCCAAGTATCGAATTAATTGATTTCTGGCATGTTCTAGTCCAGCCTAAGTCAACAATGGCAACCGTTGAGGCTGGGTCGAACATACCTTCTTGTTTGAAATAGTGACGTGCAATTTCTTTTTGTTTCTGGGCTTGGTGAAGTAGTTGTGGCAAGACCTTTTTATCGGTCAATAGATCCAGGAAAAGCTCAAAGCTCTCTGTTGTTAGACTTTCGTCATAGAAGTTCTGATCGATTGAAAAAGACTCCAAGCCATCATTCAGCAAATGGACGTCCAGGTTAATGCGCCGCATCATTTGCTTGGGCGTTCGTCTGATGGCTCCCCCCATGATCCTGTTGAACTCTTCTCTTGTGCCATGGTCTATGCCTGCCAGATAGAAGGTTCTTCGTGAACCATACAAATATGAAAGTTGGATGTCGGGATAACTAGCGCTAAATGTTTTGGCTATTTGTAAAAAGATATAAGCATCGCGTGCTAAAAAGTAGATTCGATTGATTCCTCTTTTGTTGGCATCTTCCAGTACGCCGGCAACGAAAGGAACAAAGAGTGGGGCAATAACGTCTGAGACCATATCGGTGATGTCCGATTTTTCAGAACAAAGGCGCACCGTTCGGGCTATTCCCGCCATTAGTACGCCTTGCAGCGGATTGTCAGATAACGTTGCCGACTTGATCCATTCCAACTCATAGCGAGAATATTGGATACTGCGCAGCAATTTGGTTGTAATTCCTTTTTGCTTGGGAACCTGGTGATCGTTTTTCTTGTTGTCTCCGCAATGGTACCATTCCTTAAAGGGGGTGTTTTTATTTTCTGAAATCAGATCAAACAATGCACCGCTTTCTTTTGTGAATCCGACTTCATTTGAAACATAAAGCTCATCTCCTTCCTCCCAAAAGCCATGTTTAATCAATTGGTTTTTTATAAAGGAGGATGGCAAATACATGTCGGATATGTATAGTACGCTTTTCCCTTCATTATGCAGAAAATCGATTTCTTGCTTGGTCGAATGAATTGGGCGTAATACGCTTTCTTCAATTTTTAATTCTAGTTGAATTAATTGTTCAATGCCAAATAATTCTACTATTGCTGAATTGAGATAGGTATAAATTTCACGGATTGAAACATCTTGTTTGCTTGAAGAGCTTAGCGAGCTGAGAGCCTTCCTTTCTGCCCTAATTCGGGCATTTACAAAGTCATAAATTATAGCTTCATGTGCGTTTTCGCCATGCAATTCAAGTGCCATTAAATAGAAAACGATTCTTGGCTTTCCGCAAGATCGAATTAGGCAAGTATCAAAAACATCAAACGAATATAGTTTATAAGAGCTCTTTAAACGATCTTTGCTTTTTAACATATGAGTATCTGATAATAAATAAATAAAATGTGTTGATGTGTTTTTTTTTGAAGTTTGTCTTTTACGTCCATCTGCTTCAGAACCCGGCTCATTTAGCTTAGGTTGTAGTTTAACAAAGTGTTGCTTTGAAAGGTTGTAGAAGAAAGAGGGAAAATGAATTCAAAAAATGAAAGAGCCAATAAGGAGGTTGCTCCACTCTTTAGTGCTTCTTGAGTCGGTCGTCTGAAAATTAAAGACGCTAAGTGTTGGTTGTTGAGGTTTTTGGAGGAATAGAAAGGGTGGTGCCGATATGCGACACCACCCTTTGAAATTATCAATCAGTTGGTTTTTACAAGACCGTTTCTACAGGCACGTAAGGTAGTCCAAAAGCATCGGCCACTTCCTTGTATACAATTTTCCCTTCCACTACATTCAGTCCCTTGCGTAAAGGGAGGTCGTCCTGGCAAGCTTGTTTCCATCCTTTGTTGGCTAGCTGAATGGCGTTGGGCAGGGTGGCATTGGTCAGTGCCAGCGTTGAGGTTCGTGGTACGGCACCCGGCATGTTGGCCACACAGTAATGAATGACGTCATCAATTACGAAGTTGGGATTGTCGTGCGTGGTGGGTGAGGTGGTTTCAAAACATCCCCCTTGGTCAACGGCCACGTCTACCATCACAGTTCCCGGACGCATGGTTGATAGCATGTCGCGGGTGATTAATTTGGGTGCTTTGGCTCCCGGAATAAGAACGGCACCAATAATCAGGATGTGTGACTGCACCATTTCGCGAATATTGAATTCGTTACTCATCATGGTGTTTACGTTGGCGGGCATGATGTCATCCAGATAGCGCAAGCGCTTCAGGCTGACATCCATGATGGTTACATCGGCTCCCAGTCCAGCAGCCATTTTTGCAGCTTCGGTTCCTACGATTCCACCGCCAATGATCAGCACTTTAGCTGGCGTTACGCCTGGCACTCCGCCCAGTAAAACGCCATAGCCGCCATATGTTTTTTCAAGGTATTTGGCTCCTTCCTGTACCGACATGCGTCCTGCTACTTCCGACATGGGAATCAGCAAGGGTAGGGAGCGGTCGCTCAACTCCACGGTTTCATAGGCCAGACAAATGGCTTCGCGCTCGATCATGGCTTGGGTTAGCACTTCCGATGAAGCAAAATGGAAATAAGTATAAAGAATTTGCCCCTTTTTTATGAGGGGATATTCGGATTCAATGGGTTCTTTTACCTTGATAATCATCTCGGCAATGGCATAAACTTCCTCGATGGTTGGAAGTAGTTTTGCGCCTGCCATTAGGTAAGCCTCGTCTGTAAAACCATTGCCAATACCCGCAGTGGCTTGCACATAAACTTCATGTCCGCATTTAATCAGTTCTGCAGTTCCGGCAGGTGTCAATGCAACCCTGTTTTCGTTATTCTTAATCTCTTTAGGTACGCCAATTATCATCTTTCTATCGTTTAGTGTGTGAATGCTATGATTCAAAAATAACTGCTTAATTGATTGAAAAACATGACAAAAGCACAAGAAAGCGGAGCGAAAGATTTGTTGGCTCTCTGGAGGCTTGGCAGGAATTGAAAGTGTTGATAATGTCAAACTTAATTCGATGTTAAAATGTCAAATTCCAATTAGGAGGATTGTTTTTATTTAAGATTGATAATTGTACCTTTGGCGGCTTAGCAAAAATATTTTATTTAACATGCCTACAACATCAATTCGGGGAAATAAAATGCCTGATTCTCCTATCCGTAAGCTCGTTCCGCTTTCGGAACAGGCTAAAAAGTTAGGAAGAAAGGTTTATCACTTAAACATTGGGCAACCAGACTTGCCTACTCCCCAACGTGCTTTGGATGCGATTCGGAATATAGACCGGAAAATTCTGGAATATAGTCCCAGTGAGGGAATTCTGTCGTTGCGCGAAAAGTTGGCGGCCTACTATCACAAATTTGTGATTCAGGTTGATGTGGAGGATATTATTATTACTGCAGGGGGAAGTGAAGCTGTTACTTTCGCATTCATGTCCTGTCTTGATCCCGGTGATGAGATTATCGTTCCAGAGCCCGCTTACGCCAATTACGAAGCTTTTGCGATTGTTGCGGGTGCGGTTATCAAGTCTATTCCGGCGAAAATTGAAGAAGGTTTTGCTATGCCTCCGTTTGAGGAGTTTGAAAAACTGATTACCCCGAAAACAAAGGGGATCATGATTTGCAATCCGAATAACCCAACCGGGTATTTGTATACCAAGGAAGAGATGAATAAAATTCGTGACTTGGTTAAGAAATACAATTTGTTCTTATTCTCGGATGAAGTGTACCGCGAGTTTTGCTACACCGGAGCTCCCTATATTTCGGCTTTCCACCTGGAGGGAATTGAGCAAAATGTGATTTTGATTGATTCTGTTTCGAAGCGATACAGCGAATGCGGTTTGCGCATTGGGGCGTTGATCACTAAAAACAAGGAGGTGCGCAAAAACGTAATGAAATTTTGCCAGGCGCGCTTAAGTCCGCCTTTGATTGGGCAAATTGCTGCCGAAGCATCGCTGGAAGAAACCGAAGACTACCTCATGGATTCGTACAATGAGTATGTGAGTCGGCGTAAGTTCTTGATTGATGGACTGAACCGCATAGAAGGAGTCTATTCGCCTATTCCGATGGGGGCATTTTATACCGTTGCGCAACTGCCGGTTGACGACTCGGACAAGTTTTGCAGCTGGCTGCTCAGTGACTTTGAGTACGAAAATCAGACTGTGTTTATGGCTCCAGCCTCTGGGTTTTATACTACACCGGGGCAAGGGAAAGACCAGGTGCGGATTGCATATGTCTTGAATAAAGAAGATTTGGGCAAAGCACTGAAAGTACTCGAAGAAGCCCTCAAAGTTTATCCAGGCAATACGTTGCGGAAATAGCAGGAACTGGATACTCGATTCTGGATCCTTGAAGCTGGATATTAGCTAAATAATTCGCTATCGGTATTTGGTTTCTGGGATCTGGAATTTATTGATCTCTGTATTTTCGATCCTTGTAGTTGGATACTCGAGATTCGCTCTATTAATTGGCTGCTTGATTTTTGTAACTCGTAGCTCAGGTCTTGTAATTGATCACTCAAATTGATCTTCTGTTTTTTATTTCCAATTGGCATGACTACTTTTATGACTTAATTTTAGAACGCTATGCCATCAATTCAGAACAACCCCAATTTGTTGGTGCAATACCTTCAAAAACCAGCTTCGGAATTCACCAAAGAAGATTTGATTCGGTATATTGAAGAGCGGGAAATAGAGATTGTCAATTTTCGCTATGTGGCCGAAGATGGGAAGCTGAAGACCATTAATTTCATGGTTACCGGACCTGAAGAGCTGGATATGATTCTATCTTCAGGTGAACGGGTTGATGGGAGTAGCATTTTTTCATACCTCGAAGCTGATTCCAGCGATTTGTATTTGGTTCCACGTTACAAGACTGCTTTTCTGAACCCTTTTGCCAGCATTCCTTCTGTCGATATTTTGTGTTCGTTCTACGATGAGCATGGTGTACCGCTGGAAAGTTCACCCGAAAATATTCTGCGGAAAGCACAAAAGCGATTTTTCAAGGAAACCGGCATGACACTCAAAATGATGGGTGAACTGGAATATTATGTGATTAGTCCGGTGGAGAAGGAAGTTGAATCTTCCAACAATGGCTATCATTCTGCGGAGCCGTTTACTTTGCATGAAACACTCCGGGTGGAAGCCATCAAGCTTATTGCCCGTTGCGGAGGTAAAGTCCGTTTTGGACATGCCGAGAACGGGCGCTTTTCTCATTGTGGAAAACATTACGAACAGCACGAGATTGAATTTGCACCGGTTGATCCAGAAGATGCTTCGGATCAGTTGGTGATAGCCAAGTGGATTTTACGAATGCTGGGATTAAAATATAGGGTGAATGTGACTTTCATTCCTAAGATATCGCTTAACCAGCCGGGAAGTGGTATGCACTTTCATTTTCTGGCAGAGCAGGATGGCAATAATTGCCTGGTGGAGAGTGGCGAGCTGACAGCAACAAGCTTGCGTATGATTGCTGGTGTGTTGGAGCTGGCTCCTGCTTTAACGGCCTTTGCCAATACCAACCCCATATCACACCTGCGTTCAATGCCGGGGCAGCGAGTTCCTTCTCATATCTGTTGGGGAAAACAAAATCGTTCAACTCTGATACGAGTTCCATTGGGCTGGAACAATAACATTGCTTTTGGAGCTATTCTGAATCAACAAGAACAGAAGAAAACCGATTATACTTTCCGGCAAACCATTGAATACCGAGGGTCTGATGGTTCGGCCAATCCGTATTTATTTTCGGCTGCCTTAATCGTGGGTTTCATCAATGGATTATCCGATCATGAGTCGGTGAAGAAAGCCGATGCTTATTTTTGTTCCGACAACCTGTTTATGGCGAAAGATAGTCCGGAAGAGGACGAAAAGAAGTTTCAGCGTTTGCCCTTATCGTGCTATGAATCGGCGAAGACGCTGGAGAATTACCGGCATTATTTTGAGGCGGATGCTATTTTTCCGAAATCGATCATCAACCACACGATCTTAAAATTGCGGGCCTTTAACGATAAGGATTTGGGCGAAAACTTTAAAACTTATGGTGAAAATCAGAATTTGCTGGACTTGATGGATGACTATTTAAATTACATGTAAACAAGAGCTAAAACATAAATAATTTCCTTTCAAAACACTTTTTATGACACTTATAAAATCAATCTCTGGAATCAGAGGGACAATTGGTGGAAAACCGGGCGATGGATTAAGTCCACTCGACGTTGTTAAATTCAGTGCTTCCTATGCCCGTTGGGTTAAAGAGGCCAGCAGTAAAGAAAAGCCTGTCGTTGTTGTGGGGCGCGATGCGCGAATCTCCGGGCAGATGGTGGAAGCCTTGGTTTGTGCTTCGTTAAATGGTATGGGCTGTCAGGTAGTCAATATCGGACTGGCAACGACCCCAACGACCGAGTTGGCGGTGGTAAAAGAACAAGCCGATGGTGGAATCATTTTGACTGCAAGTCATAACCCAGCTCAGTGGAATGCACTGAAGTTACTTAATGGCGATGGTGAGTTTTTGTCGGCTGCTGAGGGTGCTAAGATTCTGGCCTTTGCCGAAGCGGAGGATTTTAATTTCGCGGAAGTCTATGAGCTTGGAACGATTGAAGAAAAAGATTACCTGCAAGCGCATATTGACCATGTGCTTAAACTGGACCTGGTGGATATCGATGCGATTGCTAAAGCGAATTTCAACGTGGCTTTTGATGCGGTTAATTCCGTAGGAGGCATTGCGATTCCTGCTTTGTTGAAAGCCCTTGGAGTGAAAACCATTGTTCCTATTAATGAAGAGCCAACCGGACATTTTGCTCATGTGCCGGAACCACTGCCGGAAAACCTGATAGAAACTTGCCGTTTGGTGAAGGAAAACCAAGTGGATGTTTGTTTTGTGGTCGACCCGGATGTTGATCGTTTGTCAGTTATCAGCGAAGATGGCTCGATGTTTAACGAAGAATATACGTTGGTAGCTGTGGCCGACTACATTCTTTCTCAAACCGCGGGAAATACCGTGTCTAATTTGTCATCAACCCGAGCTTTACGCGATATAACGGAGAAACATGGCGGAAGCTATACGGCATCGGCTGTTGGTGAGGTTAATGTGGTAACCAAGATGAAAGAAACAGGCGCTGTTATTGGTGGCGAAGGCAATGGAGGGGTTATTTATCCGGCTTCACACTATGGCCGCGATGCGCTGGTTGGAATTGCCTTGTTCCTGAGCCTTTTGGCCAAGTCAGGCAAGTCATGTACGGAACTTCGGAAAACTTATCCAGATTATTTTATCTCAAAAAATAAGATTGAGTTGACTCCGGATATTGATGTGGATGCTGTTTTGGTGCAGATGAAGGAAAAATACAAGCACGAACAAGTCAATGATATTGATGGTGTCAAGATTGACTTTGAAAATGAATGGGTACACCTTCGCAAGTCAAACACCGAACCCATTATTCGGATTTACGCCGAGTCCAACAAGCTGGAATCCTCTCAGGAGTTAGCACAGCGTATTATCTCTGAAATCAGGGATATTATTTCAAATTAAACCTATTCTGATAGTTCTAGTCTCTGTTTAGGCACACCATTCAACGGGGTGCCTAAACAGATTGTAGGAAAGTGACTGTGTTTATGATAATTGGCACAGTTATTGTTAAATTTCCACGCGATAAAACAAAAGGCCTTGTTCTGCTGATGGAGGAGAATGGAGAAAGGGGCAGATTTCCCGGTAAAAACAAGACTTAGTATGATCGATATTTTTTAAGTCATTTAAAAGACTGACTAATTATACTGCTAACTAATTTTACTCATGAAAAACAAGAAAATCTTACTCATTGTCCTTATTCCGGTTCTATTAATTGTTACATATTTAATTTTTCAGGGCAGCGATAAAGTCGTTTCCGACATTACGGTGCAGGTAGAACGGGGGCCTTTCGAAATTCAAATTTATTCTTCCGGCGAACTGGAATCGGAAAACTCGGAAAACATTACCATTCCGGAGAAGATGAAAGATCGCAACCTGCGCATCTATGAATTAACCATTACCGACTTAATTGACGAAGGAACCTATGTCGATTCCGGCGATTATGTCGGTACGCTTGACCACAAAGCGGTTGAGGAAAATATAAAAAATACCCAAGACGAACTGGAGACTCAGTTGACAGAGCTTCAGGATGCCAAAATTGATTCGAACCTGAACCTAAGTAATCAGCGCGATGTGATTATCAATGCCCAGCTCGACCTGGAAGAGCGAAAGATTGTGATGGAGGAGTCGATTTATGAATCGCCTTCTGTTCAGAAAAAAGCGGCCATGGATCATGATAAGGCCCTACGTAAATACGAGCAGGAAAAGAATGCCTATAAGTTGAAGCGGGAGCAGGAAGAAAATCGGGTGACCCGCCGGTTTATCAACTATCGTCAAACACAAGATCGCCTGAAAGAACTGCAGGTACTCTTTAACTCATTGGAGATATTTGCCCCCAAATCGGGCTTGTTAACCTATTACAAATATGGCTTCGGTGGCGTGACCAAGGTTGGCTCGCGGGTGACCATGTGGAACCCGATTATTGCAACCATCCCCGATATGACGAACCTCATTTCCCGAACCTATATCAATGAAATTGACATTTCAAAAGTAAAGGTGGGCTTACCGGTGACAGTGGGGGTCGATGCCTTTCCGGATAAAGAACTTTCCGGAGAAGTTGTTTCTATGGCGAATGTGGGCCAAAACATGCCAAACAGTGATGCCAAGGTTTTTGAAGTGAAGATTAAGATTTTTGATGAAGATCCTGATTTACGTCCGGCCATGACCACCAGTAACGTAATTCAAGCCGTCACCTTGCCAGATACCTTGTTTATACCGCTTGAAAGCGTTTTCTCTAACGACAGCCTTCAGTATGTGTATAAGTTGCATCGTGGTAATGCGGTGAAACAAATTGTGTCGCTGGGCGATGCTAATGAAAATTATGTGCTGGTAAGAGAAGGTGTATCCGAAGGTGATGCTGTTTATCTGGCAGTACCTGAGGGAGCTGACGATCTGGAGTACGAAGGATTGGAGATTTACGCTAGCTTGCAGAAAGAGCAGGAAGAACGTGAAGCGGAAGAAAAGGCTGCAAAAGAAGCTTTCGATAAACAAGCAGGGGAGAAGAAACTTCAACCCGGCAATGCGTCGGCGCGCGCCAATGGTGGGTCATCAAAATCAACCGGTAATTAGTCAGTGCTATGTGGATAGAACGATACTTTCATGATGTGCTTATCGGGATTCAGGCAATCTTCGATAACCGCTTAAAATCGATGTTAACTGCCTTGGGAATTATTTTTGGAGTGGCTGCCGTTATTAGTATGATGGCCATCGGAAATGGTGCCGAGCAGGAAATTCTGGAACAAATTAAAATGGTTGGGGTCAATAATATTGTGGTGACTCCTACAGCTGTGAGTATTGATGGTAAAGGATCGGGAGGTGAAGAAGAAGGTGCTTCGGCCCGTTCAAAGTTTAGCAAAGGATTGAGTCTGCTGGATGTCCAGGCCATTGCCGACGTTATACCGGCTGTGGATAAAGTCAGTCCGGTCATTTCGTTTAATTACTCGGCCATTTTGAATGGCAAAAGTAACCCGGTGGTATTGGAAGGGGTTGATGCCTGTTATTTTGATGTGTTTAGCATTGACTTACAAAGTGGAGACGTGTTTAACCGAACACAAAGTGAACTCGGACAGCCGGTGTGTATTATTGGTGATAATATCCGGAATGTTTTTTTCAATCAGGAAAACCCGATTGGTAAAAGCATTAAATGCGGACAAATTTGGCTGAAAGTGATTGGCGTGGTCGAAAAACGCGATTTTACCAGTTCTGCATCCGATGAAATGGGGATCAGTAGTTCGGATAACAAGATTTTTGTTCCGGCACAAACCGTCTTACTTCGATTTAAAAACCGGTCATTGGTTCGGGCCGATGAAGTGGAGCGAGCAAATTCACGCCAGGGGAATGACTCCGGGGCATCAACAGATGAGGACAAAAATTTGAACCAGCTCAGCAAGATTATCATTCAGGTGAAAGAAACCGAGCAATTGAGTGCCACGGCTAATGTGGTCAAGCGTATGTTGTATCGGCGGCATTCCGAGATGTATGATTTTGAGGTAACCATTCCCGAGTTGCTGCTTAAACAGCAGCAGCGGACTAAAAATATTTTCAATGTTGTGTTGGGTGCTATTGCCGGTATTTCGTTGATTGTTGGTGGAATTGGAATTATGAACATTATGCTGGCTTCGGTGATGGAGCGAATCAGGGAAATCGGGACGCGTCAGGCCATTGGTGCTTCGCAAAAAGATATCATTGTTCAGTTTCTGTCTGAGTCAACCTTGATTAGTGTTTTTGGAGGGATCATCGGAATTATTCTGGGGGTTGCCTTATCGCAGATTATTACAGCCGTGTTTGACATTAAAACCATCGTCTCCTTTTTTAGCATTTTTATTGCCTTTGGTGTTTCAGCTGCGGTTGGAATTATTTTTGGCTATCTCCCGGCCAAGCAGGCTGCTGAAAAAGATCCCGTAGAATCACTCCGTTATTAACCTGAAATAACTAATATATTATGAAATCAAAATACATTTACACCATACTCCTGTTTTTATTGATCTCCCTGGGCTCATCGGCGCAGGAGCAGCACTTGAAATTATCGCTGAACGCGGTCATTGAATTGGCCTCGCAGCAGTCGCTCGATGCTTTTCGGAACGAAAATATGTTTCGGGCGAGCTACTGGGAATATCGTTACTATAAGGCTGACCGGCTTCCTAGTCTCTCGCTGAGTGCGACGCCTTTGGATTTTAACCGCTACCGTTCGCGGGAGTATAATTTTCAAACCAATGAGGAAGAATACGTTCAGCGCGAGTATTTGAATTCAGACTTTGGCCTTTCGTTGAACCAGAATGTGGGCTTAACCGGTGGTCGGTTATTTCTACGTTCCGATTTGGGAATTGTGAAAAACCTGGGCGACGGGCAGAAGGATTCCTATCAATCCACGCCCATCAGTATCGGTTACCAGCAGGATTTAAATGGCTATAATCGCTTGAAGTGGCAGGCTAAAATTGAACCTTTGAAATATGAGAAAGCCAAAAAAGTCTTTATCGAGTCTCGTGAAAATCTTGCAATGAAAGCTACTCAGCGATTCTTTAGTTTGGTGTCGGCCGAGATCAACCTGTCGATTGCTGAGAATAACAAAGCCAGCGCTGACACCTTATACAAAATTGGACAGGGACGTTTTCAGGTGGGAACGGTTACTCAGGATGAATTGTTGAACCTTCAGTTGAGGCAGTTACAGGCCGAGCAGGGGTTGAATACAGCTAATTTAGAGTTGTTGCGCGCACAGGCTAACCTGAATTCTTTCTTAGGATTGGACAAGGATACGAAGATCTCTTGTTCTGTTCCCAGTGAGCTTCCAAAGCTTGAGGTTCAAGCAGGGGAAGCGATCGAGCAAGCTTTGCAAAATAACCCGGAGATTCTGGATCAAAAGCAGCGCTTATTACAGGAAGACCAACGAGTAGCCGAGGCTAAGTCGGAGACTGGATTGAATACCAGCATTTTTGCCCAGTATGGTCTCGATCAGTCTTCGGATGAGTTTAAGAATGTGTATGATAATCCGGGAGAAAGCCAGCGGGTGCGCCTGGGAGTGAATATTCCGATTGTGGACTGGGGACGACGCAAAGGTCGCTACCAAATGGCCGAATACAGCCGCGAGGTAGTTAAAGCGACTGTTCGACAGGCTCGCATTGACTTTGAGCAGGAGATCGCACAAACGGTGATGGAATTTAACCTGCAAAGTGCCCAGGTTCGGAATGCGGCCTTGGCTGATACCGTTGCCCGACAGGGGTTTGAAGTTGCTTTTCAGCGCTTCTTAATCGGGAAACTGGATGTCATCAACCTGAATCAGGCGCGCAACGATCAGGAGCGGGCCCGTAAAGATTATGTTCTGGCACTGAATGCCTACTGGCGCTATTATTATACCATTCGCCGATTGACACTTTTTGACTTTGCCGAGGGACAACCATTATCGGAAGAGTATGAACAAATTCTTGAAAACTAAAAGACATGAAGAAGAATAAGAAATTGTTGATTAGAGGAATTCCTGTCTTGGTGGTGCTGGTAGTCGCGCTGTTCTTTCTCTTGGAAGAAACGGTTGTCTCGGGCGGGAAAAATTATGTTGTTAAAAATGGAAGCCTGGATGCTGTGATTGAAAGTGTGGGCGAAGTAAAAGGTGAAAAAGCAACTGAAATCAACATTCCGATGGAAATGCGCGATCGCGATCTTCGGATTTGGCAAGTGAAAATTGTTGATATGGTTGAGGAGGGTAAAATCGTAAAAAAAGGCGATTATATTGCCCAGCTGGATCAAACCGAGATTTCGAATCGAATGCGTGATCGTATGCAGGAGAAGGAGAAACGCGATGCCGACTTGAAAAATGCGCGTATCGACAGCACTGTTCGCTTGACACAGTTGCGCGAGGGGATCACTAACTCGAAGTTGGATCTAGAGTACAATAAAATTGATCTGGAGCAATCAAAATATGAGTCGGAAGCTTACCAGCGGAAAACACAAATGGCCTATCAGAAGGCCGAAATTCAGGTCGAGAAGAAGCGTCGTGACTATTTGTTGGAGCAAAATCGTTTGAAAATGCAGGTTCAGCGTCACGAAAAAAGACTGGACTGGTTGAATGATCTCATTGACCGGTATCAGAAAGCGATTGCCGCAACCCGGGTGACCACTCCTGAGGATGGGATTGTCATGTTCGGGACCAACTGGAGTGGACGGAAATACTCGAAAGATGATGAAATCAGCACGTATCGGCCTCTGCTTGCAACACTCCCGGATATGTCGACGGTGATTTCAGAAACCTATGTCAAGGAAATCGACATCTCAAAAATCAGTAAAGGCGATAGCGTAAACATCACCATCGACGCCTTACCTAATAAATCGTACACTGGCGAAGTGGTTTACATTGCATCCATCGGCGAAGACCATCAGGGGTTTGACATGAAGGTTTTTAAAGTGATTGTACGCTTTAATGAGAGTGATGATGAGTTAAAACCCGGGATGACTTGCTCCAATCATATTGTTTTTGAGCATTATAACGATCGACCGATTATTCCGCTCGAAGCCGTTTATACCGATAGTTTGCAGCGTATTGTTTTTCTGAAGCATGGTGGTAAAATTACCAAGCAGCCGGTTGAGCTGGGTGCTGAAAATAAGGGGATGACTGTGGTGTTGGAAGGCCTGCAGGAAGGAGATCGAATCCTGATGCATCCTCCCGAAGACATGCTATAGAATGCTTGGTTTTGCGGAAGAGCCGGATCATCTGTTATTTGATGTTTTTTAGCAAGACCAAGGATCTTCCTCCTATTTCAAAAACATTGGAAACTTGTTTGGGAGGTAGATCTTTGAGAGGCAGGTAGGTGTCGACCAGGACTTCCCAGTCGGTGTTTAATCCTTCGTGAGGCAGGGTGAATGAGATGGGTTCCCAAAAGCTGTTTACTAGAATCAGCAAAATATCTTCTCCCAGCACCTTGCCATTTTCATCAATCTCTTTCATCAATTCACCGTTGAGCAACATACCCATTCCCCGGATAAAACTGGTATCCCATTCTTCCTGGCTCATGTCAATACCATCGGTATTTATCCAACGGATATCTCTAATGCCTTCGCCTTGAATTCGGCGATTTTTGAAATAACGACGTCGATGTGTAACGGGATGGTTGTTGCGGATATGGATAATTTTTTTTGTGAATTCAAAAAGCTTTTGTTGATTTTCATCCCAATCCCAGTTCATCCAGGTCAATTGGTTATCATGGCAATAAACATTGTTGTTGCCATACTGTGTCCTGCCATATTCATCGCCATGACTGATCATGGGTACTCCCTGGCTTAATAGTAAGGTTCCAAGGAAACTTCGTTTTCTTCGCTCCCGAAGTTGAATAATCTCTTCATCGTCGGTGGGTCCTTCAACGCCGCTGTTCCAGCTCAGGCTATGACTTTCCCCGTCCATACTATCCTCCAGATTAGCATCATTGTGTTTATTATTGTAGCTGACCAAGTCATGTAAAGTAAACCCATCGTGCGCCGTCACAAAATTGATACTAGACGAAGGCATTTTCCCATTGTCTTCGTACAAATCGCTACTGCCGCTTAGCCGGAAAGCCAATTCGCTTACCTGGCTTTCATCGCCTCGCCAGAATTTACGTACGCAGTCACGGTATTTTCCATTCCATTCAGCCCACAATACGGGGAAGTTTCCAACTTGATAGCCTCCTTCACCTAAATCCCACGGCTCAGCAATCAGTTTGAGCTGAGAAATAGTCGGGTCTTGATGAATGGTATCTAAAAAGGTTGACAGTTTACCGACCTCATATAATCCTCGTGCTAAAGTTGATGCCAGATCAAAACGGAAACCATCCACCTGCATGTCATTGGCCCAATAGCGCAAACTATCCATTACGAGTTGCAGGGTTCTTGCATTGAGCATGTTAAGCGTATTGCCCGTTCCTGTGTAGTCGGTGTAGTAATATTTATTTTCAGGTTCAAGTCGGTAATAATTCTCATTGTCAATACCTCTGAATGCTAATGTTGGACCTAAATGATTTCCTTCGGCTGTATGGTTGTAAACCACATCGAGGATTATTTCAATACCTGCCTTGTGGTAGGCTTTCACCATTTCTTTAAATTCAATAACCTGATCTCCCTGCGAATCAGATGCACTGTATTCGGCGTGAGGAGCAAAATACCCAATAGTATTGTACCCCCAGTAATTGTTCAGCCCTTTATCCAGCAGAAATTTATTGTGTGCAAAATGATGGATGGGCATCAGTTCGATAGCGGTGATCCCCAGCTCTTTGAAATAATTGATAATTTTCGGGTTTGCCAATCCTTTGTATGATCCCCGTTCTTCTTCAGGAATATCGGGATGCTGCGCTGTAAAGCCTTTGACATGCAATTCGTAGATAATTGAATTGTGCATGGCGATTTTAGGTTTTTGAACGCCTTCCCAGTCAAAACTGGTGTCAATAACCACGCATTTATTCATTTTAAAAGCACTGTCGTCAATGTTTTTCTTAGGTGTTGGTTTTTTTGCTTCGGGGTTTAAACGATAATCAAACATGCTCTCATGAATATCGATCCGTCCACAAATAGCTTTTGCATAAGGGTCAATTAAAAGCTTTTGCGAGTTGAACCGCATGCCTGTTTTAGGCTGATATCTTCCGTACACCCGATATCCGTAGAGCTGTCCGGGTTTAATCCCTGGCAAATAGAGGTGCCAAACGTAGTCAGTTACTTCATCAAAATCAACCTGGGCATATTCGTGCTCATCCCTTGCTGAATGGAACAGACACAATTTTAGGCTGGTCGCATTTTCACTAAAAATAGCAAAGTTGACTCCATTGCCATCATAAGTTGCTCCTAGTGGATACGGTTTTCCGGGTAAGACTTGTGACCTATATTTTTTCATTTTGGTATGCGAATTGATTATTAAAAGAGTGTACAAGCTGTTGGGCCTGGATATCTGAAAAATTAGAAACCATGGTGGATAAATAAATAATCGTGCCACAAACAAAAGAAGTTAAAAGACGAACAAAGTTTTTAAGACAAACGTGTTAGGCCGCTTATTGATGAACCGAAAATTAAGAACGAATATTTGTGCTAACACTTGTTTCCTGAAATAGAATCCACAATGTCGGATTAAATCTAATGCCGTGTAATTCAGCAGGTCATGTGCAGTTTGTTTTTTGAGATGGCGTCGTAAAAAGACAATTTGTAAATAACGATATCTATGACACTAAAAACAATCTTTCCAGTACGTTCAAAAGACAAAGGCTTTACGTTCAATTTATGGGCTCCAAAGGCTTCATCGGTTACACTTGTTACTGATTTTCCACAATCTGAGGTGCCGATGAATCAGCAGCAATATGGCTATTGGTCGGTAACTGTTCCTGACGCTTCTCCCGGAACCCGCTATAAGTACGAGTTGGATGGACAGCACGCGTTTCCCGACCCAGCATCTCTTGCGCAGCCTGAAGGTGTGCACGAAGCTTCGGAAGTGATTGCCCTGGATAGCTTTGAGTGGACAGACAATAAATGGGAGAATATTCCACTTGGAGAAATGATTCAGTACGAGTTGCATACCGGGACTTTTTCTCCTGAAGGCACTTTTGAGGGGATTATTTCAAGATTGGACTATCTGCTGGATTTAGGGGTTAATACCATTGAATTACTGCCGGTTGTACAGTTTAGTGGCTTCTGTAACTGGGGGTACGATGGTGTTTATCCTTTTGCTGTGCATCAGGGGTATGGCGGTGCCAAAGAACTGATGAGACTGGTAGATGCCTGCCACAGCAAAGGGATGGCTGTTATGTTGGATGTGGTGTACAATCATTTTGGACCAGAGGGCAACTATATGTCCAATTTTGGGCATTACTTTTCGGGAAAATATTCCACACCTTGGGGAGAACCATTGAATTTTGATGGTGCTCATTCAGATGAGGTTCGAAATTATGTTATTCAAAATGCAGTGATGTGGTGTCGTGATTTTCACATGGATGGACTGCGGTTGGATGCGGTGCATGCCATTTTCGATTTTGGTGCCGAACACATTTTGAAACAGTTGGCAGGAAAGTTGGAAGAATTAACCACGAAAACGGGCAAATCTTATTATTTGATTGCTGAGTCCCATCTGAATGACGTCCGTTACATTTCCCCTTTTTCGAAAGGAGGTTATGGCCTGAATGCACAATGGTCGGATGATTTTCATCATGCTTTACATGTGTTGGCAACAGGCGACAGAAAAGGTTATTACGAAGATTTTGGAGAACCTGAACAATTGTCTAAAGCGATCAGGCAAGCGTTTGTCTTTGATGGGGTGTATTCGAAATACAGAAAGAAGACCTATGGTAACTCAACAAAAAACAGTGGAGGTGAGCAGTTCGTAATTTTTAGTCAAAATCACGATCAGGTTGGAAACCGGAAGCATGGCGAACGGCTGATTTCGCTTAGCGGTTTTGAAATGGCTAAGCTGGCGGCGGGGGCAATGTTGGTGTCGCCCAATATTCCGATGCTGTTCATGGGTGAAGAGTATGGCGAGCGAAACCCTTTTTACTATTTCGTCAGTCATTTGGATCCGGAATTGAATCAGTTGGTCAAAGAGGGTCGAAAGAATGAATTTAAGAAGTTTTTCGATGACCAGGAAGAAGTGGCTGATCCGGCTTCTCGTGAAACATTTGAACAGTCAAAACTTTCCTGGAACATTCATGCCAACTCAGAGCGACGAGCCATGCATGCTTTTTACAGGGAATTGATTCGCCTTCGGAAAACGAATCCGGTTCTTCGGCTTCCAGATAAGGACAACTTAAAAATAACGAATACCGGGAAAAGCTTTACACTGCGACGGTGGCAGGAAGGCCGGCAAATACTGGTCTTTATGAATTTCGATCAACAGCCGACCGAGTTTGAAGTACCCGAAACGATGAGCGGACAATTGAACAAATTGGTTGACTCATCGGCAAAGCAGTGGAAGGGGCCAGGCGAAGAAAGTCCACAACAAGTTTCCGGGGGGGATAAAGTAAAACTGACAAAAGAGGCAATTTTAATATATTCAAATTAATTGATTATGAATGGTCTACAACGAGTAATTATTGAAAATGTAAAACCACAAATCAACTGTGGTGAATTTCCCATAAAACGCGTTATTAAAGATAAGGTCAAGGTTACTGCCGATATTTTTTGCGACAGTCACGATGTGCTGAACGCTGAGGTTCTATACCGTTACCAGAACGAAAAACAAGCGCATGCCACACCGATGAGACAGTTGATAAATGATCGGTGGGAGGGCGAATTTCAGGTTTCAAAGCTTGGATCATACTACTATACAGTAAACGCATGGGTTGACCATTTTAAATCGTGGCACCGCGACATTCTTAAGCGCATTGATGCCCAAACCGACTATGGAGTTGATTTGCTGGTGGGTGCTGAGCTTATCCGAGAAACACTAAAAAGTGACCCTGAAATTTCGGCTAAAGATGAAGACTTTCTGAAAAATACAATCCGCGAGTTCGAAAACAAGGAAGACCCATTGGAAGATCGGATTGATGCCATTCTCAGTCAGCGCCTTTCCCAGGTGATGAGTAATTACCCATTAAAAAAGCAAGTATCACAAGCTGAAAAAGAGTTTGAAGTTAGTGTGGAGCGCTTAAAAGCAAATTTCAGTAGTTGGTACGAGGTTTTCCCACGGTCATTAAATCCCGATGGCGAACAGCACGGAACATTCAACGACGTGATCAATTTTTTGCCATACGTAGCTGATATGGGATTCGATGTGCTTTACTTGCCCCCAATTCATCCGATTGGAAAAACCAACCGAAAGGGTAAAAATAACCGGGTGACAGCAGAGCCTGGAGAACCCGGATCTCCATGGGCTATTGGCGGAAAAGAAGGAGGTCATAAAGCCATTCATCCGGAACTGGGAACAATGGATGATTTTCAAAAGCTGATTCATGAAGCAGCAGAACAAGGAATTGATATTGCCATGGACGTTGCCTTTCAGTGCTCTCCGGATCACCCCTATGTGAAAGATCATCCACAGTGGTTCAGACACCGTCCGGACGGCAGCTTGCAATATGCTGAAAATCCACCCAAAAAATACCAAGATATTTACCCCTTGAATTTTGAAACAGATGACTGGCGAAACTTGTGGGAGGAACTGAAAAGCGTTTTCACGTTTTGGATTGACAAAGGAGTTAAAATTTTTCGCGTAGATAACCCACATACCAAATCCATGCGTTTCTGGGGCTGGACGATTCAGGAGATCAAAAAGGAACACCCGGATGTCATCTTCTTATCCGAAGCTTTTACTCGTCCCAAGGTCATGTACAACCTAGCCAAGCAGGGGTTTACCCAGTCGTACACCTATTTTACCTGGCGAAATACCAAATATGATTTAACGACCTATTGCAAACAGTTGGTTGACACCGATGTGCGCGAATTCTTCAGACCGAATTTCTGGCCCAACACCCCCGACATATTGCCCGAGTTTTTGCAGGTGACCAATCGGGCCGGGTTTATACAGCGTGTGGCACTGGCCGCTACCATGAGCTCTAACTATGGAATCTATGGTCCTGCTTTTGAATTGATGGAAAACACGCCGACAAAACCAGGAAAGGAAGAGTACCTCAACTCGGAAAAATATGAGATTAAAAATTGGGACTTCAGCCGGCAGAATAATTTGCAAAAAATTATTAAGCGAATAAATATGATTCGGCGTGAAAATAAGGCACTGCAAAATACGCATAGCCTGAAGTTTCATGATATCGAAAATGAGGCACTTGTTTGTTTTAGCAAGACAACAGATGATTTGAGCAATATTATTTTGGTTGTTGTCAGCCTCGATCCCCATCATACCCATTCCGGCTGGATCAGGTTTCCACTCGAGGAATTTGAAATGGATCAGCATGTTCCGTTTCAGGTGCACGACTTGTTGAGTGGTGCTTATTATTTGTGGAATGGCGATCACAATTATGTAGAGATTAACCCTGGAATTATGCCAGTACAGATTTTTAAGGTGCGGCGTAAAGTCCGTTCAGAGAAAGATTTCGACTATTTCATGTAAAAACGAAAATTATGGAAAACGAAAATAATAAGCGATGGTACAAAGATGCCATTATTTACCAATGTCATGTGCGCTCATTTAAAGATAGTGATGGAGATGGAATTGGCGATTTTAAGGGATTGATTCAAAAACTCGACTATTTGCAATCGTTAGGGGTCACTGCAATTTGGCTGCTTCCGTTTTACAAATCGCCGTTGAAAGATGGAGGATACGATATTGCTGACTTTACCAGTATTCATGAGGATTATGGTACGATGGCCGATTTTAAGCGCTTTATTCGCGAGGCGCATAAAAAAGGATTACGGGTTATTACTGAGCTGGTTTTAAATCACACGTCAAGCGATCACAAATGGTTCGAACGAGCCCGACGGGCAAAGCCAGGAAGTGCTTATCGTGACTTTTATGTTTGGAATGACTCCACGGAAAAATACAAAGATGCCCGGATTATTTTTCAGGATTTTGAGATCTCTAACTGGTCATGGGATCCGGTAGCTAAAGCCTATTATTGGCACCGGTTTTACTCACATCAACCTGACCTGAATTTTGATAATCCGACTGTGCACAAAGCAGTAACCAAGGTACTCGATTTCTGGTTCGAAATAGGTGTGGATGGCTTACGATTGGATGCTGTTCCATATTTGTATGAACGAGAAGATACCAATTGTGAAAACTTACCGGAAACACATCAATTTCTAAAGAAACTTAGAACTCATATTGATGAGAAGTACGACGATAAAATGTTACTGGCTGAAGCGAACCAGTGGCCTGATGATGCCTCGGAGTATTTTGGAGAGGGTGATGAGTGCCACATGAATTTTCACTTTCCATTAATGCCGCGTTTGTATATGTCGATGCGCATGGAAGACCGTTTTCCCCTGATCGATATTTTGGAGCAAACACCGGAAATCCCGGATTCTTGCCAGTGGGCAATTTTCCTGCGTAACCATGATGAGTTAACCCTTGAAATGGTAACGGATGAAGAGCGGGACTACATGTATAAAGCGTTTGCTCAAAATCCAAAACAACGAATAAATCTTGGAATTCGCCGACGATTGGCTCCTTTGCTCGATAATGACCGGAAGAACATTGAGCTGATGAATATTTTATTGTTCTCGATGCCTGGAACACCAATCATCTACTACGGCGACGAAATTGGAATGGGAGATAATTATTACCTGGGTGACCGCGATGGCGTTCGTACACCCATGCAGTGGACCTCCGATAAAAATGCTGGTTTTTCAAGCGCTGAACCACAGCGCATGTTTCTACCCGTAATTTTTAATCACGACTATCATTACGAATTCATCAATGTCGAAAACCATCAGAAAAATCCGTCTTCCCTCCTTTGGTGGATGCGCCGCGTAATTGCTAAACGGAAAGAATATAAGGCTTTTAGCCGCGGAAATATTGAGTTTATCGATACGAATAATCATAAAATATTAGCCTTTACCCGAAGTTTCGAAGAAGAAAAAATACTGGTGATTATCAACCTGTCCCGATATTCGCAGCAAGCACAACTCGATCTTTCTGAGTTTGAAGGTTATGTGCCGACAGAGGTGTTTAGTAGAAATGAATTTGCTCAGATTAGTGAAGATCCATACATGTTTCCTTTACAGTTCAAAAACTATTTTTGGTTTGAGCTAACGAAACCCCACGAAGATAAACAGCTTGATGGTCTTTCACCGGAATTCAGCATGTCACTATCATCGGCTGACTGGAACAAGATGGACAAGAAAACGAAAGCCTCACTTTCAACCTTACTTAAAGAGTATATAACTAAAAGCCGTTGGTTTCGAGGAAAATCAAAGCAAATTAAAAAGATTGAGATTAGTCAAACCATCCCGTTTACCGATAATGAACTGAAATCATATATTCTGCTAGTTGAAATTCAATACATTGAGGGCAAGGATGAACACTATGTTATTCCGCTTTCTATTGCAACCGGAGACCAAGTTTTCGATGTCAAGCATAAAACCCCCGAAGCGGTGGTTGTTGATGTAGAGGTTGATGGGCACGAAGGTGTTATGTTTGACGGTTCGTATGACAAGGAAGTACGAGACAGTATTTTTAGAATCATATACCAACGCGGAAAGATTAGCAATCAAAGTGGTTCAATTGTTGGACTTGCCAGTAAAAATTTAAGTATAAAAATAAATAAAGATGAGCTTCCATTGCCTTCAAAAGTACTGGCAGCTGAACAGTCCAATACATCATTCTTGTACCAAAGTGACTTCTTTTTCAAAATGTACCGAAGCCCCGAAGAAGGGAATAATCCGGAGTTGGATATTATCAAGACCCTGACCGAAAATACATCGTTCAAAAATTTTCCAACTTACGCTGGCTCCTTGGAGTATCGTGCCAAGGGAATGGAAAATTTGCCCTTGGGAATTATGGTAGATTTTGTTCCGAATGAAGGAAATGCTTGGGAGTTTACCGAATCAGCCATTGAACGCTTTTTCGACAGTATTTGGTCTGGTAAGGAGGAATTGATGAGTGGCTATTCCGAGAAAGATGATCTGATTGAACATGTAGGCGAGGAGAAAATGAGAGACTTGCTCGGTCCTTTCTTCATCGAGATGGTTGAATTATTGGCGAAGCGGACAGCCGAAATGCATCTGGCATTGGCGTCGGTGAAAAACAAGAAAGATTTTGTAGAAGAACCATTCTCGCTGTTATATCAAAAATCGCTTTATCAGTCATTCCGAACCTTGATTAAGCAAACGATGAATGACATCAAATCATCAAAAAAGAAGCTGGATGAAGACCAGCGGGCATTGATTGACGACATTATTGCCAATGAGGGTTTGTTGTTGTCCACCATCAAGAAAACGCTGGACCAGAAAAAAATTCATTCATCTAAAATTAGGGTGCATGGCGATTATCATCTCGGGCAAGTATTGTTTACCGGAAAGGATTTCATGATCATTGATTTTGAAGGAGAGCCCACCCGGTCATTAACAGCCCGAAGCTTGAAATATTGCCCGTTTAAAGATGTTGCCGGAATGTTGCGGTCGTTCCACTATGCCATCTATATGTCGCAGTTGGAAAGCAAAACAAAAATTGCCGGCAATACCGATTTTATTCAGCCCTGGTTGGAAGCGTGGTATAAAATCGTGTATGATGTATTTATTAGTAGTTATTTAGCAACTGCGGGCGATGCCTCATTCATTCCAAGCGAGGAGAGGCAGGTACACAATCTACTTTCGGTGTACACCATTGAAAAAGCCATTTATGAAGCAGATTATGAATTTAATAACCGGCCCGACTGGTTGCATATTCCGCTGAACGGATTAAAGAAAATCCTGCATGATTTGGTGGAATCAAATCAACCCAGTTAGAATCTGAAAATCAATAAACGATAGAGATATGAGTGCAAAGCAAAATAAAACTTCAAAGGCAAAAAATAAAGAACCAGTTACAAAAAGGTCCGATCGTCCGGCGGTTCAGCAAACTGACAAGGTTGGCAAAGCCGCGGTTTGGGAGGTGTCTGACTATATTACTGAGTATGATATTTATCTGTTCAGGGAAGGGAAGCATTTTTCACTACACGAAAAGTTAGGAGCTCACATTTTAGAACACGATAACAAACTGGGAACTTTCTTTGCGGTTTGGGCGCCCAATGCCCAAACGGTTTCAGTTATCGGTGATTTTAACGGGTGGAACAAAAGTTCGCACTTGTTGACACTTCGCGAAGATGAATCCGGAATATGGCAGGGCTTTATTCCAGGGATTGGTCAAGGTGAGGCCTACAAATATTTCATTACCTCGAAATACGATAATTACCAGGTTGAAAAGTCAGATCCCGTCGGAACTTACAGCGAGCAACCACCCAAAACAGCCTCTGTGGTTTGGGAGTATGCCTACCAATGGAATGACGGCGAATGGATGAAGAAAAGAAAAAAGAATAATGCACTCGACAGTCCGTTTTCCGTTTATGAGGTGCAACTGGAATCGTGGCGTCGCAAACCTGAAGAAGATATGCGCCCGCTGAATTATCACGAGTTGGCCATCCAATTAAGTGCTTACGTGAAAGAACTCGGCTACACTCATGTTGAGCTTTTACCGGTAACCGAATATCCATTTTCAGGTTCATGGGGGTACCAGGTGGTTGGCTTTTTTGCTCCAACTAGCCGTTTTGGCACACCTGATGATTTTATGCATTTTGTTGATGTCATGCACCAAAACGATATTGGAGTTATCATCGACTGGGTGCCTTCACACTTTCCGGGCGATCAGCATGGATTACATTTTTTTGACGGTACTTACTTGTTTGAGCACGAGGATCCCCGCAAAGGTTATCACCCGGACTGGAGTAGTTACATCTTCAACTATGGAAGAAATGAAATCCGTAATTTCCTGATCAGTAGTGCCCACAGTTGGCTGGATCGTTTTCATGTTGACGGTATTCGTGTGGATGCAGTGGCATCGATGCTGTACCTTGATTATTCGCGAAAAGAAGGGGAGTGGATCCCCAACGAACATGGAGGCCGCGAAAACCTGGATGCCATTCGATTTTTACGTGATCTGAACGAATCGATTTATACAAAATTTCCAGATGTGCAAACCATCGCCGAGGAATCCACCGCTTGGCCAATGGTCACACGCCCGGTGTATACCGGCGGACTCGGTTTTGGGATGAAGTGGAACATGGGCTGGATGCACGATACCCTTGGTTATTTCGAGCACGAACCTGTTTACCGCAGTTATCATCACAACCAGATGACATTTAGTATCATGTATGCATTCAATGAAAATTTTATGCTTTCGTTGTCGCATGACGAAGTGGTTCACGGAAAGGGTAGTTTGATTGATAAAATGCCGGGAGATGTGTGGCAAAAGTTTGCCAACCTTCGCACTTTATTTGGGTTCATGTTTGCCCATCCTGGTAAAAAGCTGCATTTCATGGGAATGGAATTCGGACAATGGAAAGAATGGAATTACAAGAGCAGTCTCGACTGGCATTTGCTTGATCACGATACCCATTCTGGCTTACAGTTTTTTATGAAAGACCTGAACAGCGTCTACAAACGTTTTCCGGCCTTGTACCAACAGGATTTTTCACCGGATGGTTTTAAATGGATTGACGCCAATGATTCGCAAAACTCCATTCTCAGTTTTGTTCGATACGACAAGCAAAAGCAGCAGCATGTATTGGTGATTGTAAACTTTACTCCGGTTCCTCGTTACAATTACCGGGTTGGAGTGCCTGATGATACCCGCTGGGTTGAAATTTTGAACAGTGATGCCACTCAATATGGAGGAAGCGGTATGGGGAACTTCGGAGGTGTTGAAGCCAATCCGGTACCGTATCACGGAGAGGAGCAGTCAATCAATATTTTAATTCCTCCTTTGGGAATCATTTATTTTTCGCAGGAGTAATAACGACCAAAAGCTATGACACGATATAATCCGGGCTCTACTTATCGCCTGCAATTTAATAAGGATTTCACGCTGGCCGATGCGGAAAAAATAATTCAGTACCTGGATAAGACTGGGATCAAAACAATTTACGCATCTCCTGTTTTTCAGGCTGTGCGTGGAAGCATGCATGGCTATGATGTAACCAATCCGTTGCGGCTGAATGAAGAATTGGGGACAGATGATGATCTTGAGCGACTGGTTGAAAAGCTGCATGCGCGTGGTATGGGCTGGCTGCAGGACATCGTTCCAAACCACATGGCTTATTCGGCTGAAAATCCATGGATTGCAGATTTGCTGGAAAGAGGGGATGAGTCGGATTATTTGGAGTTTTTTGATATTCAGCTGAACCATCCTAATGACAAATTGCAGGGCAAGCTAATGTTACCCTTTTTCGGGAAGCCTCTGGTACAATTAATTGATGACCACGAGTTGTCGATTCATTTTGATGAAAACGGCTTTCATTTGAAGTATTTCGAAAATGAATATCCACTTTCAAAGAATGCTTACCCACTTTTATTGATTCCGGTTGATGATTTAAAAATTCCAGGCGAGATTCATGATTTCTTGTTTGATATGGAGAAATTACCATGGGATAGGAACAAGCAAAAACTGTCTGCTCTTTCTGTGGAAAACCCCGATGTCATTCATCACATCAATTACTGTTTGTCTATTGTCAATGCCAATTCCGAGCAGATGAAGGTCGTGCTGGAAAACTTATCTTACCGGCCAACATATTGGAAAGAAACCGAGCGGTTGATTAACTACCGTCGGTTTTTTACCATCAACGGATTGATTTGCCTGAATATTCAAAATAAGAATGTCTTTAAAGCGACCCACGAGCTAATTGAAAAGTGGATCGAAAAAAAACAGGTCGATGGCATTCGGGTCGATCACATTGATGGTTTGTTTAACCCATCCGAATACCTGCAGCGGCTGCGGGAATTAAGTGGAGAAACAATTCATATCACTGTTGAAAAAATTCTTGAAAAAGATGAAAAAATACCTGAAAACTGGCCGGTGGAGGGAACAACCGGCTATGATTTTTTAGGACTGGTGAATAATTTACTGACCAATCCGGAGAAGGGACCGGTTTTTTACTCCTACTACAGCGACTGGATCAAAAAAACAGACCAATACCGGGATGTTTTTTATAAGAAAAATCGGTTTATCCTTTATAATCGGTTTAAAGGTGAGTTGGATAATTTGACTCAGGAGTGTTTGTCGATCAAAACAGTGGCAGAGACAGAAATAAATGAGCAAAATGTGAGAGATGGATTGGCCGAGTTTTTGGTGTTTTGTCCGGTTTATAAAATTTACCAAGCCCCATCCAGCTTCTCAAAAAGCGAAAAACAACAGGTCAATGCCATTATTGATTCAGCTATTAGGGCAAATAAAGGCTTTGAAAATTCGCTGGAGGTTTTGCGAAAGCTATTCTTGTTATCTGATATCAAAAGTGAGAAGGAAATTGAACGGATTGATATCTTTTTCAGGCATTGCATGCAATTTACCGGGCCGCTAATGGCTAAAGGAATTGAAGATACGGCGTTCTATTCCTACAATCCGTTTATCGGTCATAACGAGGTGGGAGATTCGCCCGGCTACTTCGGTATTCACACCGAAACTTTTCATCAGTTAATGAAAGAACGACAGGAAAGAAATCCACTGACATTGAATGCCACTTCAACGCACGACACCAAGCGTGGAGAGGATGCCCGTGCCCGCTTGAATGTGCTCAGTGACATTCCTGAAAAGTGGAAAGATGCTACCAGAAGCTGGCGCAGGATGAATAAGATGCATAAAGTTTTTGACCGAGAAAAAGAAATACCAACGGCCAACGATGAGTATTTTATTTACCAGGTGCTTTGTGCTCATTCTCCGATGGATGGAACGTTTGATCAATTATTTATAACGCGTTTGCAGGACTATCTGGTCAAAGCTTTGCGCGAGGCAAAAGTACATTCTTCGTGGAGTGATCCGGATGAAAACTATGAGGAGGAAACGCTGCAATTTATTCAGAAAATTGCAGCATCCAACAGCGAATTTTCGCAACATTTCTTCGTTTTTATGAAAGAGGTCATTCCTCACGGCATCATCAATTCGCTCACCCAGCTTATTTTGAAAAACACGTGCCCCGGAATTCCGGATACGTATCAAGGCTGCGAGCGGTGGAACCTTAGTTTTGTTGACCCGGACAACCGCAATTCGGTGGACTATGAGCAATTAGATGATGATTTGGATGAGCTGATTCGTGGCAGTCAATCAGATGTTTTCGGTTTTGCAGAAAAATTATTGCAGCGGGCTGACAATGGGCACATCAAACAATGGCTGACGTACCTGACATTGAAAGAACGTAAAGAGCACGAAAATCTTTTTTTGAAAGGCAGTTATGTGCCGGTCGAAGTTGAAGGCAAATACAGAAAACACTTGATTGCATTTTGCCGTCATTTTGAGGATGATCATTTGTTGATCGTTTTGCCACTTAACACGGCCGCCCTACCAGCCGATTGCAACTGGGAAGATACCTGGCTTTTGCTGCCCGAATTGAAGCTGCTCGAATGGGAAAACGTTCTCACCAAAGATTTTTTTAAGAATACCAATAAGCTGGAAGCTAGCGCTCTTTTCGCGCGGAGTCATTTTGGCTTTTTAAGAAGTGATGGCAAGGTTGATGCATAGATCAAAATTGCTTTTTGGGAAAATACTGAAGATATGAAGGGGGACAGGCAATACTGGACAAGCACATGCGATATGGGCATTAGTTGGATTTTTTATGTCAAGAATGAAATTTTTGCTAATAATATTGATGGCTGGAGTCCCTGCAGATCCGGAGCTTACCAGCGAAAAGCGGGAATGGCCTATCAGAAAGCCATAGGGGCCACCCGTATTACAATACCTCAGGATGGGATTGTGATGTTTGGTACTTCCTGGAACGGACGAAAGTTCTCGAAGGATGATGAAATCAATATTTGGCGTCCACTGCTTGCAGCACTCCCGGATATGTCTACAATGATTTCCGAAACCTATGTCAAGGAAATCGACATCGCTAAAATCAGCAAAGGCGATAGCGTAAATATTACCCTCGATGCCTTGCCGGATAAATCGTATACCGGCGAAGTGGTTTATATTGCCTCTATTGGTGAAGATCATCAGGGTTTTGATATGAAGGTGTTTAAAGTGGTCATTCGCTTAAATGAAAGTGATGAGGACTTAAAACCCGGTATGACCTGCTCCAATCACATTATTATTGATCATTACAGTGATCGTCCGATTATTCCGATCGAAGCTGTTTATACCGATAGTTTGCAGCGTATTGTTTTTCTCAAGCATGGTGGTAAAATTACCAAGCAGCCGGTTGAGCTGGGTGCTGAAAATAAGGGGATGACTGTGGTGTTGGAAGGCCTGCAGGAAGGAGATCGCATTCTGATGCATCCGCTTGAAGACATGCTATAGGCGAACTGCCAATTTTTAGTGACGTAACTCCGGATCCGATTATCAATCAGTATAATTAGATCCGGAGTTATTTGTTTTTTGTACTTTTAGAATTCTAAACCAACCAGAATAGCCTAAAGTAATGAGAAACATCATGCTGTTGTTTGTCTTTCTGCAAACCCTTGCCGGCACCGTTTGGGGTGTCGAAAAATCGCACCCTGATAGTATTCAACAAACGTTTAATAAAGACTATGTGCTTCAAGTCAGGAGAGCCCGGAGCCCCATTCAGATTGATGGGAAAATAGATGAACCCGATTGGCACAAGGCCGACAAAGCCAATAACTTTACCCGGGTACTTCCGGTGGATACGGGCCTGGCCGACGCACAAACCGAAGTGGTGATGACCTACGATGATAAAGCCTTTTACCTGGGCTTTACGTTTTACGATTCCATTCCGGGCAAACGAATCATGGAGTCTTTCCGGCGCGATTTCGTTTTTGGAAATAACGATAACTTCCTGGTTTTCTTCGATACCTTTCTGGATCAAACCAATGGCTTTTCGTTTGGAGCCTCGGCTTCCGGAGCCAAATGGGATGGGATCATGTATGATGGAAGTGCGGTTAACCTGAACTGGGATTGTAAGTGGGAATCCAAAACCGTGCATTACGACGACCGCTGGGTGACTGAAATGCGCATTCCTTTTCGCTCCATCCGGTTTAAGTCGGGAACCGATCGGTGGTATGTGAATTTTAGCCGGCTCGATTTGAAGCGTAACGAAAAATCGTCGTGGGCTCCGGTGCCCCGACAATTCCCAACGGCCTCGCTGGCCTATACCGGCGTGTTGGAATGGGAAGAGCCTCTGCCCAAATCGAAAACCATGTTCTCGCTGATTCCTTATGTGTATGGTTCTGGGTCCAAAGATTATGAGGCGGGCACCAAGGCCGACTATCGCAAGGATTTTGGTTTTGATGCCAAGATTGGCGTAACCACCTCCATGAACCTGGACCTGACTTATAACCCCGATTTTGCGCAGGCCGAGGTGGACGAGCAGGTGACCAACCTGGACCGCTTTGAATTGTTCTTTCCTGAAAAGCGGCAATTCTTCCTCGAAAATTCCGACCTGTTTGCCGGCTATGGTTACGATGTGGTTACGCCGTTTTTCTCGCGGCGCATTGGGCTGGATGCCCCGGTATTGTTTGGCGCTCGGCTGAGTGGCAAGCTGAATAACAACTGGCGGCTGGGGCTGATGGATATGCAAACCGAAAAGACGGCCTTTTTGCCCGCCCGGAATTTTGCGGTGGCTTCGGTGCAGCGCAAATTGTTTGCCCGCTCAAGTGTGGGGGTGATTCTGGTGAATAAAGAAAACATCAACGAGCCGGGCGGTGTGCAGGATTATAACCGGGTGGCCGGGCTCGACTACAATTTGGCATCGAGCGACAATACCTGGAATGGCAAGTTCTTTTATCATCAATCCTTTGATGAGGAAGAGCACAGCCGGGGGCAATACGCGCAAGGGGCATCGCTGGAATACAAAACCCGGAACATTGGCTTTGGGCTGTCGCAAACCAGTGTGGGGACTGACTACAGGGCCGAAGTGGGCTTTGTGCGGCGCACGGGCTACAACTTCCTGGGGCCTTCCTTCAACTATACCTGGGTGCCAAACAAGAAAATTGTGGCGCATGGTATTTTTGCGGAAAGTGAAAATTTTTACGACACCGATTTTGATAAGATTGATCACCAGCAAACCCTGGGCTACCAGTTTGAGTTCGAGAGCCGGGCCAAAGCCAAGTTCGGTTTCGTGGATTACTTTGTTCATCTTCAGCAGGATTTTGACCCTACCCACCAGAATGATGTTTTTCTGCCCGCCGGTTCTGAATACCGCTACCGCGGGGGCTGGCTCGAGTACGAATCCGACAACCGGAAGAACTTCAAGTGGTCGGGTTCCTATACCAAAGGGGAGTTTTTTAATGGCGATATTGATTTGCTGGAAGGCATGGTGGGCTACCGCATTCAGCCCTATGTGAACTTTGCCATGAATTTAAGCTACAGCAACATTCGTTTGCCCGACCCGTTTGAAACCACCCGCATGTGGCTGGTTGGCCCCAAGCTGGATGTCACCTTTTCGGATAAAGTCTTTCTCTCCAGCTTTGTGCAATACAACGAGCAGATTGACAACATGAATGTGAATATGCGGTTTCAATGGCGGTATGCGCCGGTGTCCGACTTTTTTGTGGTGTATACCGACAACTACTTTACCGGCGACTGGAACTCCCGTAACCGGGCACTGGTGGTCAAACTGTCGTATTGGTTTAATTAACACCTGTTGATAACTTTGGAATGCTATCCCGAATGGATGGTGGTGTGAGAGGCGCACTGGCGGACTATTAGTCCGTCAGCCGTTTACTCGATGTTTGTTGTTGTTTATTTGTCATTCATTATAACCCGTCTTTGGCAAATTGGACAAATTCTTGAACATCCATATATTTACTTTCCTTTTTTATTAGCTTGCCATTAGTATCAAAAATTACGAAGGTAGGAAAAGCTCCCTCTATATGGTATAAAGCCATAAAGTCAAGTTTTGATTTGTTTAACTTTTTATAGTCCTTAGTTTTCATTGCGGCAGCTGGTCTTTTTAAATAGACTTTGGAGCATATGAAGTTTTCATTTATAAAATTTTGCAATGTTGTGTCTGAAAAGACATCGCGTTCCATTTTTAAGCACCAGCCACAACCGTCAGAGGTAAAATACATTAATAACGGTCTTTTCATTTTTTCCGATTCTTTCTGAGCATCGCTAAATTTGTCATATTTGAACTGAATTGAACGTGTGTCAATTTCAGTATCTAAAGAATCTATTATTGCTTCTCTGTCTGTACAACTCCATGTTATTAAAAAAAAGAAAGCAAGTATAATTCGTTTAATTTTTGTATAATACATTGATTGCGTTTATTTTATTGATGCTTCTTTTCTATATAATTTCCGATAACCATACCAACTGCTCCGAATAAAATAGAAATAGTTATTGCTAATATCCCTTCCAGCTGAGTATCAGATGTAAATTTCATGAACATTAATATTATTCCAACAAGAAAGCCCAATGCTCCACCAATAATTGCAAAACCTATAAGATACCAAGGAATTCTAATCTTAATTCTGTCTGGATTATTCGGAACGGACTGAATTTCATCTATTTTTTCTTGCGGAAGATTCGAAAAATAATCCGATGACACATCTAAAGAGGAAGCAAGATTTTTTAATGTACTCCCTCTGGGTACACCTTCTCCATTCTCCATTCTTTGTATTGTCCGTAAGCTAAGTCCTGCTTTCTCACTTAGTTCTTCCTGTGATAATCCTTTACTTTCTCTTAGTTGTTTTATTCTAGTATGTGAATTCATTTTTATGATATAAATGAGATTGATTTTAGACAAAGTTAACAGCTCTGCTATAAAGATATTACGTCAAGTATAATAAATTAATACGTCATTTAAATGTCACAATATGGCGTAATTTTGACGTATGAAATTGCATCTATTTGACGCCCGCGCCCCCGCGCGATTGCATCGCGTGGTCTTTAGACTCTACTTTACAACGATGACATTATTCAATACCCCTTTTCCGCCTGAATAGTTCACTGCACTGCTATACAAATAATCTTCAACTCTGAAAACCAATCCTGCTTCAACTGGATTATAATGGATGTAATCTATTTTCTCATCAATAACTTTGATTAAACCACGCGATGAAATCGCGCGGTAGCAGGGTTAAATTAGCAATAATAATTGATATTGCTAATCAGTTATTTTGACGAAAGACGAATGATGGAGAAGATAGGACTGGAGGCTTGTCTGTCGGCGGTACTGATCAGATGACTCCAAGTCATCCGATCAGTAAGACTCGCCGAGGCCCCCGCTGGGGCCGCATTTGTAATCGGTGGCTTGCCTGTCAGCTTTTGCTTTTTCAAAGCAAAACATGGGGCACAGACCCGCGCCAGCGTGGGGAGTTAATTAGTTTGAATGAAAATGATTGTTTATTGTTTTGAAAGGCAAGTTAGTAAAACAAGATGATAAACTGAATTGTGGTTTTTATGCTGTAGAACCGTTATGTTTAACTTTAGAAGTAGTCTTTTGGGGTGTTTCGAATGCTCCGGTTAGCTGCCGAGTTCATCTTTTGACCCGTCGCCTTCATTTTTTTACCTTCTCGACTGGTAAGGATTTCTATCCGTGTCAGAGCTGAAAGCAATGCTGTGATCCGTCTTAATTTGCATTATTTAGGACTACTGTATTCCTAGTTTTCGGTCTTAAAGACCCAACCGGTTTCAACCGAGCTGTGGTCAAACGTCTCTGTACCTATATTGTTCCGCACCAAGTTCAGATATTCCACATTTTTTCTAGGTTATTTCAAAGTATCTTCTGTGTTTTTGAATACAGAAGCTATACAGAAGCTACACAGAAGTAACGCAGAAGATCTGGAGTTGAACCAAAGACGATTCTGTCCGGAAAAATGCAACAGAAGAAACGAACGTACGAAGGCACGAGGCCACTTAATAACTGACAACTTCTGACCAGCAACCGATTCTGAAACAAGTTCAGGAAGACGCTCATAGCGACAAGAACGAACCCCTGCTAGTCAGGATTTGCAAATTGAAGCTTAAAAGCTTTTTTAAGGCTGTGAAGCTTTGTGATCTTGCCAAGCCAATAACCGTTAGGGAGAGGAGGTAAACATATCCTGCCAATATTTTATGGCAGATTGCCAAGGATAACTGAAGAAGTAAATTGGGGGATTGCAAATCCGATCCAGCGTGGTCCAGTTTGGGTGAGTCTTGGGTATGAGCAAATACCTTGGCAAATATGAATACTGATGAACCGTGAGCGAATGATCCGGTAGCTTGTTCAAGAGCTTCAGCGGTGATCTTCTATTTAACCAACAATCAGTTTTTTATTGCGTATAGGATTATTACCTGATAAAATAAAAAGCCATGAAAACTTTATTTTTAAAAAAGGGAAGATTGCAGCCCGTTTTCCTCATCTTATTTACGTCAGTATTCCTTTGGGGCTGTCAAGGAAACTTTATGGAAGCTGAAGAAGAGTCGCACTTAGCGCTGAAAGATGCTCATATCACCGAGATTGACAGTGAGGGTACCCTGGTGGATGGTGCAGCCTATGAAATTGTACTTCCGGAAACCTGGAATGCTCTTCCTCTTAAGATTCTGATTGTTTATGCCCATGGCTATGTTGATGTGACAAAGCCGGTAGAGCTGCCTGCCGATAAAATAGAAGGAGTTGAAATAAAGGACATTCTTCTCAATGGCATCGATTATATGGGGCAAACATTGCCTGTAGGTTATGCTTCAACAAGCTACCGGGCCAATGGCTTGGTTGTGCTCGATGCTGTTGAGGATATTTTGCAGCTACGCAGTTTGCTGACGACTTTTTTTGAGCAGTCGGAATACGACGACCCTTCTGCAATATTATTGGCCGGTGTTTCAGAAGGTGGGTTAATTACGGTACTAACCACTGAGCAGAACCCCGGATTGTTTGATGCCGCAATCGCCACTTGCTGTCCTATTGGTAATTTCTATGATCAGCTACAGTATTATGGTCATGCGCATGTGTTGTTTAAGTATTTCTTTGGGCCAAGCGTGAGCGGCATCAACATTGGAAGCCCACGAGGAGTTTCAAAAAATACCATGTACGCCTGGGAAGCAGGTGAGTTGCCTAGGGCTATTGCTGAGGTTCTTCAAAACGATTACAGGTATAATGGAGGAAATAAAATCAGGCAGTTTATTGCCTGTGCCGGTATTCCTGTGAACATGGCAACCCAGGCACCGGAAGATGTCATTCGTTCATTGGTTGAAGTGTTGCGATTCCCCATCATGGCTACCAATGATGCCATCATGAGGCTGGGAGGAAATCCGTATAATAATAAATACCCACCCGTTCAATACGAGGGATCGGATAACGATCGCAAGCTGAACTTGACGGTGGAGCGTATCTGTCGTCCAAACTGGGAGCGGGCTAAAGAGGAAATCGCAAACTATGAAACAACAGGTCTGTTGTATACTCCGCTATTATCCATGCATACTGAATTCGACCATGTCTCCTTGTTTAGTCATCAGGGAGAATATGCAACGAAGGTTGGTGCAAACCCCTTATTTATTCCTATTCCGGTATTGGATCGATATGGACATTGTAATTTTAAAATAAGTGAAATTCATCAGGCAATTGGAACATTATTAAGCGGGATGCCTTAGTCGGGTTTGATGTATTCATAGCATGAGAACCCATTTCTGGATTCAACGCTTTCGTTTGAGGGGAGCAGTGACGAGCGAAAGCCCTGGTGGATGAAACAACTCTTTTTTGTTCGGATGAACTTACAAATTGACAGCAATAGGGGGTGTGTGGGTGAAAAAATAAACGAAAAACAGGGCTTTACTAAAAGTTCATTCGTAGGTGCGCCGTATTCGGAATAATTGGACGTAGGGGGCGACTTCCTGCTGTCTGTTTTAAGTCGTCGTTCTTCAGCAATGATGTGTAGGCCGTATGATCGAAACAGTTTATCAATCAGTTATTAAATTGTTAAGGCCGTGCGATATTTTTAGGCTATTTGAAAATACATTTTATCTTTGTCAACGTTAAATTTTTTATAAAATAAAAAGAACAAAATTATGAAAGTAACAGTTGTTGGTGCAGGTGCTGTAGGTGCTAGTTGTGCTGAATATATCGCCATTAAAGATTTCGCGGACGAGATTGTCTTAGTTGACATCAAAGAAGGATTTGCCGAAGGTAAAGCCATGGACTTGATGCAAACGGCATCGTTGAATGGTTTTGATTCAACCATTACCGGAACGACAAACGATTATTCAAAAACAGCTGGTAGCGATGTAGCTGTGATTACTAGTGGAATTCCACGTAAGCCAGGAATGACTCGTGAAGAATTGATTGGAATCAATGCAGGCATCGTTAAAACCGTTTCAGAGAACCTGATCAAGTATTCTCCAAACGTGATCCTGATTGTGGTAAGTAACCCTATGGATACGATGGCTTACCTGGCTCACAAAGCAACTGGTCTTCCTAAAAACCGAATCATCGGTATGGGTGGTGCCTTGGATAGCGCTCGTTTCAAATTCCGTTTAGCTGAAGCCTTGGAATGCCCTCAGTCTGATGTTGAAGGTATGGTTATCGGTGGTCACTCGGATACCGGTATGGTTCCATTGATTGAGAAAGCGGTACGCAACAGCGTTCCTGTTTCAGAATTCCTGACGGAAGAAAAAATGGCTGAAGTAGTTGAAGCAACTAAAGTTGGTGGTGCTACATTAACCAAATTGCTGGGAACAAGTGCATGGTATGCTCCAGGTGCTGCTGTTTCTGAATTGGTGAAAGCCATAGCTTTGGATTCTAAAAAGATGTTCCCTTGTTCGGCTTTGTTGGAAGGCGAATACGGTTTGAACGACATTTCTTTAGGTGTTCCTTGTATTCTGGGTAAAAACGGAATTGAGAAAATCGTTGAGATTTCACTTTCTGACGCTGAAAAAGAAAAAATGGCTTCCAGCGCCGAAGGGGTAAGCAATGTGAATGCTTTGCTTGAACTGTAGTAAAATCGGATTTTATTATACTATATTTAGTGCCTCTGCATGTGCAGGGGCACTTTTTTTATTATGGCAAAAATACCTGTTGAGTTGATTGAATTGGAGCACCAGAATTACCACCTGCTGGTGCAAGGAACCTTTGAAGATGGCGAAAAAGGCTATTGGATTGTGGATAGCGGTGCGTCAAAAACGGTATTTGACCGGCGACTGGATCAGTATTTTACGTTGATTGAACCGTCTTCGGATGAAGAATATCAGAGTGCCGGGATTAGTGAAGGCATGGTGGAAACGTCCGTGGGGCAATTGCGATCAATGGCTTTCGGGAAACTGAAAATAAAAGAACAGAAAGTGGCCTTGATTAACCTCGATCATGTGAATGAGATTTACCGGAAATACCGCGATATCCGAATTTGTGGCCTTTTGGGAAGCGATTTGCTGAAGAAGTATCATTGTGTTATTGATTACAAATACGAAACGATTTCATTTTCAAGGCCCCGGAAATGACTGGAGCTGTTTTAAAATACCCGTTTGTTTTCCATCGATATTTCACAAAAATGAATATATTTGCGACCAGTTGATAAGAATCTGGTGAAACTAAAAACGCACATATCCAAAGAAATCATGCTACGCCTGCTGATGTTTATAGCCATCGTTGCAGGGGCTGTGGTATTTGATATGTGTCACGATCAAGTTCCCGAACAAGTGGTCAACCAAACACAAGATACTGCGGAACACCAGTTTGATCGGTCGCAGGTTGTTTTCTGTAATCCGGTGAGCAGCTTTAAGCTTCGTACCGGCTCCGACCGATTGATTTCAAAATTATTATTTTCCAAAGGCCAGGATCGTTTCTTGTCGGCCTATCATAACCAGAAAGCTTACCATGTGCTAAAGGCCGAATCGTTGAAAGAACGTTCGCCTCAAAATGCCATGATCCATTTTCTGGAATTTATGATTTGTCATCACGCCAGCTCCGATGACAACCCTCCAATAGCATAAGGTTTTAGTCGAATTTTTATTCGCTTAAAGGTCTTGTTGTGAGCTCATCCCGGCTCTGATGCTGACTTCATTTTAAAATTAAATAAACACATAAAATCTAAATTTTAGACAAATGCAAAACAAAGGATTAATCAGAACTTTTGCCATTTTACTGGCTTTGGTTTGTGTTTACCAGCTTACGTTTACCTTTAAAGCTAAGCAGGTAGAACGCGATGCCCAGGAGTACGCTCAGGGTGATGAAACAAAGGAACGGAACTACCTGGACTCGATTGCCGGTGAGGAAGTTTATAACTTGTTAGGCTTGCGTGGTTATACCTATAAAGAAGTGAAAGCCCTGGAAATGAACCTGGGTCTTGACTTGAAAGGTGGTATGAACGTAACGCTGGAAGTTTCGGTTGTTGACTTGATTAAGTCGTTGTCGAACTACAGTGCCGATGAAACATTTAATGCAGCGATTAAGCGTGCGCAGGAATTGCAGCGCGACAGCCAGGATGATTTCGTAACGCTTTTCGGACGTGCTTTCGAAGAGACTGATCCGAATGCTCGCTTGGCAGCTATTTTCAATACGCTGGAGTTAAAAGATAAAGTAAAATACAATTCAAGCAATGCCGAAGTGTTGCAGGTTATCCGTCAGGAAACGGATGCAGCCATTGAAAACTCGTTCAACATTATCCGGACGCGTATTGACCGTTTTGGTGTTGCTCAGCCTAATGTGCAGCCCCTGCAAACGCGTGGTCGTATTTTGGTTGAATTGCCAGGAGTTGATAATCCGGAACGGGTACGTAAACTGTTACAAGGAACAGCAAACCTGGAATTCTGGGAAACCTGGGATAACAGCGAAGTGTATCCCTATATGTTGCAAGTGAATCAGCAACTGAAAGAAATACAGGAGCTGGATGCTGCTGATAAAGAAACAGACTCAGCAGAGGCTACGGAGACCGATGAAACAGCAGATGCTGCTACAGACGAAGAAGGTTCGTTGTTGGAAGAGCTGGAAACTGAAACAGCCGACTCAACAGGAGTGGATAACATGGCTGACTTCAGAAAAAACTATCCTTTGTTTGCGGTGTTAAACCCAAGCACAACGGCCGACGGACAATTGTATCCCGGACCTGTTGTGGGTACGGCTCATGTAAAAGATACTTCGGCCGTTAATACTTACCTGAATATGCCTCAGGTAAAATCGATCATCCCACGAAGCCTTCAGTTCAAATGGACTTCGAAAGCTGTGGATGAAGGTGAAAATTACTATCGCTTGATTGCGATTAAAGTAACCAGCCGTGATGGCCGTGCGCCACTGGAAGGTGATGTGATTGTAGATGCTCGTCAGGACTACGAACAATTTGGTAGCCGTCCGGAAGTGAGCATGACCATGAACTCGGAAGGTGCAAAAACCTGGGCTCGATTGACCAAAGAAAATGTAGGCAAATCAATCGCCATTGTATTGGATGACTATGTTCGTTCATTCCCCAATGTAAACGGTGAGATTACCGGAGGACGTTCAAGCATTTCAGGCTTGGAATCTGTTGAAGAGGCGAAAGACTTGGCAAACATTCTGAAGTCAGGAAAAATGCCTGCTCCTGCCCGTATCCTTCAAGAAGAAATTGTTGGACCTTCACTGGGACAAGAAGCGATTAGCAGTGGTATGTGGTCTTTCTTCATTGCCTTCGTGCTGGTATTGGCTTACATGTTCTTCTTCTACAGTAAAAACGCTGGATTGACCGCCAATATGGCCTTGCTGGCCAACTTGTTCTTTGTGATTGGAGTACTGGCTTCATTGGGTGCTGTTTTGACGCTGCCAGGTATTGCCGGTATTGTATTGACAATTGGTATGTCGGTGGATGCCAACGTGCTGATTTACGAACGTATTCAGGAAGAGCGCCGCGCCGGTAAAGGCTTGAAGCTGGCGATTGCCGATGGTTATAAAAATGCTTATTCAGCGATTATCGATGGTCAGGTAACAACCTTGCTGACAGGTATCGTTCTATACATGTTCGGTTCAGGTCCGATTAAAGGATTTGCAACTACTTTGATTGTAGGTATTTTTACTTCATTATTCTGTGCAATCTTCTTGACTCGTTTGATTTTCGAACGTCAGCTGGGTAAGGATGCGAAAATTACTTTCACTTCAAAACTGACTGATAACTGGTTGAGACATTCGAACATCAAGTTCCTGGAGAAACGTAAAATCGCTTACATCATTTCTGGTACCTTGATTGTCATCTCTATTTTGTCGTTCGCTACACGAGGGTTTAACTACGGTATCGATTTCAAAGGGGGACGTACTTATGTGGTTCGTTTTGATGAGGATGTAAAAGTGGCTGATGTGGGTAAATCCCTGACGGCTGTATACGGAGAAGCTCCTGAAGTGAAAACATTTGGTGGAAGCAACCAGGTGAAAATCACGACAGAATATAAAATTGATGAACTGACCGACGATATCGATGATGAAGTTGAGCAACTGTTGCTACAAGGATTGAAGGAAGGCGGCTTTATCGGGCAAATGGATATGGACGGCTTTATTGATCATCACCGGATGAGTTCTCAGAAAGTGGGACCAACCATTTCTGATGATATTAAGAAAGATGCTTTGATTGCAATTACCTTCTCGCTGATCATCATCTTCCTCTACATCCTTATTCGTTTCCGTAACTGGCAATATGGATTGGGAGCGATTGCTGCTCTGGCGCATGATTCGATCATCGTGTTAGGTATCTTCTCGGTGTTCTATGGTCTGTTGCCTTTCTCTTTGGAGATTGACCAGGCATTTATTGCGGCTATTCTAACGGTATTGGGTTATTCAATTAACGATACTGTAGTGGTCTTTGACCGTATTCGTGAATACATCGGGCTGCACCCAAAACGTAACCGTGAAGAAAACGTGGATGACGCCATGAATTCAACATTGCGTCGTACCTTCAGTACTTCATTGAGTACCTTTGTGGTATTGTTGGCTATCTTCCTGTTTGGTGGTACATCCATCCAGGGCTTCACCTTTGCCTTGCTGGTAGGTGTTGTGGTAGGTACTTACTCTTCCTTGTTTATCGCAACGCCAATTTCGTACGATACACAAAAAAGAGCAGTGAAAATTGCTGCTAAAAGAAAATAATTTACAGAGACTTACTTGGGAGCCCCGGCTAGTTTAGCCGGGGCTCTTTTTTTTTAAACCGAAAAGTCGCTTTGGTTACCGATGTACTGAACTTGTTTGTATATTTGTTGAAAATTTTGAAAAAATGACCCTGCATATGCTGTTTATTAGTGGTGGTGAAATCGTGTTGGTGATGATGTTGGCGCTTTTATTTTTTGGATCAAAAGCCATTCCTGATATTGCCAAAACCCTTGGAAAAGGGATGCGTGAATTTAAAAAGGCAACGAACGAGATTAAACGTGAATTTGAAGATAACACCAGCGAATTTAAACGTGATGTCGATGATATCCGGTCAACGGTAAAAAGTGAAACCAAGAAAATCAGTCAGGATATTGATCAGGTTTCTTCAAAGATGAAAGAAGAAACGTCTAAATTATCGCAGGAGGTAGAATCCATTTCTGCACAGACTGAAGAAAAGACAAACCAACTGAGCCACGAGGTTGAGGAGGCTTCGACCAAGCTCGAAGAAACGAACGCTGAACTTTCTCCGGAAAAAGAAGGAAAATTAAAGGACTGAACCCTTTAACTCAAAATCATGCCAATTGTATTGTATAGTTTGGCAATGCTGCTTTGTTTTATCCTATTGGCACGCATTGTTGATCAGTTTTTTGTTGTTTCTCTCGATCGGATTTCAAGTGATTTGAAGTTGTCGTCTGATGCTGCTGGTGCCACGCTGATGGCTGTTGGTTCCAGCGCACCGGAATTGTTTGTCGCTCTTTTTTCAGTTCTGAAACAAGGAGATCACGAAGCGATTGGAATTGGAAGCATCGTTGGAAGTGCCCTTTTTAACTTACTCGGAATTGTTGGTGTGGTGGCATTGGTTCGCAAAACGGTGTTAACCTGGCAGCCTGTTATTCGCGATATTTTATTTTACTTAATTGCTGTGGCGCTCTTGCTCTGGGGGATTTTCGATGGAAGCTTCAGTATGTGGGATGCCGCTGCTTTTCTATGTGTTTATGTGATTTATGTGGTTGCTGTCGTTCGGTGGCGAAAAATATTTCCCTATAAGGATATGGAGTTTACTCCTGATGAGCAGCCCGAAAGCGGTGAGGAACCAGCAGCGTCGAATATGGTCGACAAAATGCTCGGTTTCATTTTTCCCAAAGCAGAAAAGTACTACCTCGTATTTTTTGTGTCCATTGTATTGATTGCCGGCTTAAGCTGGGTTTTGGTTGAATCAGCCATTCATTTTGCATATATTCTCGATATTCCTGAGGCTATTATTGGGTTGACGGTTTTGGCGGTTGGAACTTCGGTGCCCGATTTGATATCGTCACTAATTGTAGCCAAGCAAGGGCGGGGCGATATGGCAATCAGCAATGCTATTGGATCCAATATCTTTGATATCTTGGTTGGCCTGGGCTTACCGTTTATGATTGCCATGTTTATTTATGGGGGAACCATTGAAGCCGGAGGTCAGAATTTATTGGAATCTTCTTTCATCCTTTTTGCATCCGTTATTGCTTTTGCGTTGCTTCTATTAATTAAACGCTGGAAAATTAACTGGGTAACCGGTGTCGTATTGTTGGGCTTATATGTGTTTTATTTGGTTCGCGAAATCGTCTTACTTTAATTATCTTTAGGGCTCATTAAAATCTATCTAGTTTGATTGAGGTTCAAAATATAACCAAATCGTTTGGCAAGCTTCAGGTGCTTAAAGGCATCAACTTGCACATCCCCCAAGGAAAACTGTACAGCATTGTAGGCCCTAGCGGTGCCGGAAAAACAACCTTATTGCAGATTATGGGAACCTTGAGCAAGCCCGATTCAGGCGATTTGGCCATTCGCGATCAGGCGGTGTTTGCAATGGATGAGAAACGCTTAGCTGCTTTCCGAAATCGCGAAATAGGTTTCGTTTTTCAATTTCATTATTTACTCCCCGAATTTAATGCCTTGGAGAATGTGTGTATTCCGGCTTTCATCGCTAAAAAGTCGAAAAAGGAGGCGGAAGCTAAAGCCCGGGATTTGCTCCATTTTTTGGGATTAAAAGACCGGATGACTCATAAGCCGGCAGAATTGTCTGGCGGCGAACGCCAGCGCGTAGCTGTTGCCCGGGCTTTGATTAATGATCCGGCCATGATTTTAGCCGATGAACCCTCGGGTAACCTGGATTCCAAAAACCGGGAAGATTTGCACGACCTGTTTTTTACACTCCGCGACCAGTTTAACCAAACATTGGTGATTGTAACCCACGATGAAGATTTTGCTCGCCAATCGGATAAGATTATCCGTATGCGCGATGGTTGGATTGAAGATTAGCTACTAAATCACCGATTGACAATCAAGATCTTGAACACGTCTTATTCTTCCTTGTTATTTAGTTGACATTGATGGAGACTGACGGAAAGCTTTTGCCGGGCAGCCGTTCAATGGCAATACGTTTAATTAAAGCACATGGAGACATTCGAAGAACGGCGCCAGCTGCTGGACGAAAAGGCCAGCCAATATAATCATCCGGATTTTATAGCCACCGACCCCATACAGATTCCCCGGCAATTTGCACGGAAAGAAAATGTTGAAATCGCCGGATTTCTTGCGGCTACCATTGCCTGGGGGCAACGGCCAACCATCATTAAAAATGCGTTTAAACTGATGGCGATGATGGATCAAAAACCGTTCGACTTTTTAAAAGATACGGAAGAGGCTGACTGGGGAGATTTTCTTGATTTTAAACATCGAACGTTTAATGGTGTGGATTGCCTGTTTTTTTTGCGCTCACTCAAAAATATTTATGAGAATCATGATGGGTTGGAAGCGGTTTTTACCAAAGGTTACCAGTTCGATCAAACGGTGGCTTCAGCCTTGCGCTACTTTCGGCAGGTTTTTTTTGACGTGTCCTATGAGCGCCGATCGCAAAAACATGTATCCAATATTGACAGGGGAGCTTCAGCTAAACGTTTGAACATGTATTTGCGCTGGATGGTGCGGCAGGATGACCGGGGAGTGGATTTTGGCCTGTGGAAACAGATTCCGATGTCGGCGCTGCTTTTACCGTTGGATGTGCATACGGGGCGGCAGGCAAGGCAGCTAGGCCTGCTCACCCGAAAGCAGGATGACTGGAAAGCCGTGTTGGAGCTCACCGACAAATTGCGTGCGTTTGATCCCCATGATCCGGTGAAATATGACTTCGCCCTTTTCGGGATGGGGGCTTTCGAGTAATTGGCAGAATATGACCTTGTTATAGTATATTGTTTCGGGCTATTTTGTATCTTCAAGTCGTTAACCTCTAAACCAAAATAACGAATGAAAAGACGAAATTTCCTCAAGGGCTCGGCAGTTCTGGCCGGAGCTACGGTAAGCGGACAGCTTGCGGCTAATGGCACACCTTTAAATTCAGAAAAAGAGATCTACGAATGGCGTGTGTACCATTTTAAAAATGGCGGACAGAAAAATAAGGTCGGCCGCTTTTATCAGGAAGCGCTCATTCCGGCGATGAATGAAAATGGCGTGAGAGTAGGTGCTTTTGGCGAATACGGACTGACTGATCCGCCAACAGTTTATTATTTGCTGGTGTATCCTTCCATGGCCGAATATTCCCGGGTGAAAAAAGCGGTTTGGAAAAATGAATCCTTCCTAAAGCAAGCGACGAATTATTTTGAAGACACAGCTGAAAGTGGCACTTACAGTCGTTTTGAGACTTATCTATTGGAGGCTTTTGATGCAATTCCTCAGTTGCGGCAGCCTGATGAGGGGCGTGGGTTGTTCGAACTACGCACTTACGAAAGTAATAACGAAGAAGCTTGCCAGCGTAAAATCAACATGTTTAATAAGGAAGAGCTAGCCCTGTTTGACCAGGTGGGATTACATGCTACTTTCTTTGGCGAAATACTTGCCGGGCCGCAAATGCCGGCTTTGGTGTACATGCTTTGGTTTAAAGATATGGAAGAGCGGGAAGCGAACTGGAAAAGGTTTGTTAGTAGCCCGGAGTGGAAGACGATGAGCCAAAAGCCGGAATATGCGCATACCGTAAGTGTGGTCAATAAAGAATTTCTGATTCCATTCGATTATTCTCAAATCTGATTGGACTTAGAATGACCTGGTTTGACAACTTAAAAATTGCGCTCAATCGGTTGATAGGAGAATGGTTTTCGTTTATTAATAAGATGTTATTTCGGATTGATTTAATGAACCTTTTCCCGATTTGTTTGATATGTTTATAGCGATAATTCAACATAAGTGATTCCAGACTGGTTACCGTGAGAAATTTATTCGCAGGTTGACGGTTCTGTTATTACCAACTTTGTATAACGCTGACGATTAATCAGGCTTGAGACGTCGGCATAAATTCTTTATTCATGATTCAGAAAATAATGACGCCATTTCAGAAGTTTGTTAAAATTGAGAGTTTTAGCGGGATCCTTTTAATGACGGCGACGATTTTGGCCTTGGTGTGGGCCAATTCGCCACTTGCCCACTTGTATGAGTCGCTTTGGGACTACAAGCTGGGATTTACTTCCGAACATTTCAGTTTGAACAAGCCGCTTATTTTATGGGTCAATGATGGTTTGATGGCTATTTTCTTTTTTCTGATCGGCTTGGAAATTAAGCGTGAGTTGCTGATTGGAGAATTGAATACCCTCAAAAAGGCAGCCTTCCCTTTGTTTGGAGCATTAGGAGGAATGCTGGTGCCAGTGGCCTTATTTCTGTTAATGAATAATAATCCGGAAACGGTTCAAGGTTGGGGGATTCCGATGGCTACCGATATTGCTTTTTCGCTGGCTATCCTCAATGTTCTTGGAAAACGGGTACCTGTTAGTCTGAAAGTTTTTCTGACTGCTTTTGCTATTATCGACGATTTGGGAGCAGTAATTGCCATTGCGGTATTCTACACCTCGGGCATGCAATGGGCTTTGCTTTTATATGCCTTCGGCCTGTTAGCGCTTCTTTTTATTTTGTCGTCACAAAAAGTTTATTCCAAATACCTGTTTTTTATTGTTGGTGTTGTGGTCTGGGTATTGTTTCTCAAATCAGGCGTTCATCCAACCATTGCAGGTGTGTTGATGGCTTTTACCATCCCCATTCGTCAACGGATTGGCGTGTCGAACTATACCAGCAAGTTGAATGGAATACTGGAGGGACTGAAACTCTCCGGATCAACAAAAAAACCAATTTTGACGAACCAGCAAATAGAGCAGATGGATGAGCTTGAAGACCTGACTGATAAGGTGCAGTCGCCTTTACAGCACCTGGAACACCGCTTACATGGCTGGGTTGCTTATCTGATTCTTCCGGTTTTTGCCTTGGCCAATGCCGGCATCTCTATCGGAATGGATGTTCAATTGGATGTTGCTTTGATAGCCTCTATCGTGGTGGGCTTGGTTGTTGGAAAAACGGTTGGAGTAAGTTTATTCGCTATGCTTGGACAAAAGTTGAAACTGGTTGATTTTCCGGATGGGGTGAACCTGAAAAATATTCTAGGCGTGGCGATGTTGGCCGGAGTTGGATTTACCATGTCTATTTTTATTTCGAATCTGGCCTTCACCGATGCGGTATTAACGGATTCGTCTAAAGTTGGTATTTTACTCGGTTCATTGATTGCCGGAGTAGCCGGTTATGTTTTCTTGTACTTCAACGGTACAAAAAAGACTTCGTAGCTTGCGTATTATTCGATAAAATTTGTTTCGGGAAGATATCCTGAATGTAGACTGAAATAGCTTGGCAGCTCAACTGCCAGGCTATTTTTTTTGATTTAGGTTTTATCTTTTCTCAGTCGAGGAGGATTAATATGCGATGCTGCTAGCCCGCTGTTGAGTTTATCAAAATTCAAGAAATAGTTCATACAGCATATTCCTTTAGTTGTAACGGGGAATAAAAATTTAAATATTTGCCATCCCTAAGCCAATTAACTAGCGATCATTATTTTTTAGAGGATTCCGAAAGGACTATTTAATTACTAAAGACCTAAATGTTAATCGATGAAAAAAATGAAATTGATTTTATTATTTGTAGGACTACACCTGCTGCTTCTCCAGTCATGCAGTAAGAGTTCAGAAGTTACTTCAGCGACCCCTGTTCTTGAAATTGCCCAAAGCAAACTTGAAATTGGCTTTTTGGCTCAGGAATCCTCCTCCAGCATTAAAGTTGCTACCAATGCCGAAAACCTGCAAATTGTAAGTTCCGATAGTTGGTGCATGACCAGCTACGACAGCCAATCCAAGAATTTAACGATTTCTGTAGACGAAAATGCAGCACTTACATCGCGCAGTGCAACGGTAAAACTCACCCATGCCAACTTAAGCGAAACCATTACAGTGATGCAGTTTGGCATAGAACCTTCCATTTTTGTTTCCATCGATACCTTAATGACCGATTTTAAATCGAAGGATATCACTATTGAGTTGTACTCTAATGTTGGCGTGAAAGCTGAAAGCGAGGTCGATTGGATTGAAAATACAACGAAACTAAAAAGCGTATCAATTGATCCGGTGAAGTATAGTTTCAATTTTAACATTAAAAACCTTTCAGATAGTGACGTCCGCGAAGGGCATATTTATTTTCAACACGAAGAAGGAGATTTGGCCGACACGGTGTTTATAAAACAGCTGATTATTACTTCGGACGATTACGAACCTACGTCTTCTGACGTTTTTGAGAAAGATCAGAAACTGCCGGTGCTTTCAGCTACTCTTACGCCATCCGATAAGTACCAGTCTGGCCAGAATATTGACAAAACACTGGATGGCGAGCTGGGGACTATCTATCATTCGCCATGGGGAGGTATGCCCGACAAGCCGGCAATTACATTCGAGTACCTGTTGGATCCGGAGCAGTCTCCGGTAATGAATTACCTGGTGTTGCATCCGCGCACCAGTGGTGCCAATGGGATTATTAAAGCTGCTACGGTATGGGTGAAAACCCAGGAAAAACCCACCTATGAAAAAGTGGCCGACATTGCTGCATCCAATAGCAATAACCCTTTGGTTGTATCTTTCGAAACGCCTGTTCTGAACCCTCGAGGGATTAAGATTATTGTGACTGATGCTTACACGCATGATGCCGGTAAATACTATGTTTCTCTGGCCGAGTTCGAGTGCTATGAAAGTAAGTCTGTTAATGCGCTGGATGCAGATCTGGAATTTTTTACTGATGCTACTTTTTCGGAGCTAGTCCCTGGGTTACAGGTAAATGACCTTGCTCAAATTCAAAACCAGTTTTTGCAAAATATTGCAGCTTACCTACTGACGGAGAAATATCCAAAGGAATTTCGGGTGCAGGAATACGAACCATACCGACCGGTTGGAGAGTTGGCTTCCGAATTGAAAACAAGTGCTTACAGTCAGTTTGAGAATCCCACGGGCGTCTATTTCGCAGCCGATGAAGAAGTCATCCTGTTTGTAGGAGAGAAACAGGGAGCCGACATGCAGCTGCGAGTGAAGGACTTTGGCCCCTCGGGAGATGACAATTTCTATCCCTTAAAGCAAGGATTGAATGTATTGAGTATGAAAGGCCAGGGAAATGGTTACATCAGCTATTATAGTAGCAACTATGAAAGCCTGCCGAAGGTAAAAGTGCATATTGCATCCGGACAAGTTAATGGTTACTTCGATATCAATCGGCACACCAACGAAGATGGACGAAACTTGCTGGAGCAGGCAGTAAGCGAAATTATGGATATTAAAGGCGAACGGGTGCAGTTGGCTTACAGTGTTAACTCATTGAAAAACTACAGTCTGAATAGTTTGTACGATCTGACAACTATTTATGATAGCATTGTGAGCAGCCAGCAAACGATGATGGGACTTCGCAAATACAACAGGCTGCCCAAAAATCATATGCTGGGTCGCGTTATTTGGGACGGTTATATGCATGCTGATGGCTGGGGGGCTGCTTTCCACGATAATACCATGAGTACCATTGCTGATCCGCAGAAACTGAAGAATAGCAATTGGGGACCGGCTCATGAGTTTGGCCATGTGAACCAGACCCGCCCGGGACTGGTGTGGGTGGGTACGACGGAAGTAACCAACAATATTTTCTCCAAATGGTGCCAGTTTAATTATACGCCGTACAGTATGCGATTAGAGCATGAAAATGTTGGCGGTACTGTAGGCGGTCGTTTTAATGCTTATATGAACAATGCCTTTATTAATCAACAGGAGTGGGGGCTTCAGGCTGGACCCGATTCAGATTATGGTGCGAATAGTAGTAATGTATGGGGTGGCGATGTTTTTGTAAGCTTGGCACCGTTGTGGCAGCTGCAGTTGTTTTTCCATATTGCAGGTGAAGGCAATGACTGGTATCGACCCTATTTCTATGCCGATGTTTTTGAAGCTGTTCGAAATACGAATGAGAACGGAATGTTGCATGGTCAACTGCAGATGAATTTCGTAAAGAATGTGTGTGACGCGGTGCAGTATGATCTATCCGACTTCTTCACTCAAATTGGGATGCTGCAACCGGTTGATAAAATGTTTAATGATTATACCAGCCGGCAAAAGACCATCACGCAAAGCATGATTGATGAGACGGTTAGTTATATCAGTCAGTATCCAAAGCCAGCGTTGAATCATTCGATGCAGTACATTTCAGTCAATAGTTATCAGGCCTATAAAAACCGCTTGCCGGTAGTTGGAACTTATGGTGAGGGGGTCGTAGCTTTGAGTAATCAGGTAAAAGTAGATCATGCGGCATGGAGAAATGTCACTATATTTGAAACTTTCTCCGGAGATGAGCTTATCCGGATAACCATAGTGGGCACAGGCGATGCCAACAATCGGTCTACCCTGGTTGCCTATCCGGCAGGTGCAACACGAATTGAAGCGGTGGCATTTGACGGCACACGAACGCTGGTTTATGGAGAATAGAGGAGATAGGCTACTTATTTACTACTAATTTATATTGAACAATAAACACATGATGAACAAAAAGCAGTTCTTGCGAATTTTAGCCGCAGCATGGCTATTATTCTGTCTTCAGACAGGCTTGGGCAAAACACTTGTCCACGCTCAGGTCCTTATCCCAACAACCGGCAACAGCTGGGTGATCAATAATGGTTTGAAAACTACTGAAAACATAGGAAAAGACGGTATCCGCTTTCATAGCAGTTTCTCCAAAACATTCCGAACCTTCTTTTATGCAGAAAACACCGGTCAACTTAAGCTTGGGATTCGAGGTCAAGTCAGCGGTGGAAACGCCCGGGTGAAAATCACCGTGGGGAAACAGGAAAAAATAGTTGAGATGGCAAATGAAGCGTTGACCATTCTGTGGGCTGGTGATTTTACCTTGAAAAATCCCGGTTATCAGCAGGTTGATATCACGAGCCTTTCAGGGGACGCTGATGTTTATATCAGCGATGTGGCGGTAGACGGACAGCCAGTGGAAAGTGATTTTTATTTTGCGAAAGATGATTTTTACTGGGGACGTCGCGGACCATCGGTGCATTTGCGCTACCTGGTTCCCGAAACGGTAAAAGATGTCACCTATTTTTACAATGAAATTACGGTTCCTGAAGGCGAAGATGTGATTGGCTCCTACTTTATGGCCAATGGTTTTGGTCAGGGTTATTTCGGCATTCAGGTGAATTCAGAAGAAGAGCGGCGTATTTTATTTTCGGTTTGGAGTCCGTTTCATACCGATAATCCGGATGAAATTCCCGAAGATCAACGCATCAACATGCTCCGTAAAGGAGAAGGCGTACATACTGGCGAATTTGGTAATGAAGGATCTGGTGGACAAAGCTACAAGAAGTTTATGTGGAAAGCCGGAGTTACCTACGGTTTCTTGCTGAAAGGGGTGCCAAGCGGAGACAATTCGACCACATTTACCGCATGGTTTTTCGATCCCGAAGCAGGAGATTGGTCGCTGATTGCCAGTTTCGATCGGCCACAAACAAACACCTACCTGACAGGTTTGCATTCGTTTTTGGAAAACTTTATTCCACAGGCCGGTATATACACCCGTAAAGTGCAGTACACCAACCAGTGGGTGGTAGATGCTAAAGGAAATTGGACAGAACTGAATCAGGCTGCTTTTTCAGCTGATGCTACGGCCCGGAAGAATTCGCGCCTCGACTATGCCGGCGGGCAGCTTGGTGATGCTTTTTATTTGAAAAACTGCGGGTTTTTTACGGGGAAAACGGATTTCGGTGCAGAGTTTATCCGTAAGTCAAAAGGGGAGCACCCAATAATCAATTTTAACTCATTGCCTTAAGACAGAACCTCGAAAAGCATTCTCTTCGGATTGATAAACTTTGATGAATGCATTGTGAAAAATAAAACGCGGAGCTAGCTGATATTCGGTCAACTAGCTCCGCGTTTTATTTTTGGGGGATCATTTCAAGTCACGATTGTGTCTTGAACAAAATATGACTATTTTTAAGGCTTATTTTTCAAAACCTGTCTATCTAATCGCAATACAAATAATAAACGAATGACTAAAATCAGAATGAAACGTTTCCTGCTTACGGCTTGCTTGCTTTGTGCGGTGGCTCCGATTTATGCGCAAAATACGACTTACACCAAAGGCTTGTCGGTTTGGTTTGATGAGCCGAATGATTTGAGTGGAAAAGCCATTTGGTATGGTGGTGATGAAAGTCGCTGGAAAGGAGAGGATAAACCCATTTCAGCCGGAAATTCGGCTCGTAATTCAGATCAGGATTGGGAGTCGAGATCCTTGCCATTGGGTAACGGAAGCCTGGGTGCCAATGTGATGGGCTCGGTAGCTACGGAGCGAATTACTTTGAACGAGAAAACCCTGTGGCGGGGTGGCCCCAACACAGCTAAAGGAGCAGCTTACTATTGGAATGCAAATAAGCAGTCCGCTCATTTGCTTGACGATATTCGCCAGGCTTTTGTAGATGCCGATCAGGAAAAAGCAGCCAGGCTGACCCGCGAAAATTTCAATGGTTTGGTTCCTTATGCATCGGATGCCGAGAAAACGTTTCGTTTTGGAAATTTCACCACTATGGGGGAGCTGTACATTGAAACTGGAATTGAAGAGTCTGCCATCAGTGGATATCAGCGAATTCTTTCTGTTGATTCGGCCTTGGCGGTGGTTCATTTTCAGGCAGATGAGGTGGACTACCAACGCCGGACTTTTATTTCTTATCCCGATCAGGTGATGACCATCCGGTTTTCGGCCAATGAAAAAGGCAAACAAAACCTGACATTTAGCTACGCGCCTAATCCGGTTTCAGAAGGTGAAATACAGGCTGATGGACAAAATGGACTGGTTTACACCGGTCGGCTCGATAATAATAACATGCAGTTCGTGATTCGGATTCAGGCTATCACGCAAGGTGGAACCTTGTCGAATGCAGGTGGTCAGCTGACGGTAAACGGAGCCGATGAAGTGGTTTTCCTGCTTACGGCGGATACCGATTACCAGATGAATTTTGATCCGGACTTTTCAGATCCGAAAGCCTACGTGGGGGTTGAACCGCTTGCAACAACTCAAAGCTGGATGAAACAAGCAATGCGCAAGGGCTACGACCAACTTTTCAGCAATCATTACCAGGATTATTCTGCCTTGTTTAACCGAGTTCAGCTTGACTTGAATCCAACAGTTGAAAGTCTGGTTTTGCCAACAAACAAACGCTTGGAGCGATATCGTGCTGGAGAAAAAGATTTTCACCTGGAGGAACTGTATTACCAGTTTGGCCGCTACCTGCTCATCGCCAGCTCGCGTCCGGGTAACCTACCGGCTAATTTGCAGGGCCTTTGGCACAACAATGTTGATGGGCCTTGGCGGGTGGACTACCACAATAACATTAACGTGCAAATGAACTACTGGCCGGCCTGCGCCACTAGCCTGGATGAATGTATGCTGCCGATGATTGATTTCATTCGCACGTTGACCAAACCGGGTGCCGAAACGGCCAGGTCCTATTTTGGTGCTCGTGGATGGACTGCTTCCATTTCAGGAAACATCTTTGGTTTTACGGCTCCGCTAACCAGCCAGGATATGTCGTGGAATTTTAACCCAATGGCCGGACCGTGGCTGGCGACCCATGTTTGGGAGTATTACGATTATACGCGCGATAAACAGTTTCTGAAAGAAACAGGCTATGAGCTAATCAAAAGTAGTGCGCAGTTTGCGGTGGACTATTTGTGGCATAAGCCTGATGGAAGCTATACCGCAGCGCCGTCAACGTCTCCCGAACATGGCCCGGTTGATCAGGGAACCACCTTCGTACACGCAGTGGTTCGTGAAATCCTGTTGAATGCCATGGAAGCCAGTGAGATTTTAGGAGTCGACAAGCAGGAACGCAAGCAGTGGGCTGAGGTTTTGGAAAGACTGGCTCCTTATCAAATTGGGCGCTATGGTCAATTGATGGAGTGGTCGGAAGATATTGATGATCCGAAAGATAAGCACCGCCATGTGAACCACCTGTTTGGCTTGCATCCGGGACATACGATTTCGCCTATTGTGACTCCGGAATTGGCGGAAGCTTCGCGCGTGGTTTTGGAACATCGGGGCGATTTTGCTACCGGATGGAGTATGGGTTGGAAGCTAAACCAGTGGGCGCGCCTGCACGATGGCGATCATGCCTATAAATTGTATGGCAACCTGTTGAAAAACGGAACGCTGGATAACCTGTGGGATACGCATCCACCATTTCAGATTGATGGAAACTTTGGAGGGGTAGCCGGAGTTACTGAAATGCTGCTACAAAGTCACATGGGCTTTATTCATTTGTTGCCTGCTCTTCCTGCGGCCTGGGGAAGTGGATCAATCAGCGGACTTTCGGCACGCGGTAATTTTCAGGTTTCTTTGAAATGGAAGGATAACCAACTTTTGCAAGCTACAGTTAGTTCAAATGCAGGTGAAACTTGCACGATTCGTTATCTTGATCAGGAATTGACTTTCAAAACCCAAAAAGGAAAAAGCTATAACATTCGGCATCGTGATGGCGCATTGAAGCTGGAAAACTAATCCTCAGAATGGAGGAGATGATTTAAGAAGACCAGGCTTAAAAGCCGGGCGAAGAAGAGAAGCATTTTTTCGATGCTTCTCTTCTTTTTAGATCATCCTGTTAAATAGTTCGGCTTTAAATTGATCAGAATCAATTAATTTAGCATATTTATTTCAAATTAAGTTGCTGAAATAAAATAGCCTGAACTAAAGTTACCTCCTATGAACCTCACTAAACCACCGAGAATACTGCTTTGGATACCGCTGCTAGTTGGAAGCACAGCATGGGCACAGCCCAAACCCAACATTTTGTGGATCACCATTGAAGATACTTCTCCCCAATTTATTGGATGCTATGGCAATGAAGATGCCCGGACACCTGTCATTGACCGGTTGGCCGGCGAAGGCGTTCGTTTTACCAATGCGTTTTCTACCGGAACAGTTTGTTCGCCCAGCCGATCAGCCATTATAACCGGCGTGAAGACCTATAAAACCGGCACCGGAAATCACCGGAGCAACTATCCGGTTCCGGAGTCAATCAAAGGATTTCCTTATTACCTGAAGTCGGAAGGTTACTACACCACCAACAACAGTAAAACTGACTACAATGTAGCCCGGGCTAAGGATTTTATAAAAGAAGCCTGGCATGAAAGCTCGGGCAAGGCGGGCTGGTGGAACCGACAGCCGGGGCAGCCCTTTTTTGCCGTTTTTAACTTGGTAGATAGTCACCAATCCCGAACCATGACAGAAAGTTATGCGTGGTATGAACAGCATGTGCTGGAACATCTGGAAGAAGCAGAACGCATTGGCAATGATGATTTTGAGATGCCACCATTTTACAATGACAACCCCGAAATGCGCAGGCAGATGGCCCGTGTCTATAATTCCATCAAACTAACGGACAATAAGATTGGAGCTTTGTTGACCCGCCTGGAAAAAGATGGACTGAGAGACAGTACGATTATCTTCTTTTATGCCGATCATGGAGAGGGCATTCCGCGTGGAAAAACCAACGGAATCAACCTGGGGTACCGGGTGCCGTTTGTGGTTTGGTTTCCTGAAATGTACAAGGACCTTTCGCCTTGGGGAACGGGCGTAGTTACGGATGAGCTGGTTGATTTTACAGATCTGGCACCAACGATGATCCGTTTGGCAGGAGGAGAGCTTCCTGCACACTTGGAAGGCCGAAGTTTGCTGGGAGCCGATCGCTCTGAAAAGGCGGATTACCTTTATTTATCGTCTGATCGCTCAGACAATGGAATCGATAAAGTTCGAACGGTGACGGATGGAAAGTTTGTGTATTCCCGAAATTTTATGCCGTTTATGCCTGAAGCCCGCTATATTCGCTATATGGAAATTGGGGAGATTAAGCAGCAAATGCGCAAGGAACTGGCTGAAAACAAGCTGAATGACTTGCAGCAAAGCTTGTTTGCAGAACGATCCGCTGAATTTCTATATGACATTGAAAATGACTCATGGGAAACCAATAATCTGGCTACTGATCCTGATTTCAAGCCCATTTTGGAGCAAATGCGCAGCCAGTTGAAAATGGAGATTCTTCGTGCTCGTGATGTTTTGCTTTTGCCCGAATATGAAATTGGCTTGATTTCAGAAACAACAACGCCGTATGAATTCAGGCTGAAGGACCAAAACTATCCGGTTGAGGAAATCTACAAGGCTTCTTCCTTGTCGGGAATACGAGGGAAGAAGGTTTCCAGGCAGCAGCTTAAATTGCTTCAGTCCGATAATAAAATTGTTCGCTACTGGGCCATGCTTGGCTTAAGATCTCAGCGTCCGGAATACTTGAGAGCATGCGAGCCTGAAATTGTTCAGGCCATGAAGGATAGCTATCCTCCTGTGGCGATTACTGCTTCGGCAATGGCTTTTCAGCTATTTCAAAATGAAGCCGCAGAAAATCAGCTAAAGCAATTTTGCGTCAGCGACAATATGGATCTGGCCTTGATGAGTTTGAATTACTTGCTATATGTTGATAATAAACAGCCATTTGTTGAGGTCGTTAAGGCCGTTCGTGAAAAGAAGATAAGCATTTATAATGTGAAGGCGGCCTGTGCTGATTTTCTCGGAAGCTTGGGGCTGCTACCAAATAATACGGATTTCCGACAGTAGCGATCTGTTCAAAAAAGTTTTCAATTTTTAGTGATATCAAAGATGATCAAATTTAACAATTCATATCGGTTGGCGGCGGTTAGCATAGCCATTCTTACGGGAGGAGCTGCTTGTTCAGTCAACAGGGTTTCGAGTGAAGAAGCAGCTAAACCCAATATTGTGGTTGTGTTGATTGATGATGCCGGCTATGCCGATTTTGGTTTTATGGGATGCCAGGATTTGAAAACCCCAAACATCGACCGCTTGGCTAGTCGTGGGGTGGTTTTTACTGATGCGCATGTGTCGGCAACAGTTTGTGGACCTTCGCGTGCAGGAATTATGACCGGGCGTTACCAACAGCGATTTGGTTTTGAGTGCAATCCTTCGGCTGATTCTTGCCATGTGAGTTTAAACGAGCTCTCCATTGCTTCGGCCCTGAAAAAGGCTGGTTATAAAACGGGTGCTTTTGGTAAATGGCACTTGGGTGATCAGCCTGGCTACCGCCCTAACGAGCGGGGGTTTGACTGCTATTGGGGGTTTCTCTAATTCCCTATTTGAAAGGTGAAAAGCAGGGGAGTCCTCACAAGCAGCTTTTTTGGCGTAAAGATGAAATGGCGGCAGTTCGTTCGGATTCCATGAAGTTGATTCGGGTTGAGCGTTTGCCGGTGGTGATGTATAATTTGTCTGACGATTTGGAAGAAACGAATGATTTGGCATCCAATGCACCTGAAGTTACAGCCCATATGGAAACTGCCTTGGAGAATTGGGAAAAGGGACTGATGGAACCCTTATGGACCGAAGGAGCGACTTGGGACACCATTTCCTGGATGATTCATCAGGATTTGATGTTAAATCGTGCGGTTCGGGTTAAAAATCCGAGACAACTGAATCAATGGAAACAAAAAATGGATTAGTCGCAGCCACATTTAAAAACTTAACTATTTTTAAAAAATGAAATTATCAAAGGAACTAACGACCCTGACTTTTGTTTTGCTGACCTTGTTTTGTTCCGCTCAAAACAACAAGCAACAGCACTTCGAGCCTGGAGCACTTTGGCCTGACAACAATGGTGTTCATATCAACGCACATGGCGGTGGTCTGATGGAGTTCGAAGGAACCTACTATTGGTATGGGCAGCATATGATTGAAGGCAAAGCAGGCAATCGGGCCATGGTAGGCGTGCATGTTTACTCGTCCAACGATTTGTACAACTGGAAAGATGAGGGAATCGCACTTCGGGTTTCAAATGATCCCGAGAGCCCGATTGTAAAAGGCTGCATTATTGAGCGTCCGAAAGTTATTTTCAATAAAAAGACTGGGAAGTTTGTGATGTGGTTTCATCATGAATTGAAAGGAATGGGGTACTCCGCTGCAAAAACCGGACTGGCCGTGGCCGATTCACCTACCGGTCCGTTTCAATACATTCACAGCGTCAACCCGAACGCCGGACAGTGGCCGCTGAACTTTACCGCTGAGCAAAAGCAAATGAGTTTTCCGAAAGAATTGAAGAGCTGGTCGGAGGAATGGCTTGAGGCCGTTGCCGGTGGTTTGTTTGTTCATCGTGATTTTGGAAAAGGGCAAATGGCTCGCGACATGACCCTGTTCGTGGATGATGACGGAAAAGCCTACCATATTCATGCTTCGGAAGAAAATCTAACTTTGCATATTTCAGAGTTAACCGACGAATACACGGCATTTACAAATCGCTATGTTGCGGTATTGCCTGCCGGTCATAATGAAGCACCAGCGATTTTTAAGAAAGATGGAAAATATTATCTGATTGCTTCAGACTGCACGGGCTGGGCACCCAATGCTGCGCGGTCGTTTGTGGCTGATCAGATATTTGGGCCGTGGGAATCGTTGGGGAATCCTTGTCGGGGAACTGAAGAACAGATGAACACGACCTTTGACTCACAAAGTACATACATCGTTGAAAACCCCAAAAAAGCAGGGGAGTTTATCTTTATGGGTGATCGCTGGATGCCGGAAAATGCCATCGACGGACGCTACATCTGGCTGCCCATCATGTTTGAAAATGACAAGCCGGTTATTCACTGGCAGGAAAAATGGCAACTGAATTAACAGCTAATTATTCAATATCAATAAGTAATGAAAAATCTACTACTGACTACAACTTGCATGGCTGCTGTTGCGGCCTGCACAACAAGTGAAAAACCAGCAACAGAGCTTAAGCCCAACATCGTTGTGATTTACCTCGATGACTTAGGCTATGGTGATGTGAGTGCCTATGGGGCGACTCAGATTAATACACCAAACATGGATGCGTTGGCTAACGGAGGCGTAAGGTTTACCGATGCGCATGCTACTTCGGCTACCTGTACGCCCAGTCGTTTTGGCTTGCTAACGGGCGTGTACCCTTGGCGAAATAAGGATGCCAATATTCTTCCGGGTACGGCGCCTTTAATTATTGATACCGCTCAGGTAACCATCCCTAAGATATTGAGTAAAGCAGGCTATCATACCGGGATCGTGGGTAAATGGCACCTTGGCCTGGGAACCGGAGTGGTTGATTGGAATGGACATATTGCTCCCGGACCGAACGAGGTGGGATTTGATGATGCGTACATTATGGCAGCCACGCAGGATCGGGTGCCAACCGTGTATATCGACAATGGCTATGTGGATAATTTGGATCCTAATGATCCAATTGAAATTAGCTATCAACACAACTTTGAGGGTGAGCCAACAGGAAAGGATAACCCGGAATTGTTGACCATGAAATGGCATCATGGGCATAACAACAGCATTGTGAATGGAGTTCCTCGTATTGGTTTCATGAAAGGCGGAGAGGCCGCCAAGTGGAGCGATGTGGATATGGCAGATCATTTTCTGGCCAAAGCGCAGGAGTATGTCAAAGATCACAAGAATGAGCCTTTCTTTTTGTATTATGCCATGCAGCAACCCCACGTGCCACGTACGCCGCATCCTCGTTTTGTTGGTTCTACGACCATGGGACCTCGTGGTGATGTAATTGTTGAGGCCGACTGGTGTATTGGCGAGTTTATGAAAACGCTGGAGGAAGAAGGTTTGTTGGAAAATACGCTGATTGTATTGACCAGTGATAATGGGCCGGTAATCAATGATGGTTACTACGACGATGCCGTTGAGAAATTAGGGAGTCATACTCCTTCAGGTCCTCTTCGCGGCGGAAAATACAGTTTGTTTGAAGCTGGTACGCGTGTGCCATTTATCACCTACTGGAAAGGCAAAGTTGAACCTCAGGTATCCGATGCTCTGGTTTGCCAGATGGACTTGTTAGCTTCTTTTGCCTCTTTGGTTGGTACAGAAGAGAAGACGACTGATAGTCAGGATTTCCTTCCGGTTTTGCTGGGCGAAAGTACTACCGGACGCGAGAATCTGGTGCTTGAAGCTACCAGTCGTACAGCCCTGCGTAAAGGTGATTGGCTGATGATTCCTCCCTACAGGGGGGCGGCTAAGATTCAAAGTGTTAATATTGAGATTGGGAACTCGAAGGATTTTCAGTTGTATAATCTGAAAGACGATTTGGGACAGCAGCAGAACCTGGCTCAGGAGCATCCGGCGAAACTGGAGGAGATGATTGAAACCTATACCACGCTTCGAGGTGTCGACAGATCAAAAATAAAGCCAATTGAACTGAAATAGTTGGAGTAAGAAGAAATTGAAGTTTTTTTGAAAATACCGTGGGGGTGACCTCATGGTATTTTTTTTTGAATGCTATCGTGCTTGAGTAGTAAACTGAAATATTGCAAGAAACGAAAAAAGACCCACTGAATAAACAGCAAGTCTTTTTTAAAGTGAGGTCTCTGGCGGATTCGAACCGCCGTACGCGGTTTTGCAGACCGCTGCCTAGCCACTCGGCCAAGAGACCTTTTCGTAATTGGACTGCAAATGTAATAAAATTTTCCACTTCTACACAAGAATTCTTCATGAGAAGAATATAGTAACGGGTAGAATTTTGCTTGTCGATCAGGAGAGGATTTCAGATTGAAGGGTGCAAAACGATTTACAGAAAGGGCATAGGGGTTGATAATCACCGTTGAGCATATTCTCCTTGCATGCATGAATCATCATTCTTATTGGGTTGGAGCTACCAAATTTGGCTCTGATATTTTTTAAATGGGTTCGTACGGTTGGCGTACTAATATTTAAGGCTTTTGCTATTTGCATGGTGTTTTCGGACTTGACCCAACACGATAGAATCTCTTTCTCCCTCAAAGTCAGGGCTTGATGGATTTGGTCCTGTTGGTCTTTCTCCATTAAGGTGTTGATTAGTTTGGGACACAGGTATTTCCCGGAGTCCATAATTTCATGGATGGCCAGAATCAATTTACTGCTTGAACATGTTCTGAGTAAATAACCATTAACGAGATGCATCAATGTTTCCAGAAAATTATGACATACTAATCCGGAGACAATCAGAACTTTAAGCTGGGGGTAAGCTTGACGAATACGTTTAACGATCTCAATACCTTGAGGAGAGATGTAGGATAGTTCTGTTATCATTAATTCCGGTTTGTTAACGCGAATACGCTCCAAAAGCGTGGCTAATCTGTTAGTCGTGACTTCAAGAACCTGAATTTCCTTCACTTTGGATAAGACAGAAGCGAGGCCTTCAGCCATTAATCGCTGGTCATATGAAATACAGATATTGATCTTTGTTGGCGAATACATGCGACTTGAATTTGCCTATTCAAGTTACAAAAAAAAAGCATGGGATAACTGCTGTCCGTCAGCATATTAATGAGTGTTTCTTTTCCTGCGTTGAGTTGTTCTCAACTTGTGTTTATATCGGTCTGTGATTTTGCAGGAGATAAAATGCATAGATAGAGGATTGTCGGAAAGTTGGGATTGGTGTAACTTATTTCTCATTCCCTCTTAGTTTTTGCGCACGTAAATTTCAGATCATGTAATTAAAAATTTATCACCATGAAAAAGAAATCGTTGACTTACTTTGCTTATGTTATTATGATTCTGATGCTGAGTTCCCTCAATGCTTGCCAGAATCAGATGTATGATCCGGCGGTGGATGATCCGTTGAGCTTGAAGAAGGGGGGAGGAAGACCAGCTGATGTTGATAAGGGTGACTTGTATGGCGATTTGGTGGAAGTTGAGCGGAACGACTCAGGAGTGCCTGTGCTCTATGCGTTGCGGTACAAAGTTGACTATCAAGATCAAGCTGTTGAAGGTTATATCGATGTGACCAATCCGAAACTTAATGGTGTTTTTGACTTAACTGTTTTGGTTCGTGATGAAGATGGGTTTGTTGAGATGGAAACGCCAACTGGCGGAGGTGACCCTATCCCCAAAACGGAACCTGCAACGATTAATCCGGGCGATGACAAGATTTTGAATCTGGAGGATGACGGCTTTTCACCCATCGTTCTTTATGATGCTGAAGGCGAAATGCTACCTGCTGTTGTTGAGCATGTTATTCCTGTGGAGCAGGGACGGCTTAATCTGATTCGGACCACAGAAGATGTAATTGACCGGCGTATGAAAGAAGTGATAAAGAACTTTGGCGATGGTACCGTGGCCGATGTCATTCGCGACTATTGTGGGCGCTTGTTTATGTTGCGCACCGAGGCAGTACGCACTGAAGGTGTTGAAGATAAGCCTATTGATTCGCCCTTGGAGAATATGGCGGTCTATTACCAGCTAATGGTTTATGGTTTTAGTCAGTCGGCAATGGATAATGGCTTACTCTTTTTAGTTCAGGAGGAGCCTGAAATTGGCGGATTTAATTTTCAATCGCGTTTGGACGACCGCTGGGGTGAAGGCTCTTTTAGCTATGATATGCTCGTCAGTGCCGAACAACGCGATTTCGTAGCCAACCTGGCTGCTGCTTGTATTGCTGCTGCTTCGGATAAGACAGATCGACTAATCATTGACGAAATTGCGCTGGTTAACCGTTTCTTGAATATCCCTAAAGCCATTGGAAATGATATTGACAAGCCTGCGGAGCAAGTAATTTCTTTTTTACCTTATGTTGAGCAAGAAGTGCGCATGATGGATAAAACGGATAAGCATGAGTATAAGAAATACCGCTACTATGTGGACTATTCTTTCTTTAACTACAATCGAACCAAATTTGAGAATACTTTGATTGATTATTGCACCATTGTGGGTGACTACGATGAGGACAGCACGTTGATCGGTACACACAAGGAGGTGTTGGTTGCAGACCTGCGTTTGCATGATATCTTGATGGGGGATGCCCCGCTGACTGCTGATGCCAATGAGACTTACGTTTACTCTCAGAAGTCTAACCAGCCAACGTCCGGAGCCTTGGGATTTGCAAACCAGGCCGATGACTATGTGCAGGCACTGGAAGTGGTGCATAATAACGAGGAATTTCTGGTTTGGAAGTTGCCGACCCCGACCTGGGACTATCCGGGCTACATCCCCTTTCGGGAAGACGCTCCGTTTTACTACACTCAGCCGGAAGATTCGCACAGTAAAAAGCCGGAAGGAAAAGGAGATGACAGTACAATGGATAAGGGAGGGGAAGGTCACTGATACCTTTGATTTTATTGGTGATACAGCTTGCTGTTAACCCATTGAAATGAGAGGTATTTAGAAGTTTAAATTGCCGATAGAAAATTGCAAGTGTTTAATTCGGTCTGATTGATAAAGAACTTTGTGAAATAACTGCGGAATGCCTGTTTGTCGACAGGCATTCTTTTTTTGTTGCGTTGTGCCATCTCCTAAGGGTTGTAGCAGAGGTTATTCTGTGTCCGCGTTGTCGTTTGTTGATCCATGAAAAAGAAAAAGTTTTAAAATTTTGCCAGAAACATGAGTAGGTTTTTCTATTGACAAGGTATTAACAGAAACGTATGAGTAAGTATGACCAATAAGAAAAAAAATACCTTGGCTTTATTTGATGAGATTGTTGACTTTCTGAAAAAGCAAGAAGCCACTACGGACATTGATGAGAAAAAGCACTTGTGGAATAAAATAATTCAAACAACAGCTCATACAAGACGACAGAAGAGGGTGCGAATTTATGCTTCCTTGACTACTGCAGCTGCAGCAGCTGTTTTAGTGGGGCTACTGATATGGATTGAACCTGCAAGCCGGTCTGAAGATGAAACGAAGCTAAACATGGTTTTTTCAGAGGTCTCCATCCCCAAGCAAGCTTCTGATATCATTCTCATGGTTTCTGATAGCAATGAAATTCGAATTGATAAGGATACGGCGGTGGTCAACTTTTTTGAAAAAGGGAAGATTACAGTAAATAACAAGGCAATAGCAACCCAGAGTTCGTCAAAGGGGATGGAAGAGAAATATAACCAAATCATAGTCCCCGGAGGGAAACGGACCATGTTAACGTTATCGGATAGCACAAAAATCTGGATCAATGCGGGTACACGTGTTGTTTTTCCGAAAGAATTTAAAGGAGTTAAGCGGAAAATTTTTGTTGATGGAGAGGCTTATCTGGAAGTAGCTAAAAATACTGAAAAGCCTTTTATTGTTGAAACACCTGTCCAGTTTGAAATTGAAGTTTTAGGAACTTCGTTTAATGTTTGTACTTACGATGAATTAGAATTTGCGACAGTTGTTCTTGTTCATGGGAGTGTTGAGCTCAAAGGAGTTGGACGGCAGAAGAGAATTATGAGTCCAAATCAACTCGTCCGAATTGATGAAAAAGGGGTATTGGATGAAACGATTTCAGTAAATGCTGAGGACTATACCAGTTGGACCAAAGGAATAATGGTTTTGAACTCCTGGCCTTTTTCAGAGGTGTTGAAAAAGCTTCAAATTTATTTTGGTGTTTCGTTGGAGGTCGATCAATCACTGGATGAAATCATTTCTGGACAACTGGCTCTTAAAGACAATTTTGAAGAAGTACTTTCCGGTTTACAACACATTGTTGCTTTCACTTATTCGAAGGATCAGAATGGAATATATAAAATTGAGAAGCATTGACTTTCTTAATAAGAGGATATAGAAAATTACAAACACGAACCTAAAATCTAAATGAATAAAAACGAATTGCCTATGAAGAGATGACGAAACAGAAAGAATAAAAAACAAATAAGCCGGTCGATACTGGTATTATCGTCCGGCTTTTAATGAGATTCAAAATGTAAATTTTAAAATCTATTACCTATACAAATATATGATTAAAATAGATGCAAATGGCTTAAATATGCGGTCACTGTTAAGGAATAATATTCGAAGAATGAAATTGTTAATGGTCTGCCTTATTTTAGGTTTACAATTAGGTTACGGCGAAAATACTTATTCGCAAACAGTAACAATATCCGTCAATACCGCAGGGAAAACGGTGAAAAGTGTGTTAAAAGAAATCAGTCAGAAAACGGAGTTTGTCTTTATCTATCAAGATAATAATCTGGATCTTAATCGGGAGGTTGAGGCTCAATTCGACCAGCAAGAGATCACTACAATTCTTGATAAATTGTTTGAAAATTCAGAGAATGCTTATGTGATATCAGGGAGGCAAATCTATATTACAGAAAAACAGTTAATACCTGGATATGAAGAGCCATCTAAACAAACTCAAAAAATTACTGGTAAAATTACCGATAAAGATGGAGAATTGCTGGTTGGTGTAAACATTGTTATAAAAGGTACCATCAGTGGAACAATTTCTGACATCGACGGTAATTTTGCGATTAATGCAGTGCCGGGGCAAACTCTTGTTGTTTCGTTTATTGGGTTTAAAAAGCAGGAAATCCTGGTTAGTGAGCAAATGCAGCTTTCAATTGTTTTGGAAGAAGATCAAACTCAACTTGAAGATGTTGTGGTTGTGGGTTATGGAAACCAGAAGAAAGCTTCGGTTGTAGGATCAGTTCAGTCTATTAAACCTGCAGAACTGAAAGTCCCTTCCACACAGTTATCAACCAGTTTTGCAGGTCGTGTAGCAGGTCTTATTTCCGTACAGAGGAGTGGACAACCTGGAGCTGATGGGGCTAACTTTTGGATTAGGGGTATTTCAACATTTGGAGGATCGACTACTCCGTTGATTATTCTTGATGGAGTTCAGATTAGCTCGGGTGATTTGAATAATATTGATCCTGAGGTTATTGAGAGTTTTTCGGTGCTGAAGGATGCTACGGCAACTGCCTTATACGGTACATTGGGAGCAAATGGTGTTATGATCATCACTACAAAAAGTGGTAAGGACCTCAATAAACCTAAGATTAATGTTCGCATAGAAAACTCGATTGCAACTCCAACGTACAAGGTAGACCTCGCAGATGGAGTTACATATATGAATATGTACAACGAGGCACAAAAAAACCCTTCAAGTACCTCATTCATTCCCTACTCTCAAGATAAAATTAATGGGACCATTGCCGGTAACGATCCAACTATTTATCCTAATGTTGACTGGTATGATGAGCTGTTCAGAGATTATCAGACCACGCAAAAAGCGATCATTAATATTACTGGCGGTAGCTCTAAAGTTGACTATTTTTCTTCTCTTTCCGGATCACACGAATCAGGTCTGCTTCAGTCGAGAAGCAGAGACTATTTTTCATACAATAACAATATTTCCTTATGGAGGTATAATTTCCAGAACAACCTTCGGTACTACCCAACAAAGACGACCACTGTAGGATTAAGGTTAAATGTTTAATTAAGGGACTTAAATGGGCCTTACGGATCAGCGAATGACTTATTCGGTACGGTAATTAACACAAATCCGGTCGATTATCCAGTACTCTATCCTGCAGACGATATCCGCAACTTGAGCTACACGAGTGGCCATGTAATGTGGGGAGGACGACCCAATACGAATCAACGGAGAGTTAACCCTGTTGCCGAAATGGTACGTGGCTTCAATTCAGATTTTCAAAGTACAGTAATTGCTGCACTTCGGGTTGATCAGAAACTCAATTTTATTACGCCTGGCCTTGACTTTAGCGGGCTGGTCTCATTTAGAAACTGGTCTCGAACACATATTTCGCGTAGTGCAGATTACAATCAATACTATTTAGGTACAACTATATATGATGATGCTGAAAACGTAACTTCTTATGAACTTGAACGGACAACGGGCTCGCCAGTATCAACCGTTCTTGACATAAATGGTGGCGCCAGTTCTGGTACCGGGAACAGAACCATGTATATTCAGGCTCAATTAAACTATTCGAAAAAGATTAACAGCGTTCATGACATTGGCGCAATGTTACTTTACAACCAAAACGAATATAACATTAATACACCCGGCACGCTAACAAATTCGTTACCTGAACGAAAACAGGGATTTGCCGGACGTTTAACTTATGGATATGGAAACCGTTATTTGGCTGAATTCAATTTTGGATACAATGGAAGTGAAAACTTTGCCAAAGGTCACCGCTTCGGGTTCTTCCCATCAGTTGCTCTGGGGTACAATATCTCTGAAGAAGAATTCTTTCAACCATTGAAGCCTGTTATTTCGCACCTCAAACTTAGAGGATCATGGGGTAAGGTTGGGAACGATCGAACTTCCGGAGGACGTTTCCTTTACCTTTCTGATGTCAATCTAACAGGAGCCGGCTATACGACTGGGGTTGAGCAAAATTATTCGCAATCCGGTCCGGTTTACAGCCGCTACCAAAACAATGATTTGTCATGGGAGATTGGCGAAAAGGCCAATATTGGAATGGATATTCAGTTGTTTGAATCTTTTGAGCTGGCAGTTGATGTTTTTAAGGAGCATCGTACAAATATTTTTCTGAAAAGACAGTCAGTACCATTATTCTTTGGTTCAGCAAAAACTGCTATATTCGGAAACGTGGGAGAAGTAGAAAATAAAGGAATCGATGGAGCACTAAGTTATAATAAGCAAGTAAACAGTAGTTTATTCGTTTCCGTAAAAGGTACTTTTTCGTATGCACATAACGAGATATTGGCATATGACGAACCCGGTTTTCTGCAATACCCGGGCAATTCCAGAGTAGGACACAGCATCAACCAGCCTTTACTTTATATTGCAGATCATTTATTTATTGATGATGCAGAGGTGGCCAATAGTCCTACGCAATTAATTGGAGGTTTTATTAGCGGTGGCGATATAAAATATGTTGATATTGCTGATATTGATGGTGAAACCGATGGACAAATTGACCGAAACGACCGAAAATACACAGGACATCCAACAATCCCGGAAGTCGTTTATGGGCTGGGAACTTCAATGCAATATAAGAAATGGGATTTTTCGGTCTTTTTTCAGGGGGTAGCCCGTACCTCTCTTGTAATGAGTGGATTTCATCCATTCGGTAATAGCCTCACACGAAATGTCCTTCAGTTTATTGCAGACGATTATTGGAGCGAAGATAATGAGAATATTTATGCCGAGTACCCAAGGCTTAGTATTGCAGATAATGGCAACAACACAACTGCATCTACTTATTGGTTACGCGATGCGTCCTTCCTAAAACTGAAAAATATGGAAATCGGATATTCTGTGAAGTATTGGAGATTTTATGTCAGCGGTACCAACTTATTGACCTTCTCTAAATTTAAGAAATGGGATCCGGAAGCAGGTGGAGGCTCTGGGTTATCATATCCAACAATGAGAGTCATTAATCTTGGAGTTCAATTATCACTTTAACATACAAAAAATGAGATACATGAAGAATCTAATAATTATATTATTGGGCATAATATTGCTAAGTGGCTGTGATTATCTCGATATAGTTCCAACAGAAACAGCAAATGAAAGTGATGCCTTTGAAGATCGGGAGGCAGCACGTAGATATCTATATTCCTGCTATTCCTATATTCCAAAAGCTAGAAGCGGCGCTGCGTCGCTCGATCTATTAACCTCCGATGAGGTGGTTACGGCATTCGAGCATGAAACATTTGCAAATTTTCCTCAAGGGAATTATACTCCTACTACACCCATAATATCGTACTGGAGTACCTTGTTTCAGGGCATACGCCAATGTTACCTGCTCATTGACAATATTGATGATGTGCCTGACATGGATGATAGCGACAGACAGAATTACAAAGCTGAAGCTACCTTTTTGGTGGCGTACTACCATTATTTGCTCATTAAGTGTTACGGTCCAACCATACTTGTAACCAGCACCTTTGCATTGGATACGAAACTGGAAGATTATCCATCTCGCTCACCGTATGACGAATGTGTACAGTGGGTGGCCGATAAGTTTGATGAATCGGTTGCTTTGGGCTTACCAAACTCTCAGGATAATACGGCGTTCGGGCGAGCCACAAAGTCAGCGGCGCTAGCCATTAAGTCGCGCATGTTACTATATGCAGCTTCTCCGCAATTTAATGGAGGGACTGTTAATTATTCTGATCGTGATGCCGACGACATTTCGTCTACGTATGCCAGTTTTCAAAATGAAGACGGGACTCTGCTCATGCCCGTAAATTATGATGCAACGAAGTGGCAAAAAGCAGCGGATGCAACTCTTGCTGCGATTAATGCAGCCCAAGATGCAAATATTCGTCTGTATCAAACTGAGGATGTACCAGCCTCAATACTTCAACCTGAAGATTCTGTAGAAAAAGCTTTACGTATGACCATTACAGATAGAGACACTCGGGAAACCATCTGGGCAGAAACCAGGAAAGAAGGTTATTACGGTCTTCAACGAAAGAGTACCCCTTATAATGAAAAAAGTCATAACTCTTACAATGGAGTAGGCCCAACAATGACCATGATTAAGGCATTTTATACAGAAAATGGCTTGCCGGTTGATGAAGACCCAGCGTATGACTACGATAATTCATTCGAATACAGTAGTCAAACCGATCTTTCTCATGGAATTGGAGTGACACTTAACCTCAATAAAGAAAGAGAACCTCGCTTTTACGCTTGGATTGCCTATCAGAATAGCTATTATGAGGTACAGTCTTATGCCAGCGATTTGAACGTTTCCGACGATTTATCCAAATTTATTGTTGGCTTTAGAAAAAATGATAATTGCGGAATTAAAACACGAACACGACAATTTTCTCCTTCTGGTTACCTGAATAAAAAATGCGTGCATCCACAATTCTCGAGACCCGCAAACGGAGTAGCGATAGATTATCCCTGGCCAATAATTCGCTTGGCAGAATTATACCTGAACTATGCCGAAGCATTAATTGAAATCGGAGGAACGGCCAACCTGACAACTGCAAAAGAATATATTGATAAAGTGAGAGAAAGAGCCGGAATACCAACAGTTGATGAAGCATGGGCAACAACAGGGGTGACATTAGATCAGGATAAAATGCGACAGATCGTTCGCCAGGAAAGAACCATAGAACTTTACCTTGAAGGACACCGCTTCTGGGATGTTAGAAGGTGGCTGCTCGGAACTAAATATTTCAATGAGAAGGTACAGGGAATGGATTACAGCCAGGCAACCGATGACGGGTTCTTTAGAGTCGTGGATGTCAATTATACCAGGGCATTCCGGATTCCTCAAAATTATTTGTTACCCATACCGTTTGGAGATACTGAGATTAATCCTAAGATTATTCAAAATCCGGGTTACTAAAGGCTGAGATAATGATATGAATTACAACAAACATTTAAATATAAACGAATGAAGATTTTAGTAAATATATTGTTATTGTCATTTATATGGGGGGTAATATCCTGTTCTGATAAGGATGATAATCCTATCATTCCATCTTCGATATTAGAAACAAGTAGCGAAGCCGATTATGGAGCGGTTATTTTAAAGTGGAGATTGCCTGAAGACAATAGTGTTGACTATGTGAATGTGTCATATAGTATTGATGACAAAAGATTTAGTAAGAATATCTCCAAATATGCTGTTGATTCCATTTCCGGGTATGTTACAGTCACAATAAATGGTTTTGCTGACACTAACCCTTACAACTTTGAACTAAGATCTGTTAATGTAACGGGAGGAGCTTCTCAACCAATAACAATTATGGAATCTCCACTATCTCCGGCATACGAAACAGTTGTTTCAACAGTCAATGTTATACCCGATTTTGGAGGTGGTATTGTAAGCTGGACAAACAATACAGGGAAAAAGCTGACAATCTCTGTAAACTATGCTGATCCTGATAATCCGACAAGTACTTTAACCGCAAGTTTTACATCCGACGAAACAGGAATTGGAATAATATCAGGTTTACCTGCTAGTCTAACTGTATTTAAAGTAACAGCATCAGATCAATACCAAAACTCATCCACTCCTGTTAGTTTTGAATTGACACCATTGGCCGAAAGCAAAATATTGAAAGACAATTGGTCAGTTCCGGGCTATGTGGATGATTCCCCGAGTGGAAAAATTGGATATTCATCACAATCGACGCCTGAAGGAGGATCGCCGGACGGACGTATAATTGCCATTTTCGACAATGATATTAGTACATATTGGAATGCAGATTGGGCACATGGAGCAAGCTATCCTCATTGGTTTATTATTGATATGGGTGAAGAAGTAACCGTTAGCAGGGTTGAATTAACTCGTCGACAGGGAAATAATAAAGGACACATTGGTCAACAATTCCTGACATGTACTGCAGCAGGAGCTACAGAGCCTAGTGATCCAACAACCTGGCAATGGGAAGACCAAGGGGAGTACAGTTTCGATATTGAAAGCGATGATCCTCAGAGTTATCGTTTGCTTTCTAATCCAAAAGCACGATACCTGAAAGTGTATATTGATCCAAAATTTAAGGGACGAAACAATAATACGATGTTAGCAGAGCTAACTGTGTACGGTTCTAAATAAAATTTCAAGGAAACCTTTCTACAAAATGGAAAGGTTTCTTTTTTTCTTATTCAAGCCTAAGTGGCATTCTTTCGATCTCAGAGAAACTACTAATTGACTAACAAAATGCTTATATCATTATTCCGAGACAAATTATTGATTCTCATTGCCGCAACATTCATAATCTATTCTTGCTCAAAAAATGAAGTAGATAACCCAATTATCGATACTGTTTTGGAAGTTCCGGTTTCAAAACTAGAATTTGACCGGATCGGCACAACAAAAACGATTGAAATTACCACCAATCAATCTCCGGTATTCTGCGAATCAGGTGTTGCCTGGTGTTCTGCCAGTTATGCAGAGGGTGTAATTACAGTAGAAACTACCACCAATCAACAAGCCGTCGAACGGGCAGCAATTATTTCGGTTAAAGCAGGAGAACTCAAAAAATCGTTCTCGGTTTCTCAATCAGGCCTCGATTCGTACCAGGGAGATATTAAAGATGACATAAAAGTTGCTGTTTCAGGTGCAGAAGCATCATCTTATCAGCCAGGAGCAAGCATCGAAAGATCATTTGACGGAGATTATACAAACGGTTACCACTCCAAATGGGATAACCATGCTGAAGATTACTTTCCTATCACGTTGGATTATCATTTTTCAAATGTTTCTGCGATCGACTATCTTGTTTATTATCCACGACAGAGCGGGACGAACGGACTATTTAAGGAATTTGAGTTGTGGGTAGCCACCGAAGACAATCCTACTCTTACCAAATACGGTGACTACGATTTTAATGGCAGTTCTGTCCAAGTCGCTTAATGTTTTCATCGGCATTGGTAAAACCAACAACCATTCGGTTCCTAGTAAAATCTGGTGTCGGCGACAGACAGGGTTTTGTTTCCTGCGCAGAAATGGAATTCTACCAGAAAAACCCAGATAATTTCGATTTCTTATCGATTTTTACCGACAACAGTTGCTCCGAGCTAAAAACAGGAACAAGCGAATCGGCCGTAATGACCATCCCAAACAATTTTTTCAAAGACATGGCGCTGGAAATATTCCGCGGAGAATACAACCAGGAATTCAGAATTCAGGAATACCGCTCCTGGCAGGATCCTGCCGTAATGGCCAAAATAAACAAAACAAGCACCTACAGTTTACGCGACAACCCTACCGGAATATCTGTTTCTATCGGAGATGAACTCATCTTTTTTGCCAATAACCCGGATCACAAAAATGTATCAATTGTTATCCAGGATTTGGAAAATGGCTTTGGAGGAAACTCCTATCCGGTTGCCAACGGATTAAACAAGATCAACATTACTTCCGGGGGCTTAGTTTACGTGATGTACCACACCGAGTCCGCCACAGAAAGCCCGGTGAAAATCAACTTTGTAACCGGCACAGTAAATGGCTACTTCGACAGTCAGAAACACAATTCAGAGGATTGGAGCAGGCTTTTAAGTAATGCAAGCTACAAGCATTTTGACGTTCTGGGAAAATATGCACACTTAACTTTCCCCACCGAAAAATTCAGGGAGAATACCCCCGACGGGCTGGCATTGATCAACAAATACGATGACCTGGTTCACCTGGAATGGGAATTTATGGGACTGTTTAAATACAACAAAACCTTTAACAACCGCATGTATTTCCACGTGGTTTATACCGACAGTTACATGTATTCGACCAGTTACCGTACCGCTTATGTTACAGGAACAATGAACGATCTGTGTAGCCTGAATAAACTCGCCACATCTCCCTGGGGCCCGGCGCACGAAGTGGGTCACTCCAACCAAACCCGCCCCGGCCTGAAATGGATCGGAATGACCGAGGTAACGACCAACATTCACTCGCTACACGTACAAACATCGTGGGGCAATACCTCGCGCCTTATTTCTGGTGACAAATACAATAAAGGATTCAACGAGCTGGCGAAAAAAGGCATTCCCCACAACCAAAACGGGGATGTGTTTGTAAAACTCATTCCTTTCTGGCAGCTGAAACTGTACCTGATGGATGCATTGGGGAAACAGGATTTCTACAAAGATCTGTATGAATACATGCGGAACCAGGACAATTCGCAAGCTACAAACGATGGCTTTTATCAGCTCGATTTTGTGCGCGCCACCTGTCGCATTGCCAACCTCGACCTGACCGCTTTCTTTGAAGCCTGGGGTTTTCTTACGCCCATAGACATAACGGTGAACGATTATGCAACTAAACAATTCACCATCAACCAGCAGCAAATTGACAACCTGAAAGCAGAGATTGCCGCTAAAAACTATCCGCAACCCGCGCATAACAACATTTATTCAATAACTGACAACAACGTCTCTAACTACAAATAGACAGCAATAACAGAGAAAGGTAGTTCCTGCAGGCAAAGGCGGTATGCAGCTTTTCAAACGGCGCATACCTGCCTCGGCGGGGCTCCTCAAAAAAAAGAAGTAAATTCGATCTCTTGAATCGTCAATAGTAAAAGCAAGCAAAATAAAATGAAGCATTTAGTTCTTATTCTTTTTATTATCCTGAACCATGTATTTTCAGCCGGTTCAGCAGTAAATATTCCACTTGGCGGGAATGCTTATGTTACCCAAAAAGCAGGAACCGTTGATATCAACAAAAACGGCCTTTCCGGCTGGGACGATAAAGCTGCCGTAATTTCCTGCTGGTTTAAAACAGGCCACAGCGGAAACTTGGACATAGCTTTGAAAACCCGAACACCCGAAGGCAAATCCGAAATTGAAGTATCCATAAACGGGAAAGCGCAAAAACTTACCCTTGATAACCCTGCGTGGGAAAACATTAAAGTGGGAAGTACAACGGTAAAAGAAAACCAGCATGTACGTATTGATTTCAAAGGCAAAACGCGCACAGGTTCTGTTTTTGCAGATATTTCTGACCTTATAATTGAAGGCGAAGCAGCACAGGAACCGCTGATTTTTGTGCGCGAACCCGAGAATTTCTATTTTGGCCGGCGTGGCCCCTCGGTTCATCTTTCGTACCCGATTCCCGAATCGGCCGGAAACGTAGAGTACTTCTACAACGAAGTGATGGTACCTGAAAAAGAAGATGTGATCGGTTCTTACTACATGGTCAACGGTTTTGGCGAAGGATACTGCGGAATCCAGGTAAATTCGCCCACCGAAAGAAGAATCCTGTTTTCAGTTTGGAGTCCTTATTCAACAGATAATCCCGAAGAAATTCCGGTAGAAGCCCAGGTTCACATGCTCGGCAAGGGCAAAGACGTGGTTACCAAAAAATTTGGGGGCGAAGGTTCTGGCGGACAAAGTTTTCTGCGCTATCCGTGGAAAGCTGGAAAGACCTACCAGTTTCTGACCCGGATTCACCCCGACCAAAACCGCGAAGGTGCCACTGTTTATACTTCGTGGTTCTTTGATCCGGAGCAAAACAACTGGCGACTGATTGCTTCTTTCTCGCGACCGCAAAAGATAACATGGTACACCCGCCCGCATTCTTTTCTCGAGAACTTTATCCCTTCGCAGGGGCACCTCACCCGAGAAGTAGAGCTTACCAACCAGTGGATCGTTACCGAAAAAGGAGACTGGATAGAGCTAACCGAGGCCGGCTTTACCTACGATGCAACGGCTGCCGCCAAACGCCGCGCCGATTATTACGGTGGCGTAACAAAAAACCGGAAATCGTTTGTCATGAAAAACTGTGGCTTTTTTGATGAGAACACGGCTTACAGAACGGTTTTTACCCGCGAAAAGTCTCCTATCGCTCACCCGGGAATCGACTTTAAAGCCCTGCCCAAGCAATAGCTATTTCGACACCATACACAAGAGAATCAGGTTTTTCTTCAGATCATCGGTACTGAGAAAAACCTGATTTTCTTTATCCAGTAAAAGGTTTCGCAATTTGGATAAGGCTCTTGACGACGAATTCATCGATGATTGCTCGTTGATATCCAGTATCTCCGCAATTTCTTTATGAGAAAGCTCCTGAATGTATCTAAAATAAAGGATTTGCTTTTGCTTGTCCGAGAGCTGATCATAAGAATGCAACAGCTTTTTTAGCATCAGTACCTCCTCATCGTTGCCACCAAACTTCTTCTCCAGGTCCTCCTCGTCCACGGGCATGTGAAACGAGATATCGTTTTCAGAAACCAGTAATTTCTGCTTGGCCAGTTTATCAATCAAAATATTCCGTATCGATTTTAACAGATAAGACCGTACATGCATGGTTGGCTTTATGTTTTTGCTGGAGTACAGCTTTACAAACAAATCCTGGATGCAATCTTTTATGAAATCTGTGTCAGGATATAACTTCAATCCATAGTTCAATAAGTGGTCATAGTATTTGGTATATATGACTTCAAGAATTTGTTTTTGCCCATTAACAAAAATGTTCCAATATTCGGAATCTTTCATTACTTGTATTAGCTAGGTATGTTTGACATCTGATCCAATCGGACTGTTTTTCTACGAATGTCAGTTTTGGAATAAGATGTCAATCTTCAATTTTTTAAAGTCAGGCTTTAGTGATTCTTTAAAAAAGGTAATTCATGTGTGATAAAAATACAGAAAACTTTTGTTAATGTGGGTGTTTTATGGTAGGAATGTGGATCAGAAATCAGAAACATGGATTACGGAGTTGAATGAGAAAAATCCTTATTATATCACTATTTCAGTGATTCTCTATTTCGATAAACGTTTGGCATTTGAAGGATTTGTAGTTGGCTTTGGTTATGGTAAATATGGGTTACCTAAGTTTATTTTCTACTCTCCGTTTTTTATGGGTTTTGTCTGGAGGCTATTCAGTCAGGTTTTATACCGATAATACTCAGGGATAATTCATAACTTTCTGTATTGGAAGACGGAAAACCTAGTCATTTGTTTGTAACTTCACGAAGCGGAGAGTTTTGACTTCAGCTCCACTGTCTTTGAGGTAGAACCAAAGATTTGAAATCATGGTACGAATCACAAGCTTTTTAATGTTGATGGGTCTCTTGGTTGGTTGCCAACCAGCCGAAGAGGAAGTTCAAAACAAAAAACCGACTGGTTACATTATTGGTGATTCCACTGTGAAAAACGGTCGTGGTGATGGTGCTGACGGATTGTGGGGCTGGGGCGATCCTTTAGCGCAATATTTTGATACGACTAAAATTCGTGTTGAAAATCATGCCTTGGGAGGAACCAGCAGCCGGACTTTCCGGACCCAAGGGCTTTGGGATGAAGTGTTGCGCAATTTGCAAGCCGGAGATTATGTGCTGATACAGTTCGGCCACAACGATGCCGATCCAGTTAATGATGATTTTCGGACGCGAGGCACCTTCGAAGGTATCAGCGATAAAATGGAGGAAATTGATAACTTGCTCACGGGCGAGCATAAAGTAGTTCACACCTATGGCTGGTATATTCGGCAATACATTATTGACGCGAAAGAAAGAGGAGCCATTCCTGTGGTGTTGTCCCCTATTCCCCGAAATCGTTGGGTGAACGGCGAAGTTGTGCGTAACGATGCCACTTATGGCGAGTGGGCGCGAGAAGTCGCTACCTTTGAAGAGGTGGAGTTTATTGACCTGAATGAGAAGATGGCATTGGCGATGGAAGCTGTGGGAGAAGATTCGGTAACCGGTAACTATTTCTTTAAGCACGATCAAACGCATACATCAGCTCAAGGAGCCGTTTTCGCAGCCTCGCTGGTGGTCGAGGGCTTGAATGAATCTACTATTTGTAAATTGAAAGATTATTTGCTGGAGGCGCCAAGAATCCTCTTTCCGGTGAAGCGAAATGTTTTCTTCTTTGAGGATTCCAATGTGGCGCGAGGTGATGGCAAGGTCGTTGGCTGGGCCCGCGAGCTGCCAGTTTATTTGGATACTAGCCGACTAGATATTTTGAATCCGTGCCATTCCCCCCATAATGGATGGAATTACTATTCTCAAGCTCATTGGAGTGAAGTTCTGGAGCAGATGAATGAAGACGATTTTCTACTCATTCAGCTTGGGCAGCGTGAAAAGGTCGGTAGTGAACAGACTCAATATCTGAGCCCGGAGCCGGAATCAGGTGGTGAACCCCAGCAAGAGAGTGGTGAAAATGGCACCAAAGAAACGAATCATTCTTACCCCAAGTTTCTGGAAGAATACATTAAAGATGCAAAAAACAAAGGGGTGTCAGTTATTCTTATTTCACCACTTCTACACAATGAATGGTCAGGAGGAATGGTGAAACGTGTGGGTGACACTTCCGGACAATGGGCTAGAGAAGTGGCCGAAGCTGAGAATGTCTTTTTTATTGATTTGAATAATTCCATTGCTCTTGAGTATGAGGCGATGGGGCCTGAAATTGTCAACCAGTTTTTTGGGGACAATTCGAACTATTCCAATGAAGCCGGGGCCCGGCTGAATGCTTTGATCCTAGCCAAAGAAATCAAAAAGCTTCGTTCCTGTGCTCTTTCGGGTTATGTCAATTTAAACTAAGTTGAATTGTACCTGGGAGAACTCCCCGTTTACGTTAAGCTGTAGCTATTGAGCTTGCCGAAAGTAGCCAATAGCTTCTTTGCATTTACTCAAGCTATACTTCACCGACTTATCGTTAGGCTTACCTTTTCAATTTGTCCGCCCATGGGGGGATTCATCTTCGAAATTTTCACTTTGGCATGCGCAATTTGCGGGAAAGAATCGTATAGTCGGTCTACGATGCGGGTAGCTACGTTTTCCAGTAAGTCCGAGGGAATGGCCATTTCCTCTTTAATCAGCTCATAAGCTCTTTGGTAGTTTAAGGCATCCTCCAAGCGATCCGATTTCCCAGCAGCTTCACAATCGGTTTGAAGACTTACATTCAGAATAAACTTGTTACCTACTTCTTTCTCGACCTGATAATGCCCGTGATAGGCAAAAAACTCCAATCCTTCCAAATCAATTTGTCCCATTTTCCATGCTTTTTAAAGGGTAAACTAACAGGGACAAAATTAATTTTTCTTTTTTAGAAAAAGATTTTGTTTGACTTAAAACCATTTGTGCAGAATCATTTTATATTTTTGTGCGTTATAAATGCAGTGAATCATCCATTGTCGTGATTTGAGTCATTAATAACTTGTGATATAGGCGATGCGGAAAATAATGAATAGGTCCGTGACCTTAATTAATTGAAAACTTCTATGAGCGAGAAAACTCCTGAAAAAGAGCCGGTGGTTAAAAATAATTTTATCCACCAAATTATTGAAGAAGAACTGAAAGCAGGGAAGAATGATGGAAACGTACATACCCGGTTTCCGCCCGAGCCTAATGGTTATTTGCATATCGGACATGCGAAATCAATTTGTTTGAATTTTGGTACCGCTCAGAAGTTCAACGGGCTGACAAATCTTCGTTTTGATGATACCAATCCGTCCAAAGAAGAAACGGAATACGTTGATTCGATTAAAGAAGACGTACGTTGGTTAGGATTTGATTGGGGTGACCGGGAGTTTTTCACTTCTGATTACTTTGACAAGTTGTTCGAGTTTGCCGTAAAACTGATTGAGGAAGGAAAAGCTTATGTCGATGATCAGGATGCGGAGACAATTAGCAGTCAGAAAGGAACGCCAACGCGGCCTGGCGTGGAAAGCCCATGTCGTACGCGTACGCCGGAAGAAAACCTCGACCTGTTCATGCGAATGAAAGCAGGTGAGTTTAACGAGGGAGAACGTGTTTTACGTGCTAAGATCGATATGGCTTCGCCTAATATGCACATGCGCGATCCGATTATTTATCGGGTGATGCATGCACCACACCACCGGACAGGCAACAAATGGTGCATTTATCCAATGTACGATTTCGCTCATGGGCAGAGTGACTACTGGGAAGGAATCACGCACTCGGTTTGTACCTTAGAATTTGAAGTGCATCGCCCTCTTTACGATTGGTTTATCGATCATCTGAAAGAGAGTGAATATCGCCCGCGTCAGATTGAGTTTGCCCGTTTAAACCTCACCTACACTGTGATGAGTAAGCGCAAACTGTTGGAGCTGGTGAAGGAAAAATATGTTAATGGTTGGGATGATCCACGGATGCCGACGATCTCTGGCCTGCGACGTCGGGGTTACACCCCGGAATCGATCCGTAACTTTGCCGAGCGTATTGGGGTGACTAAGGTGGATGGCATGATTGACGTAGCGCTGCTGGAGCACAGTGTGCGCGAAGATCTGAATAAAAAGGCACAACGGGTGATGGGGGTTCTGAACCCATTGAAAGTGGTGATTACCAATTATCCTGAAGGACAGGTGGAAGAAATGGAAGCCATCAACAATCCGGAAAATCCGGATGCCGGTAAGCGAAGCGTTCCCTTCACCAAAGAGATTTATATTGAGCGTGATGACTTTATGGAAGAACCTCCACGTAAGTTTTTCCGTTTGGCACCGGGACGTGAAGTACGCTTACGCTATGCTTACTACATTACTTGTACCGATGTGGTGAAAGACGAAAACGGTGAGATTATTGAACTGCATTGTACTTACGATCCGGAGACCAAAGGAGGAAATTCACCCGATGGCCGTAAGGTAAAAGCTACCATGCACTGGGTTTCGGCCACCGAAAATGTGGAGGCTGAAGTGCGCTTGTATGATCGCTTGTTTTTGGATGAAAATCCGGACGGACACAAAGACCGCGATTTTAAAGAGTTTATGAATTCAGATTCATTGACCGTGCTCAATAAATGTTACATCGAGCCTTTTGTTAAACAAGCGAAAGCATTGGACTCGTTCCAGTTTGAGCGCTTGGGTTATTTCAATGTTGACCCAGACAGCACAGAGCAAAAGCTGGTGTTTAACCGCACCGCTCAGTTGCGCGATAACTGGGCAAAATTTAAAGGAAAATAAATTTAGAATGACTATAGAAATGGGCGAGACAGGTTATGTCTCGCCTTTTTTATGAGTTTATCGTGCTTCTTACCGATTAATCACTTCCATTAACCGATCACTTTTTCAATCGAAAACTTGGAATCCTTAGTTTTACGATGGAAATTTAAGTGGAGCAATTATGGAAAATCATCATTACAGACAGGACAAGCACTCCCAAAGAGAACGAAAATCGAATGGATCTTTTTTAGGAACTGTTTTGATCATTATTGGTATTCTTTGGATTCTGAAAGAATTTGGCTGGCACATTGGTTTGCCGGGATGGCATGCGGTTCGAGAGGGTGCAATAAACTTTTTCAACATCTTTCATGTTGGAGCAGTTACCATTACCTGGCCGGTTATCTTGCTCATTGTTGGCATTCTGTTACTTGCTGGCCGTCGATTGATTGGCACCTTGCTGATCGTTTTGGCCGTATTGTTTCTGCTGCCGCATTTCATCATTCCGGGAATACTGACCATTCTCTTCTTACCGGTCATTTTGCTGCTGGTTGGGATTATCCTGATTATTCGAATTCTTTAGAGCAGGGGAGCGGGACAAATCTTTTTTGCACCTGTCGGAAGAAAATGATTTTCAGCGAAGAATTTAACTATTATAGAAGCTATATTAAGATACTAGGTTATGGACAATAAGAGGAATAAACGGTTTTATTTAGGGGTTGTATTGATCGCCATTGGAGGATTTATGATTCTTGAACGCTTAGGTCTGATTCCATGGAGTATTGTCGATCTGTTGATTTCGTGGCAGATGTTATTAGTTGCCATTGGCATTATTTCGTGGCTTGGCGGTAACCGAACCGGAGGACTTATTCTAATGGCCATTGGCGGTTTTTTCCTGCTACCGGAATTTATTGAGGTGCCCCGACAATTACGTCGTTTATACTGGCCTATGGTTTTGGTGGCGGGAGGAGTGCTTGTTCTCCTACGACACAGCGGGTCGGGAGCCCAGCCAACAGAGGGAATAGGAGGCAGGGATCTTGATCAGTTTGACGATTTTGTCATCTTCGGAGGTCGCGAAATATTTATCAACTCACAGAATTTGAAAGGGGGACGAGCGACTTCCATTTTTGGAGGAATTGAGTATGATTTTCGGCAATCGCAGCTAGCTCCCCAAGGTGCAGTTATTGACTCGCTCTCGATATTTGGCGGATGCAGCATTAAAGTACCCTTGGAGTGGAATGTTCGGAATGAGGTAACAACCATGTTTGGCGCTTTTACCGACAAGCGTGGCGATACGTTTCAGCACAGTCAGTATAATCCTTCAAAAACACTTGTTATTCGAGGATTTACGATTTTGGGAGGTTTTGAGGTTAAGCATGTTTAGTTCAACGCATGAGGCATCCCTTTATCAATAATAAAACATTGATGCTCTATTATGGAGTATTTTGGCTAACAATTGGCACGGTCAATGTCGTGGTTCAAAACCTTTGGTTTGGTACCGATCTGACTACGGCGTTCTTGTCCGCCTTTCCCTTTTTTGCCTTGTATCCGATCTTGGGGGCCAGTATTTGGTTTGTTATTAAGTATAACAGTTTGGAAGAGAAGGATCTGTTATGGATGATGCTTTATCATCTGATTGCGGCCAGTTTGCTTAATGCAATCTGGCTTTACCTGGGCTTTATGTTTGTTAAAATAATTGATGATAGCCAGTTGCAGTTGCTGTATGAGTCTTTACCCAACAAAATTTTTTCAGGCTATGTGATGTATAGTATTTATGTGATGTTTTTCTACTCCATCAACTATTACCAAAGTCTGAAAGAAAAAGTACAGAAAGAAGCAGAGTTGAAGGCTTTGGTCCGGGAAGCCGAACTTAGTGCCCTCAAATCACAGATTAATCCACACTTTCTTTTCAACAGCCTCAATTCCATTGCTTCCCTAACCATTAGCGCTCCGGAGAAGGCACAGGAAATGGTGATCAACTTATCCCGGTTTATGCGTTATTCTTTGCAGCACGATCAGGATGAATCGGTCTCCTTGGCCGATGAGTTGGAAAATATCAAGCTATATTTGAGTATTGAGAAAGTTCGCTTTGGCAAGAAATTGAACCCGGTGTTTAGCGTTGAAGAGCCTTGTCAAGCGTGTCAGATTCCGAACATGATTCTGCAACCTTTGTTTGAGAATGCGATAAAATATGGTGTTTATGAAGCGACAGAACCGGTGAGCATTTCTACCAGCTGTACAATCAAAGAGAATCATATTCTGATCTGTATTGAAAATGATTACGATGGAGAATCAGTCCGAAACAAGGGCGAAGGCATTGGGTTGCAAAACATAAAGCATCGGTTGAAATTGATTTATGGGTCAGCCGACCTGCTGAAACTAACGGACTATAAGACACGTTTTAAAGTTGAATTATTACTTCCAAAGACGATACCGGCATGAAACAGACATTGAAAGCATTAATCATCGAAGACGAGGAGCTAGCCAGAAATCTGCTCAAGAGCTATTTGAAAGATCACCCAACGCTTCAGTTGGTCGGCGAATGTGAAAATGGGTTTGAAGGCGTTCAGAAAATTAACGAGTTAAAACCGGATGTGGTCTTCCTGGATATTCAGATGCCCAAAATTACGGGCTTTGAAATGTTGGAACTGCTGGACCATAAGCCGGAAATTATTTTTACGACAGCTTACGATCAATATGCTTTAAAAGCATTTGATTACAATGCGGTGGATTATTTGCTTAAACCATTTTCGAAAGAACGCATGCTGAGGGCCATTGACAAGGTGGTGGACCGGATTGGTAAGGAGGAAAACACGGCGGATAAACTGGAGCAGTTAAGCACTTATGCCGTGCAGGAGTACCTCGACCGGATTGTGGTGAAAGATAGGCATAAGATTAATATCATTCCTGTCGGGCAGGTTCGGTACATTGAGTCGTTGGATGATTATGTGTTGATTTACACACGGGATGGGCGGCACATGAAGCAAAAAACCATGAAATACTTTGAGTCGCACCTTAATCCGAAAGATTTTATTCGTATCCACCGGTCTTACATTGTGCATGTCGATGATATTGCTGAAATTCAGCAATATGAAAAAGAATCGTATGTGGTCATTCTCAAGGATAAAACGAAATTGAAGGTGAGTAAAACCGGTTATAAGAAGATTAAAGATAGTCTGCATTTTTAGGCTGGATTCAGTCTGATTTGTTCAAGGAAAACGTACTTCTTCTTCCTGCTTTTCATCGATTCCTGATTCTTTGTGTGGGTAGAAAACCGATACAAACATTGGCTTTCATATTGCGAGCATTAGATAAACTCTATTTCGTCTATTAATGAGCGGCGTATGCATTTTAATTACCCTAAATCTAACTTCGGGCATTTCGCTCAGTAAAACTCCAGAGTCCGGTATTAATTGCAGGACTTTGTTATTTTTACATATTCAAATTGAAACTATGAAGAAGTTACTTTTCATTTGGCTTTTATTGATTCCGGCAGGTGTGTTTGCTCAAAACGAGGTTCATCCCGAGGGCTATAAATTACTGTGGTTTTTCCTTATCCTCGTTGCGATCCCCATCCTTTATTATTTTATTCGAAAATTGCTGCCAAAATCGGTAAATACAAAAGGTAAACCGGTTTCGGTTTCCAGGCGACAACTGAAAATTGACTTATTGAAAGACCGCAAATATTGCCCCAATGTGTTGACCCTGCGAGTGGAAAATAAAAGTAAGAAAGATATTGATTTGGAAGCACCTGTTTTAAGTTTTCGCAAACTATGGTCGAAGCGTAATTTTAAATTGAAGGGCATCAACCGATACGAAATTTACCCCCTTTTTCTGGAAGCCGGAAAAACGCATGAACTACGTATTGATTTGAGTGTTTTCTTTAATCATGACCGGAAGCTTAAACGGTTTTTCCGGGCAAAAATACGGCTTCAGGATACCAAAGGGAAAAGTTATTCATCCTCTTCGATCATCTTGCGGAGAAGCTTGTTTTCATAAATGAGAAACTGGAAGTTCAACCATATCGACTTTTCTACTTATCCCTACTACGGTGGTGATGACCTGGGCGTGCGGTACTCGGCCCAAAATCTGCAGGTGAAGGTTTGGGCTCCAACGGCCCGGCAAGTGGAGTTGAAGTTGTATAAACGTAGTGCTGGCGGACGCCCTACCCACATTGAGGCTCTTAATTTGATGGCTGATGGTGTTTGGCAGCTGGCCTTGGCAGGCGATTTTGAAGGACTATATTATACCCTCCGGGTTAATGATGGCGAATGGTTGAATGAGACGCCCGGTGTTGATGCCCGGGCTGTTGGAAGTAACGGTCGGCGTGGGCTTATTTTTGATCCCAGGAAAACTGATCCGGAAGGCTGGGAGAGCGATCAGCCAATCGCTACTGATCATCCGGTTGATGCTGTGTTGTATGAATTGCATGTCCGTGATTTCTCTATCTCGCCGACATCGGGCATGAATCATCGGGGGAAATTTTTGGCTTTCACCGAAAAGAACACGCGAACGCCCGGCGGAACAGTGACCGGCATTAATCATCTGAAAGTGTTGGGAATTACTCATGTTCACCTGCTACCCGTGTTTGATTTTTTTAGTGTGGATGAAAATCACCCGGATGACAAATACAACTGGGGATATGATCCACTTAACTTCAACACGCCCGAGGGAAGTTTTGCCACCAATCCGGATGACACATCGCGAATTACTGAGTTTAAGCTTTTGGTGCAGGCTTTGCACCAAGCCGGAATTGGAGTCGTGATGGATGTGGTTTATAATCATACGGGCTATACGCGTCGGTCGTGGTTTAACCAAACCGTGCCGGGCTATTATTACCGACAAAAAAGCAACGGGAACTTTTCGAATGCCAGTGGTTGTGGTAACGAGGTAGCTACAGAACGGGCGATGGTGCGCAAATACATTGTAGACTCGTTAAAGTATTGGGCATCGGAATTTCACTTAGACGGTTTTCGTTTTGACCTGATGGGAATATACGATTGTGAGACTATGAATGAAATTCGCCGGGAGTTGGATCAATTGCGTCCGGGGATGCTGCTGTATGGTGAAGGCTGGGCTGCTGATCACAGTCCGATGGATGAGAAGTACCGGGCGGTAAAACGAAATGTTGCCAGCCTAAACCATATTGCTTGTTTTAACGATGATATGCGCGATGCGATCAAGGGCAATAATTTTGAGGCGAAAAACAAAGGCTTTGTCAATGGACGAACCTTGAATGAAGAAGCGGTGAAATTTGGCGTTGTGGCGGCCTGCCATCACCCGAAGATTGTTTACAGTTACGTGGAAAGTTCGCATGAGGCTTGGGCCAAAGAGCCTTGGCAATGCGTCAACTACGTGTCGTGTCACGATAATTCTACCCTGTTTGATAAGTTGATGCAAAGCTGTCCGGATGTTTCGGAAGAAAAGCTTAAGAAAATGCAAAAGCTGGCTGCTGCGCTAATTCTGACCTCACAGGGTATTCCGTTTTTGCATGGTGGAAGCGAGTTTTGCCGAAGCAAGAAGGGAGACCACAATTCCTATAAATCATCCGATGTAATCAATCAAATGGACTGGAATCTAAAGGATCGGTTTGTAGATGTGTTTGACTATTTTCAAAAATTGATGGAGCTTCGAAAAGCGATTGCTGCTTTTCGCATGCGTTCGGCCGATGAAATTCGTCGGCACCTGCATTTTTCTGAGAACTACGAGCCTGGGGTTTTGGCTTATTCCATTCTGGATTATCCAAACCAGTTTGGCTGGAAAACCATTCAGCTGATTTTTAATGCACGGAAAGAAGCAACCACCATGGAGTTGGATTGGCATAAGTGGCAGGTGGTTGCCCGCGAAGATGAAATTGAGTTGAACGGAATTGACTGTTTGCTCGACAAAAAAGTATCAGTGCCAGCCCTCTCTATGATGATGCTGGTTAAAGGAGATTAGAAAATAGCCAGCAGCAAGTCAATATCTTTACTCGGAATATTTAGCTTATTGCCCAAGTCCTTATTGGTTAGTATGCCATTATATATGTAAACGCCGCGACGAATTCCTGTGGAGCTTTTAATGTAGTTCTGAATCCCTCCAATTTCTCCAACGGTAATGATAATGGGCGTTAATACGTTGCTAAGGGCAATGGATGCGGTGCGCGAAACCATTGAAGCCATATTGTGAACGCAGTAGTGAATAACGCCGTGCTTGATGTAGGTTGGATTTTTAAGGGTTGTTGGCATGCTGGTTTCAAAACATCCGCCCTGGTCGATGTTGAGGTCAATAATAACCGATCCGTCTTTCATATCGCGCACCATTTCTTCAGATACCTGAAACTTAGTCTTGGAGTTAAAAGACATGGCACCCAGCACCACATCAGCCGATCGCAAGGCTTTTTTTAAAACATTGGGATATAGTACCGACGTGAAAATTCGCTGACCAAGCCGGTCTTCAAGTTCCTGAAGGCTGAACATGTTATCATCAAAAACTTTAACCGTAACACCCAGTCCCAAGGCTGCACGAGCTGCATATTCCGCAGCGGTTTTAGCGCCGAGAATGACCAATTCAGTAGGAGAGATACCCGTAACAGATCCGAGCAAAACACCTTTTCCATTTCTTGAATTACTTAAATATTCGCTGGCAATGGTGATGGCTGTTGAGCCGGCAATCTGACTCATCAGGCGAACAACAGGCAAGCACTTATTTTCATTTTCCATGTACTCGTAGGCAATGGTGGTCACTTTTTTCTGCATCAGTTTTTGCACCGTTTCCTGGCAGTGATTGCTCAGGTGCATGTTGGAAATCAGTGTTTGGTGACCGCGCAGCAGGTCAATTTCGTCGGCATCGAATGGAGCAACCCGGATGATGATGTCGCATTGAAAAACCTCTTCACGTTTGTCAACAACCACGGCTCCGGCTTCCCGGTATTCTTTGTCAGAGTAGCTCGCTGCTTTGCCGGCGTCTTTCTCAATATAAATCTCATGCCCGTAGGAAACTAGTAGTTCAACGGCTTCGGGCGTAAGGGGAATACGATATTCTATTTTTGAGAAATCTGACGGAATGCCAATGGTAATCTTTTTGCCTCTCCTGCGAATCTCCAACATTTCTTCCTTCGGAAGAAGTAAGGATTTGATTTCCGATTGTTGCTCTTTTTCAGTCATCCTGACAAAAATTAATTGCTCAATTTAGTCTATAAATGTAATTATTCAAAATGAATCAGAGGATATTCGCTTTAATCTCACGCGATTGGTTATCCAATACCTCAATATTCACGGCAATGATATTGTCAGGAAGCAGCGCTTCAATGTTTTCAGGCCATTCCATAAAACAGTATTTCCCGCTGTAAACGTAATCGTCAAAGCCAATGTCGAGTGCTTCTTCAATGTTTTTGATACGGTAAAAATCAAAATGAAAGATACGCTCATTGCTGGCGGTGCTGTATTCATTGACCAGAGCAAAGGTCGGACTGGTAATGGGGTCGGTGGATCCCAAGGCCCGGCATAATGCTTTGATTAATGTTGTTTTGCCAGCGCCCATCTTGCCATAGAAGGCGAATAATCGTTCTCCCTTAAAATAATTGAGAAATGCTTCCGCTGCTTGTGGAAGCTCATCGACTGAATTAATTTGGATTGAAAACATGCTTTTAATTTCTTGATTGCAGCAAATTTAAGTAAACTTCGTTTTAAAAAACACGAAGGCTGATTTTTGTTCGATTCCTGTTTGCAAAAAATGTATTACTTTTGAAGAAATCACAATTGAAGTTAGCATTATGAATCTGCCAGAAAACTTAAAGTACACTAAAGAGCACGAATGGGTTCGTGTGGAAGAAAACGTTGTTTACGTGGGTATCACTGATTTTGCTCAGGGCGAATTGGGTGACATCGTGTTTGTAGAAGTCGAAACAGAAGGCGAAGAGTTGGATAAAGCGGAAACGTTTGGAACCGTTGAAGCCGTAAAAACGGTTTCTGACTTGTTTATGCCTGTTGGCGGTAAAGTACTTGAATTCAATACCGAATTGGAGGACGAGCCCGAGCTGATTAACAAGGATCCTTATGGGAAAGGCTGGTTGGTGAAAATTGAGGTGACAGATACTACTGATTTGGATGACCTGATGGATGCCGCAGCTTATCAAGCCATGCTGGAAGCTTAATTTGCTCTTTTGTAAATAGCAAGGCTACACGTTTGATGTGTGCCGATGAAAATATAAAATGAACCCTGAGGAACGAATTCTTCAGGGTTTTTTAGGCTTGTTTTTTTGATAAAAGTGCGAACTCATAACCTGAATTTGATCCAATACAATTGTGTCCTACTGCATTCAATTATCTCCAGCTGCCTTCTGCTGAAGAGCGAACCACAGCACAAAAAAAAGCAAGGTCTCGTTTGACTTTTATCGAACCGGTGATCTTATTATTTTGAGGGGAGCTTTTCCGAAATATAACGACAAAAAAAATCCGGCTGGAAGGCCGGATTTTAATTCGTTGTAAGTTTATCTTATAGAGTCTTGGCGACTTCAATCTCGTGGAAGGCTTCTACCATATCTCCAATTTTAATGTCATTGTATCCTTCAATGTTCAGTCCGCACTCATAACCTTTGGCCACTTCTTTCGCATCGTCTTTAAAGCGTTTCAATGATCCGAGTGTTCCGGTGTAAATTACAATACCATCGCGGATAAGTCGTACTTTGTTGTTTCGGTTAATTTTGCCATCGCGGACAAGACAACCGGCAATTGTTCCAACTTTAGTGATTTTGAAGGTTTCCATGATTTCTGCAGTACCCAAAATCTCTTCTTTGATGTCCGGAGAAAGCATCCCTTCCATCGCTGATTTAATTTCGTTGATCGCATCGTAGATGATTGAGTACAAGCGGATATCCACTTCTTCTTTCTCAGCCAGCTTACGAGCCTGCATACTTGGACGAACCTGGAATCCAATCACAATCGCATCCGATGCCGTGGCCAGCATAATGTCTGACTCAGAAATGGCACCTACGGCTTTGTGGATTACATTAACCTGAATTTCTTCGGTTGACAATTTAATCAGCGTGTCCGAAAGTGCTTCGATAGAACCATCCACGTCACCTTTTACAATCAGGTTCAGTTCCTGGAAGTTTCCAATAGCAATCCGGCGTCCGATCTCATCCAGCGTAATGTGTTTCTGCGTACGTAACCCTTGCTCGCGTGCCAGCTGCTCACGTTTGCCGGCAATTTGACGGGCTTCGCGTTCATTTTCAAAGACATTGAATTTATCACCTGCCTGAGGAGCACCATCCAATCCAAGGATGATTACCGGCTCTGAAGGGCCAGCTGATTCAATACGTTGGTTACGCTCGTTAAACATGGCTTTAATGTGGCCGTAATATTTACCGGCTAACATGATGTCGCCTTGGTGCAGCGTTCCGTTTTGAACAAGTACCGTAGCCACATAACCCCGTCCGCGGTCAAGCGATGACTCGACGATGGTTCCGGACGAACGCTTGTCTTTGTTTCCTTTCAGTTCCAACATTTCGGCTTCCAGCAATACTTTTTCCAGCAGCTCGTCGATATTCGTACCATTTTTCGCAGAGATTTCCTGACTTTGATATTTACCGCCCCATTCTTCAACGAGGAAGTTCAAATTGGCCAGACCTTCTTTTATTTTGTCGGGATTGGCACCCGGCTTATCAATCTTGTTAATCGCAAAAACGATGGGCACACCAGCAGCTTGCGCGTGGTTAATGGCCTCTTTGGTTTGCGGCATGATGTCGTCGTCAGCGGCAACAATAATAATCGCAATATCAGTTACCTGTGCACCACGGGCACGCATAGCCGTAAAGGCTTCGTGACCTGGAGTATCCAGGAAGGTGATCATCCGGCCGTCTTCTAGGCTTACGTGGTACGCTCCGATGTGCTGGGTAATTCCTCCTGCCTCACCGGCAATTACGTTTGCGTTACGGATGTGGTCAAGAAGCGATGTTTTACCATGGTCAACGTGTCCCATTACGGTAACAATCGGTGCTCTTGGGTGTACTTCATTGGGTTCATCATCTTCTTCAACACCATCGAGGATGTCGGCGCTGACAAATTCTACTTCGAATCCAAACTCTTCGGCTACGATCGACATGGTTTCCGCATCCAGACGCTGGTTGATGGAAACAAACAATCCGAGGCTCATGCACGAAGAAATAACTTCGGTGACACTCACATCCATCATGGTTGCCAATTCAGAAACCGATACAAATTCGGTTACTTTCAGAATTTTTTGTTCTGCACTTTCTCTTTCGTGGGCTGCTGTAGCCTTGTCGCTTGCTGCTTGTCGTTTATCACGACGATATTTTGATCCTTTTGATTTCTGTTTTCCAGAAGTCAGACGGGCCAATGTATCTTTAATCTGCTTTTGTACATCTTCCTCGCTAACCTCTTTCTTAATGATTTTGCGTTTTCCTTTACCGCCTTGCTGTTGCAAGCGTCCGCGCTGTGGTTGGCCTTGTTGTGCTTGTCCGGGTTTGGTTACCGTAATACGTGAGTCGGAATCTTTTTGGATGCGGCGACGTTTTTTCTTTGCGTTTTGTGCGCTGGCATCGCTCGAAGAAGCCACTGGCTTTCTCTTTTTAATCTCGATTCGACCAACAACGTTAGGTCCTGAGAGCTTTTCAACCCGGGTTTTTATTTCATTATCCTGACCTTTGCCCTGCTCCGGACTGGTCTGGCGTTTTTGCTTTTCTCTTTCCTTGCGTTCGTCTTCTTTTTGTTTTTTTGTCTTTTTCGTCGGACGCGTTTTCTGGTTGATTGACGAAAGGTCGATTTTACCGACTACTTTGATTTCATCAACTTTCGGAACATTAGTCTGAACATCTTCAATTGATTCAGCTTTTGTTTCTTCTTTTTCCGTTTTCTCGGGCTTTTGCGCTGCTGTTTTCTCTTCCTTCTTCACTTCTTGAACAGGCTTGGGTTCTTCTTGTGCCGGTTTGGGTTCAACTGGCTTGCTTTCCTGAGCTAATGGTGCTTCAACAGGTTTTTTTTCTTCCTTGGCTTGGGCTGGCTTTTCTTCTTCTTGTTTCTGGTCCCCTTTTTTGATAATGGTTGGTTTTCCCTCCCGCTTTTTGGGCTGAATACTGTCCAAATCAATTTTGCCAAGCACCTTGGGGTGTTCAACTTCAGATTTCTCTTCTGCTTCTTTTTCTTCTTTCGGCTGAGGTTTTGGTTCAGGCTTGGCTTTTGGTGCTTCCTTTTTAGGCGGATTCATATCCTTGATCCGAACTTCTTCCACTTCCTCTTCTTCCTCGTCGTGATCAGAGTCTTCTGAATAGGCGTCAGTATTTTCAAGCGAAATAGATTCGTTTTTACTACGGTGACTCATCAGGTTGATCTTTTCTGACTCTTTTTTCAGCGTGATGTCACTCTTATACTCTTTCTCGAGCATGTGGTATGCATCTTCTGAAATTTTAGAGTTCGGATTTGAATCAATGTCAAATCCTTTTTTATGCAGAAACTCCACGATTGTGCTCGTTCCCACATTAAACTCTCTTGCTACCTTACTAAGTCGCGTACTTTTTTTGCCAATTGCCATATACCCAATCTATTTTTTTGTCTTTTTTTAAATTTTGCGCAAAAAACTATGCAATTTTAAATTCAATTTATTTAAATGCCAATAGTTTAATGTTAATTGTTTTTGATTACTCAAACTCGGAACGCAAAATCTTTAATATGTGATCAATTGTTTCTTCTTCTAAATCTGTCCGTTTAATCAGATCATTACGGCTAAGACCCAACACGTTTTTCGCGGTGTCGCAGCCAATCGATTTTAATTGATCCAAAATCCAAGCGTCAATTTCGTCTGAAAATTCTTCCAGATTTACATCTTCATCGTCTGTTGCCATTTCACGATAAACATCAATTTCGTAGCCGGTAAGTTGGCTTGCCAGGCGAATGTTTAGTCCTCCTTTACCAATAGCCAGAGATACTTCATCTGGTTTTAAGTAAACATCGGCACGTTTGGTGTCTTCGTGTAGTTTGATGGACGATATTTTTGCCGGATTTAATGCCCGTTGAATAAACAACTGAACATTGGCAGAGTAATTGATCACATCAATATTCTCATTTCTTAGTTCACGAACAATGCCGTGAATACGGGATCCTTTCATGCCGACGCAAGCGCCTACTGGATCAACCCGTTCATCATATGATTCAACTGCTACCTTCGCACGTTCGCCGGGAACCCGAACAATCTTCTTAATGGTAATCAGACCATCAAAAATTTCAGGAACTTCTAACTCGAACAAACGCTCGAGGAAAACAGGTGAAGTGCGAGACAGGATAATCAAAGGGTTGTTATTGCGCAGTTCTACTTTGTAGACCACGGCTCTCAGGTTATCGCCTTTGCGGAAATAATCTGATGGTATCTGTTCTGTTTTGGGAAGGATTAATTCGTTGCCTTCGTCATCCAATACAAGGATTTCCTTTTTCCAAACCTGGTAAACTTCTCCGGTAACAATGTCACCAATTTTACTTTTATATTTACCGAAGATATGGTCTTTTTCCAACTCCAGAATTCTGCTGGCCAGGTTTTGACGCAAGTTTAAGATTGCTCTTCTCCCAAAGTCTTTCAATTTGACCTCGTCAGTTACTTCTTCACCAACTTCGTAGTCATCATCAATTTTTTTAGCTTCAGAAAGCGTGATTTGGGTGTTCGGATCTTCAATGTCGTCATCCTCTACGACCTCACGGTTGCGCCAAATTTCAAAGTCGCCCTTGTCGATATTGATAATGATGTCGAAATTCTCGTCTGTTCCGTATGTTTTTTGCAATACATTGCGGAAAACGTCTTCAAGAACGCTCATCATGGTGACCCGGTCAATATTTTTCAGGTCCTTAAATTCGGAAAAGGTATCGATAAGATTAATCGTATCCATCTTGCGCTCGTTTTAGAATTTTATAATGTTTTTAACTGTTTTTGCGTCACCAAACGCTATACGATGAAGGCGGGTGATTAGTTGCTTTTTTTTATGCCCTTCCACTTTCTCGCGTTTGCTTGTCTCTAATTCAAATCCATCCTGATCAGCCGATTTTAGCTCTCCTTCCAGTTTCTCACCGGTGTTCAGAACAACTTCCATCTCTTGGCCGATGTTTTTTACAAACTGGCGATAGACTGTTAAGGGTTGTCCTAAGCCGGCAGATGCGACCTGTAGTTCAAAATCGTCTTCTTCGCGATCTAAACTTCCTTCAACCAAACGGCTTATCTGAACGCAGTGATCAATTGTAATACCGCTCTCGCTATCCAGGGATACCTTGATTTGGTTACTTGGAGTCACTTCCAGACTTACGATAAACTGGTCTTCACTTAGTTTATCTTCAATGAGTTGTGTGATTTTATTTTTATCAATCATAAATTGCGACTAATAAAACAGGGGACTTTGGGGTCCCCTGCAAACGGTCTATCTTCCAATTGTCAGCGCAAAATTAGCAAAAGGAATCCAAATCTCAAAATGTGGAAGTTAATGATCATCAGTTAATACGTGTTTCCAAAGAGTACTAGCATGCCTGCCTGACAGTAAGGAATGAAAAAGTTTCTTATTTTTGTTGATAACGCATTTGAAAAAACCTTATTATTAGATTGAAAACAAATAAAAAGAAGATCATCAATGATCCGGTTTTCGGATTCATCTCCATTCAATCCGAGTTTATCTATGATTTAATAGAGCATCCGTTTCTTCAGCGATTGCGGCGAATCAAACAGTTAGGACTCTCTAGTATTGTCTTTCCGGGGGTTAATCATACCCGATTTGAGCATGCGATTGGCGCTGTTCACTTGATGGGCTTGGCAATTTCTAGTCTGAAAATGAAAGATGTCGATATTAGCGATGAAGAAGCCGAAGCGGTGACCGCGGCGATTTTGTTGCACGACATTGGGCATGGCCCGTTTTCGCATGCCTTGGAGCACTCGCTGGTTGAAGGAATTTCGCACGAAACAATTTCGCTGTTGATGATGGAGGAGCTGAACCGACAGTTCGATGGTCAGCTGGCAATGGCTATCTGTATATTTAAAGATGAGTATCCGAAAAAGTTTTTACATCAGTTGGTAGCCAGTCAGCTGGATATGGATCGGCTGGATTACCTTCGGCGAGACAGCTTTTTTTCGGGAGTGACCGAAGGGACAGTTGGTTCGGATCGAATTATTAAAATGCTGAATGTGCGCAATGATGGCTTGGTGGTTGAATACAAAGGAATCTATTCCATCGAAAAATTTCTGATCTCACGGCGTTTGATGTATTGGCAGGTGTATTTGCATAAAGCAGTTTTGTCGGCCGAGCATATGTTGGTGAAAGTGCTTCGAAGGGCAAAGGAGTTAGTTATGAGTGGCGTCGATGTGTTTGCTACGCCCGCACTGCACGTTTTTCTTCAGCATGAAATTACTATGGACTGTTTCGCGAAGCAGACATTTGCCGAACAGCAAAGCTTGCTTGAACTCTTTGTCGAACTGGACGACAGTGATCTTATTCTGGCTATGAAGCAATGGCGGCATCATGATGATAATATTTTGTCGTACTTGGCCGGAGCTGTTATTAATAGAAAATTGTTTCGAGTGAAGATTCAAAATTCACCTTTTTCAACGAAAGCCATTTCAGAACTGGAGACGGAGGTTATGAATCGCTGGGGAATCGCTGAAGATGAGTTACATTATTTTCTGATTCGAGATTCAATTACTAATTATGCCTATATTCAAGGGAGTGATAAAATTAATATTTTAATGAAGAACGGGGACGTAAAGGAGATTAATGATGCCTCTGATGTTAACCTTTCTAGCTTGCTTCAGACGGTAAGTAAATATTTTGTCTGTTATCCGAAAGAATTGGACATTAAGTAATTTAAACCTATTTTTGCAGCGCGCCAAGAAAGAATATATGGAATTTAAAGCACTAAATATAGCTGATTTCCTTCAAGGTACGATTGAAGGAAATGAGCAAGTAAGCGTTAACAATGTATCGAAAATTGAAGATGGAAAACCCGGCACGCTGGCTTTTCTTGCTAATCCCAAATACGAAAGATACATTTATGAAACGGAGGCATCAATTGTTTTGGTTAATAAGAATTTTAAGCCAGAACAGCCTGTAAAACCCACTCTTATTCGGGTGGAAGATCCTTACGAGGCTTTTGCCTCTTTGTTGGAGTTGTATGAACAAGCTAAGCAAATGAAGCAAGGCATTGAGCAGCCTTCTTTTATTGATGCATCAGCTACCGTTGGTTCCGAAGTGTATTTTGGAGCCTTTGCTTACCTCGGACAAAATTCAAGCCTTGGCGACAATGTCAAGATTTATCCGCAAACATTTATTGGTTCTGGTGTAACGATTGGAGACAATACGATTATTTATGCCGGAGCAAAAATATATGATGGCACCGTAATCGGAGCCAACTGCGTTATTCATGCCGGAGCGGTTATTGGTTCCGATGGCTTTGGCTTTGCACCTAAGCCCGATGGATCATATAAAAAGATTCCGCAGGTTGGGAATGTCATTTTGGAAGATGATGTTGAGATTGGAGCGAACTCCACGATTGACTGTTCAACGATGGGGTCGACGATCATTCGCAAAGGAGCCAAATTAGATAACCTGATCCAGATTGCCCACAACTGTGAGGTTGGGGAAAATACGGTAATGGCCGCTTTGGTTGGAATTGCCGGATCAACGAAAGTTGGAAAAAATTGCATGTTTGGAGGCCAGGTTGGAATTGCCGGCCACCTAAACATTGGAGATGGTGTAAAAATAGGTGCCATGGCAGGGGTGACCAACAATATTAAAGCGGGGCGTACGGTCCTCGGAGCACCTGCGATGGATCATGATCAAGCTTTGAAATCCTATGTAGTTTATAGGCGTCTGCCCCAAATGCGGAATCAATTGATTGACCTGCAAAAGGAAGTAGCGGAGCTGAAATCGAAATTAAACGAAGAATAAGTTTTAGAAAACGACTTGGTAATGATAATGATGCAAAAAACTTTAGCCCGTGAATTTTCATTGAGCGGCAAAGGATTACATACAGGAGTGCAGGTTAATATGACTTTTAAGCCAGCTCCTGAAAATTACGGATTTAAATTTCAACGAATCGACCTTGAAGGAGCCCCTGTTTTAGAGGCTGACGCCTGTCTGGTAGTCGATACTTCCAGAGGAACGGTAATTGGCAAGGACGGAGCCCGTCTGAGTACGATCGAACATGCCTTGGCTGCACTTACGGGTATGGACCTGGATAATGTCCTGATTGAGATTGACAATGAAGAGGTCCCAATTTTGGACGGAAGCTCCAAGCTGTTTGTTGAAGCGATTGAAGAAGTAGGTGTTGTTGAGCAAAATGCCGAGCGGGAGTATCTTGAAATTACCGAGAAGATTGTCTATAAAGACCCTGAATCGGGTTCGGAAATCATTGCCTTGCCCGATAGTGAATACAACTTGAATGTGATGATCTCATTCAATTCGCGGGTGCTGAGTAATCAGTTTGCCAGTATGGAAAGCCTGGCTGATTTCAAAAAGGAAGTAGCTCCATGCCGCACGTTTGTTTTTGTGCGTGAATTGGAGTTTTTACTGCAAAACAACCTGGTTAAAGGAGGTGATATGGATAATGCCATTGTCATTATGGACAAGGAGATTAGCCAGGAGGAACTCGACCGTATCGCCGATTTATTTAATCACGACCGTATCGAAGTTCAAAAGGAACAGGGAATTTTGAATAACCTGGCTCTTCAGTTTGAGAATGAATGTGCCCGTCATAAATTGTTGGATGTAGTTGGCGATCTATCTTTGGCCGGCCGTCGGATAAAAGGGCGCATCATTGCGACCAAGCCCGGTCATAAAGCAAACACTGAGTTTGCCAAGTTGCTGAAAAAAGAAATTAGAAAAAACGAAGTAGCGAAAGCGATCCCTCAATATGATCCTAAACAAGAACCTTTGATGTCGGTGAACGATATCAGATCGTTTCTTCCTCATCGGTTTCCATTTTTGTTGGTTGATAAAATCATGGAGATCAAAGATGATTGTATTATAGGGGTGAAAAATGTGACTGTCAACGAGCCGTTTTTTCAGGGACATTTCCCCGAAGAACCCGTGATGCCGGGGGTACTGCTGATTGAAGCGATGGCCCAGTGCGGCGGTCTGTATGTGCTGCATGATAAAGAAGAAAAATATTCCACCTATTTCATACGTGTAGATAATGTTAAGTTCAGGAAGAAAGTAGTTCCGGGAGATACCTTGTTATTTCGGATCGAGCTGGTTTCTCCTATTCGTCGCGGAATTGCCAATATGAAGGGACTTTGTTATGTCGGTGATACCATAGTCGCTGAAGGCGACTTTATGGCACAGATTGTAAAAGCTTGAAGAAATTACTGAAAACAATTATTATAAGATGAAACAACCGTTAGCTTACGTGCATGCAGAGTCACAGGTGGCAGAAAATGTGGTGATTGAGCCATTTGTCACAATTGACAAGGATGTCATTATCGGAGAAGGAACTCGTATTGGTTCAAACGTAACCATTATGCCCGGAACCCGGATTGGTAAAAATTGCCGTATTTTTCCTGGAGCAGTTATTGGAGCCGTTCCACAAGATTTAAAATTCAAAGGCGAATATTCTACGGTCGAAATTGGTGATAACACCACTATTCGTGAGTGTGTAACCATCAACAGGGGAACAGCAGCAAGAGGAAAAACAGCGGTTGGGAGTAACTGCTTAATCATGGCCTATGTGCATATTGCGCATGACTGTCTTGTCGGAAACAATGTGATTCTGGTAAATAGCACCCAGCTGGCAGGTGAAGTGGTCGTTGATGACTGGGCCATTATTGGCGGGATGTCAGCGATTCATCAGTTTTGTCATATCGGATCTCATGTAATGATTTCCGGAGGTTCACTGGTGCGTAAAGACGTTCCTCCGTTTATTAAAGCAGGGCGGGAACCGCTTTCCTATGTTGGTATTAATTCAATCGGGCTAAGGCGCCGTAGTTATAACAATGATAAGATTCGGGAAGTGCAGGAAATTTACCGATATATCTATCAAAAAGGACTGAATATCGCACAGGCGGTTGAAATTATCGAGGCTGAAATGTCAGCAACACCTGAACGTGATGAAATTCTTTTATTTGTAAAAGACTCTAAGCGCGGAGTTATTCGTGGTTATTTCCCGGATTGATCTGCGAGTTAAGATATTAAAGAATAAACCCGGTTTATGCCGGGTTTTTTTATGCAACTTTTTGGGGGAGCCTTTGTTGTTATTCCAATATTTTAACGATTTGTAGCCATGAAATTTCGATTACTTGCCTTTGTGCTTTTAATTTCTAATCTAGTGTTTGCTCAGGAACATGATCACGAACATCATCGCCACCACCTTGGAGTTGGGGTGGGAGGTGCAAGTCTGCTTGCGGAGAATGAACAGGCGTTGGGCACACATTTACATTACCTTTATCGCGTTGCCCCACACAGCCGGCTTTCTGTTGGTCTTGGGCTTGAATCGGTGTGGGGTGAGCATACTCACAATACGATTACAGCATTGCTGAACTATAACATCCTTCCACGTTTGTCAGTCAATGTTGGTCCGGGGTATAGTTTCGCAGAGGAAGAAGGCGAATCGCACAAGGCTTTATCCGGTCACCTGGAGCTTTTATATGAGTTCTCTATCGGCGAGTTTCATCTAGGGCCTATGCTAGGGTTTGGCTTCGAGAAGGACGAATCGCATGCCTCTTTGGGGATTCACTTGGGCTTTGGGTTTTAGTTCCTGAGTCAGCCTAAATGATATAAAAAAAATCCGGCTGCGACCAGCCGGATTTTTTTATTGCTCCAACACCAGATGGGCGGAGTGCTTCTTCAATAATTATAACGAGTTATTCTTGATGAAATCGATGATTTCTTGTTGATAACCAAAAGCCATTCCCACTACGGTATCGGCAGCACCGTAATAAACAGCGATTCTTTCGCCATCGTTTAGGGCAGCGCATGGGAAAACTACATTGGGAACATCGCCAGCCAATTCGTATGGCGCAGCAGGAGCCAACAAATAAGGTTGCGTACGGTAAAGTACTTTGGATGGATCTTCCAGGTCAAGCAAAGCTGCTCCCATTGAGTAACGGAATCCGTTGCAGGTATTGATTACACCATGGTAGAACTCCAACCATCCTTCTTCTGTTTTAATTGGCACTGATCCAGCTCCAATTTTAGTACACTGCCATGCACTATTTTCAAAAGGGCTAACCTTCATAACACAGCGGTGTTCACCCCAGTATTTCATGTCGGGGCTGTAGCTAATGTAGATGTCGCCAAAAGGAGTGTGTCCGTTATCGCTCGGACGACTTAGCATGGCGTAGCGGCCATTGATTTTTTCAGGGAAAAGCACTCCGTTGCGGTTGAAAGGCAAGAAGGCACTTTCGCACTGGTGGAATGTTTTAAAATCGAAGGTGTAAGCGATTCCGATTGTTGGTCCGTGGTAGCCATTACACCAGGTTACCCAGTAGCGGTCTTCAATAAAGGTTACGCGCGGGTCATATTTATAGTCCGATTCGATCATTTCGGTATTTCCGGCAACCATTTCGATGGGCTCGTGGTTGATGTCCCAGTTAATTCCATCTTTACTGAATCCGGCAAAAATATTCATTTGAACAGCTTTGTTGTCGCAACGGAAAACGCCGGCAAAGCCGTCTTCAAAAGGAACAACAGCACTGTTGAAAATACTGTTCGAGCTTGGAATCTGGTAGCGTCCAATAACTGGATTTGCAGAATATCTCCACATGACCTCGGTTGAGCCCTCCGGTCTGTTTTCCCATGGCATAGCGGTTTTTGTCTTCATTATTCTATTTTTTTTGAATTATTAAAATTAGTTCTTTTTGTTAGTACGTATTCAGCTTGGGTTGGAGTTGCCAGTTTGCAGCGTTTAAGTCGCCTGTATTAGGCTTTATATTATCAATCTCTTTTTGCCTGTGACATGTCTTCACCTCCAGCCATTTTCGATACGTCTTCTCAATTAAATGATTAAAGTTATACTTTATTCTTCTATTTTTTTCGGTTCCGATTCTTTATTGTCCGGATGGGTGAAAGGAACAAACTTGGCCGCAAAGAATGATGGAATCATGGCGACTAAAATAAATAGGAAGAATGATTTGTAGCCGACTGAATCGCTGATAAAGCCACTAAGCATACTTGGCAACATAAAGCCCAGATTCATAATACCTGACGCAAAGGCGTAGTGAGCCATCTTGTATTTTCCGGGGGCTACCTGTTGCATCATAAATAGCATCAGGCCGACAAATCCGAAGCCATATACAAAGTATTCAATAATGACTGCCGAGCCTATCAGATAAAGGTTTGATGGGCGATACGTAGCCAGCAAGGCGTAAATAATGAATTGGAAGTTGAAAGTGCAAACCAATATAAACAGCGAACGGCGTAAACCGCGTGCGGCAATGAAATAGCCAGCCAGAAGCGAGCCTACAATAAAGGCTGCCGAGCCAAAAACACCATACAAAAGGCCAATTTCTGAAGTGCTTAGTCCAAGTCCTCCATCGGCTACGGCTGCTTTGAAGAATAGCGGTGCAATTTTTACGGCAAAACCTTCCGCAAAGCGATAAATAAGGATAAAGGCAATATACCAGCCAATGTATTTTTTTTGAAAGAATGTTTTCAGCACATCAAGCAAGGTTTGAAATCCTTCTTTTATTGAATGGACCTCGTTGGTGGCATTGCCTCCCGATGGGAGCATGCGCATGTGGTAAAAGGCCAGTAAAACCATAATGGCTCCATAGGTTCCCATCACTATCATCCAGGCATGCATTGCCCCTATCGTTTCTTCCAGAATCCCGGCCAGATAAACCAGTCCTCCGGCTGTTAATACTTTGGCAATATTATAGGAAGCACCTTGCCAGCCAATGTATTTGGCCTGATCTTGTGATGATAGAACGCTCAAGTAAACGCCATCGGTGGCGATGTCGTGTGTTGACCCACTCAGCGCAACCACTGCCAGCAGAGCAATGGAGTAGGTGAAAAAATCATTTAGTGGTAGCGAAAAAGCAACCAATGCAAAGGTAATTCCTGTAACCAGCTGTGTGGCTACAACAAAATGCTTTTTGGTTTTAAACATCTCTAGAATCGGGCTCCATAGAGGTTTTAAGGTCCAGGGCAGAATGATGAGCGATGTCCAGAATGCAATCATCGCATCGCTAATATCAAGGCTTTCGTACATCAATGGTGAAGCCTGATTAATAGCAGCAAAAGGTAGCCCCATTCCGAAGTAAACGGTGGGGATCCAAGCAGCTGGATGGATTTTTTTTAGTTGATTAAAGCGCATGTTCGTTGGTATTTTTTTTGTTTTTTATTTCTCAATTTTCAGTACGCCACCCGAAACAAGCTCTTTGTGGTTGATGAAGTAACGATTCAGCTTTTGACCGTCTTTGCTGATCTTACGAATGTACTCTCCATCTCCTTTGGTGCGAATGATGAGTTCTTTGCCTGGATAGAAATTTTGATCCAGACGGATTTTTACTTCGTCAAAAGCGGGTTGCGCAATGGCGTAATCGGTATCTCCAGGGCATACGGGGTAAAAACCCATCATGCTGTAAACGGCCCATGCAGAAAGTGTTCCACAGTCGTCATTCCCCGGAATTCCTCCTGGCGCATTTTCATAATGTTCATTTAGTAATCGGCTGACTTCTTTTTGTGTGCGCCACTCTTCGCCTTTTACATAGTTGAACAACCACGGATAATGAATGTCGGGTTCGTTGGCAACATCGTAATGTCCGTCATCAAAAATACCTTGCAATTTTTGAGTGAACTTTTTCTTGCCACCCATCAATTTCATCAATCCGTTAATGTCGTGAGGAGCACAAAAGGTATATTGATAAGCATTGCCTTCATGAAAGCCCGGGCTTGGTTCAAAATTCTCTCCTTGTTTCGGATCAAAATCTTTGTAGAAAGAACCATCAGCCATGCGCGGACGAATCATTTGAAACTCGTCTTTGTCGAAGTATTCCTTGTAGCGGAGCGATTGATTTAAGAAACGCTTGTAATCGTTATCTTTTCCCAACGCTTTGGCAAATTGAGCCAGGTTCCAGTCGGCTATGTAGTATTCCAAGGCATGCGATACCGAGTTGTCAAAAGGAGTAGCGTAAGGAATATATCCTTTGGAAAGATAGTCATCAATATCCGGACGCAGTTTGTTTTCGGCTCCTGGGGTAGTTGCCGATTTGTACATGGCTTCGTAAACCGTTTCCACATCAAAGTCCGTTAATCCACGTAGGTAAGTGTCGGTAATCACCGGAATGGCAGGATCTCCTTCCATTACATGGGTTTCGGTGCTGTTAAGTTCCCATTTCGGCAGCCAACCACTTTCTTCATACATCGCAATCATCGAGCGAACCATGTCTAACTGCTGTTCCGGATAAACCAGACTCATCAGTGGGTGGAAGTTCCGGTAGGTGTCCCAAAGTGAGAAAACCGTATAGCGATCGCCTTCTTTAACCTCGCCAATTCCGTAGGATTCCATTAGCGGATATTGCCCATTCGCATCGTTGATGATGTTGGGATGGATTTGCATATGATATAGTGCGGTATAAAATACCGTTTTCTGATCGTCAGTTCCTCCTTTTACAGAAATACGGGAGAGCGCTTCATCCCATTTTCCTTTTGCTGCTGCGCGAGTTTCGTCAAAGTTAAACCCGGGCATTTCGATATCCATGTTTTGTCTTGCATTTTCAATGCTGACATATGAAACAGCTACTTTAACCAGAATCTCTTCATCTTTTTTGGTGTCGAATGTCATGTAAGTGCCAATGCTGTCGCCGGCCATTTGTGCTTGAAATTCAGAATAAAATTTAAAGGCTCCGTCGTTGGAGGACCAGGCTGATTCAGCCTTCATTTGTGGCATCTTTTTCCAGGCTCCAAATGATTTGGCTGGTTTACTGAAGCGGGCCACAAAATAGACGGGGCGCTCTGTGCCGTCGTTGTAACAGAACGTACCTGTCATGCGCCAGCCTTCAATTTCACGGTTGTTTACAATCCGCAGTGCTGCTCCACTTTCGTTGGTTAAGCCGGTTCCCAAATCCAGCAAAATGTTGGATTGTCCTTCCGGGAATTTGAATTTACTTAATCCAACCCGCGCACTTGCGGTTACTTCTGTTGTGATGTCATATTTCTCCAGATAATTGCTGTAATAGCCGGGAGACGCTTGCTGCTTAGTCATTGGTGAGCCATAGGCTTTATTGCTGGCTTCAACTTTCCCAGTAGTAGGCATCAGCAAAATGACTCCTAGATCGGGGCATCCAACACCACTCAGGTTGACATGCGAATAACCCGTAAAAAAATGGTTGTCCCATGAATAGGGTGTCGACCACCACTGGTTGTCCTTGTCCCATTTGTTACTGGCTGATCCGCTAACATTGAAAGGTACGACAGAAGCCATCCCTTGTGGCACCAGGGCTCCAGGATTGGTAGTGCCATAGTTGGTGCTGCCGATAAATGGATTTACCCAGTCGGTCGCAGTTTTTTCTTGTGCGAGGGCTGGATAAATGCTGTTCAAAGCTAAAATGAAAGTCAGAATAGCTAGTCGTAAAACGTTATTAGGCATGGTTATAGAATTTGATATTTTTAAAATGCCAAAGGTAGTTAATTCACTTTTTGTTGGATCGTTTTATATTGAATATGGCAGAGGTGTCAATTATTTTAAAAAGTTTGCTTGCTGTAATGGTTTGTTGGCTAGTTGATTGTGTGTGTTTGGCTTTAGTGTACTTTTTTAATTGAAAATTGCTCGCTGAATCTTTGTTCCATCGTAAATCAAGCCATAGCGCTGGCTTGATCTGATTTCTCGTTTTTTAGGATTAAATAAGTTGAAAGCCAAGGGCAAAAGAGTTATTTTTGCCGTTTAATAAATTTTGAAAGACGGATTATGAAGCGGAAAGTGAGTCAACTATTTTTTACCTTGTTCTTAGTTGTTTTAGTTTTGGGAGGATACCAGTTCTTGGAATCTTCAACCTATCCTGAGCCTGCTCAGGAAACACCAATCAGGCATTATTACAGCTCAGTGGAGGTTCCCGATTCACTCACATTTTGTGGTGAAAAAGTGCCCATGGAGCTTTTTGATGTTTATGAGAGCCTGGACCGGGAATTGCTGGTGAATTCCTATTTTCATTCACAAACTCTGCGGTTTATAAAGATGGCACCACGCTTTTTCTCAATCATCGAGCCCATTTTGAAAAAAGATAGCATTCCCGACGACTTTAAATATCTGGCTTTGGCCGAGAGTGGTTTTAATCCCAGCGCTGTTTCTCCTGCTGGCGCTGTTGGCTTTTGGCAGTTTATGAAAGGTACGGCGGGCGATTATGGTTTGGAGATTAATCGGGAGGTAGACGAGCGTTATCACATCGAAAAATCGACGCATGCGGCCTGTGCCTACTTGCACGAGTCGTACGCTAAATATGGCAACTGGACTATGGTTGCCGCTACCTACAATGCTGGGCGAAATTTTGTAGGCCGCCAAATCGAACGCCAAAAAGAAACCAATTACTACGATCTGTTGTTAGGAGAAGAGACCAGCCGGTATGTGTTTCGTATTTTAGCACTGAAACTGATTATGGAAGACCAACGGAAGTACGGTTTTGAGGTGAATGAAGGCGAGTATTATCCGCTTTGGAATACCAAAACCATTGAGCTTTCAGGCCCAGTCACCAACTTTGCCGATTTTGCTCAGGAGCATCAGACGAACTATAAAATACTAAAAATGCTTAATCCGTGGTTGCGCGAGGCCTATCTGACTAATTCAAGAGGGAAAACCTATGAGATTAAATTGCCGGCAGAAGGATTCAGATCAATTACAAAGTAATGCCCATGCAGAAAACAGAAACAGCCGTTCTGGAAGAAGAACGCTTAGAAAATGAAGACAAGGTTGTGGTGCTCGGAGCACGTGTACACAACCTCCAAAATATAAATGTCGAGATTCCACGAAACCAACTCACGGTTATTACGGGCCTGAGTGGGAGTGGAAAATCTTCGCTTGCATTTGATACGATTTATGCTGAAGGTCAGCGGCGGTACGTCGAAACATTTTCGGCCTATGCCCGGTCGTTTCTTGGAAATATGGAACGTCCCGATGTGGATAAAATCACAGGACTTAGTCCGGTTATTTCTATTGAGCAGAAAACCACCAACAAAAATCCCCGGTCAACGGTTGGAACAGTCACTGAAATTTATGACTTTCTGCGTTTGCTATATGCGCGGGCGGGTGAGGCTTTTTCCTACGAAACAGGGGAGAAGATGGTGAAATATACCGATGACCAAATTCTGAAACTGATTCAGGAGAACTTTTCAGGGAAACGGATTTTGGTAATGGCTCCGCTGGTGCGTGGCCGAAAGGGACACTATCGGGAGCTTTTTGAGCAAATACGGCGTAAGGGTTTTTTGTATGCCCGTATTGATGGAGACGTGAAAGAACTTGTGCCAAACATGAAAGTTGACAGGTATAAAAATCATTTCATTGAGGTGGTTGTCGACCGGCTGGAAGTTGAACCGGAAAGTATGAAACGGCTGAAGGAGTCGGTTCATACAGCCATGACCCAGGGACATGGGATTATTTTGGTTATGGAGCACGACTCTGATAATATGAAATATTACAGCCGACAGTTGATGTGCCCTACATCTGGTATCTCATATGCAGAGCCGGCACCGCATAATTTTTCATTCAACTCTCCACAAGGTGCTTGCCCGCGGTGTAATGGTTTAGGTCAGGTGGCCGAAATTGATCTGGAGAAAATTATTCCCGAACCAGATAAAAGTATTGCTAAAGGCGGAATCGCGCCACTTGGACTGCAGAAAAACACACTTATTTTCTGGCAGATAGAGGCATTGGGCGAAAAGTATGGGTTTGATCTGAAAACACCCGTAAAAGATATTCCGGAAGACGGCTTGACCGCTGTGCTCAATGGAACCAATGAGCGCATTCAGTTGAAGAATTCACCGCTAGGAAGTTCGGTGAATTACATGATGAGTTATGAAGGGGTTATTAAATACATCAACAATCAGCGGGATGATAATCCATCGAAAAAGGCGAAAAAGTGGGCTAATCAATTTATTAAAGAACGCTCTTGCCCCGATTGCAATGGACTGCGCTTGAAAAAGGAATCGCTTTATTTCAAAATTGACAATCGGAATATTTCAGACGTGGCTAAACTGGATATTAGCGAACTCAGTATGTGGTTGCAGGATTTGGAGGAGCGGTTAACCGATCGGCAGCGTAAGATTGGTACAGAGGTGATTAAAGAAATTCGTGACCGTGTCAGTTTTCTGATTGATGTGGGACTTGAATACTTGTCACTTGACCGGACTTCACGCACGCTTTCGGGTGGCGAATCGCAGCGCATCCGACTTGCGACCCAAATCGGTTCGCAACTGGTTAATGTGTTGTATATTCTGGATGAACCCAGTATTGGTTTGCATCAGCGGGATAACCTGCGTTTGATTCATTCGTTGCAGAAACTGCGTGATACCGGAAACTCGGTTATCGTGGTCGAGCATGATAAAGACATGATGCTTTCGGCTGACTATATTGTTGATATGGGCCCGTTTGCCGGAAGACATGGAGGGGAAGTGGTGGCTGCCGGTACGCCCGACGCACTACTGAAGGCCAATACGCTGACCTCGAAATACCTGACGGGCCAAAATCAGATTGCCATTCCAGAGGTTCGTCGGCCGGGAAATGGTCAAACCATTAAGCTAAAAGGTTGTTCGGGCAATAACTTAAAAGAGGTGAGTGTTGAATTTCCGCTGGGAAAATTAATTTGCATTACCGGGGTGTCTGGCAGTGGAAAATCCAGCCTGATCAATGGAACGTTACAACCCATTTTAAGCCAGCATTTTTATAAATCGGTGAAAGATCCGTTGCCCTACCTAAAGATGGAAGGGCTGAAAAATATCGACAAAGTGGTTCAGGTAGATCAATCGCCTTTGGGGCGAACGCCACGATCAAACCCGGTGACTTATACTGGTGTTTTCTCCGACATTCGAGCCTTGTTTGCTCAGTTGCCAGAGGCTAAAATTCGGGGGTACAAACCAGGGCGCTTTTCCTTCAATGTAAAAGGAGGACGCTGTGAAGACTGCCAGGGTGGCGGACTGAAACTGATTGAGATGAGCTTTTTGCCCGATGTGTATGTGCACTGCGATACCTGCAATGGAAAGCGCTATAACCGCGAGACACTGGAAGTACGCTACAAAGGGAAATCTATTGGCGATGTCTTGAATCTGACGATTAACCAGGGAGTGGATTTTTTCGAACATTTGCCATCCATCGCCCATAAACTGAAGACACTGCAGGAAGTTGGTCTGGGCTACATAACTCTGGGGCAGTCATCAACCACCTTGTCGGGTGGCGAGTCGCAACGGGTTAAGCTGGCAACCGAGCTAGCTAAAAAAGATACCGGCCAAACGCTCTATATTTTGGATGAGCCTACGACTGGTCTTCATTTTGAAGATATCCGGGTTTTGCTTGAAGTGTTGAACAGACTGGTAGATCGGGGCAACACCGTGATTGTGATTGAACACAACTTGGATGTGATTAAGGTTTCTGACCATATTATAGACCTTGGGCCAGAGGGTGGTAAAGGTGGAGGACAGCTGCTTTGCGCCGGAACACCGGAGGAGGTTGTGAAAAACCGAATGTCGTATACCTCCATGTATCTGAAAAAAGAGTTAGCTTTATAGCTGTCAGCAACGAAAAAGTTTCATGGCCGAATGATCAACGAGCAGCAATGAGGATTAAACAGATATTGTAAGCTTATTTCTTTTGGTTTAATCGGCGATGAAAAGAGCATGAGTTTTAAGCAGCCCTGTATCCAAAAAAAAGGATTTCGATTTTGGGTGATTCGTGCTCGATATTAGAACACTAAAAAAAACGGAACGGATGAAAACCATTGAGATCTATTGTGAAAATAATCAAACAACAAAAGCTTATCCATTAGGGACAACACTGGAGGAAATTTCGAATGACCTTCAGATAAAGCTGCCGAATCCGGTTTGCGGAGCATTGGTTAACCACAAGGTGAAGGAGCTATCGTTCTCTGTGGTGAAGTCTAAGCGCATACGCTTTATTGATTATTCACACCCTGATGGGCGGCGCCTCTATACGCGTTCTTTACTTTTCTTGCTTTATGTGGCGGTGAAGGAAACCTTCCCGCAGGTAAAACTGAAAATTATGAATGGGATTTCGCAGGGCTATTATTGTGAACTCGTTGGACTGGAGCGACCGATTACAGATTCGGATATCTTCGAACTGAAAAGTGAAATGCGGCAATGGGTTGAGCTTGACTTGCCTATTGAAAAAAGAGGAATGCCTACTGCGGAGGCTGTCGACATTTTAAACCAGCAGGGTTTGGAGGAAAAGGCCCGCTTGTTTGAGCAGCAGGGAACGCTGTTTTCATATCTCTATTTTGTGAACGGCTTAGCCAACTATTTTTATGGTCACCATGTGCCTGCAACGGGTTACCTGACCAACTTCGGGCTGGAAGCCTATTTCGATGGCTTGTTACTGCAAGTTCCACAGCCGGATAGTTTCGATGAACTCTTTCCGGTAATTGAGCAAGAAAAGCTTTTTGGTGTTTTCAAGGAGCATAAACACCGGGCCAGTATTCTGGATGTTCCCGATTTAGGCAAGCTGAACGAGTATACTGATAAAGGGAAAAGTGGCGATATTATTAAGATTTCGGAAGCCTTGCACGAAAAGAAGATTGCCGAAATTGCGAATGAGATAGATGCTCATCGCGATAATATAAAGGTGATCCTGATTGCAGGGCCTTCGGCTTCCGGGAAAACTACTTTTACCAAGCGACTGGCGGTACAGTTGGCCGTAAATGGCTTGGTTCCCCATATGATTTCGCTGGATGATTATTTTGTGGATCGGGATAAAACTCCTTTGGATGCGAATGGCGAATTCGATTTCGAAGCCTTGGAAGCTATCGATATCCAATTTTTCAATGAACAGCTTTTACAGCTTTTTAATGGCGAAGAAGTTGAATTGCCTAAATTTAATTTTGCGCTTGGTAAGCGATTGAATTCGGGAGAAAAACTTCGCTTGGGCGATGGTCATTTGTTGATGGTCGAAGGTATTCATGGAAATAACCCGGGACTGACTCCCCACGTGAATGAAGGGCAAAGCTTCCGGATATTCTTGTCTGCACTAACTCAAATTTCTTTCGATGACCATAATCATATTTCAACGACCGATAATCGGTTAATTCGCAGGATGATTCGCGATAGCATGTACCGTGGGTACTCAGCTGCAGAAACCATTAGGCGCTGGCCGAGTGTGAAGAATGGCGAAGAGAAAAACATCTTTCCTTATCAGGAGAATGCGAATGTGATGTTTAATTCAGCCATGGTGTATGAATTGGCTGTGTTGAAAAAATATGCCGAGCCTTTACTGAAAAATGTGCCGGAAAACCAAGTTGAATATAGCGAAGCCAATCGCCTGCTGAAATTCTTCAGCTACATCAAAAGTATTGATGATTTCGAGATTCCGCCGACTTCGCTCATCCGTGAGTTTCTTGGCGGAAGTAGCTTTATGTATTAACTTCTTGAAATATAGAATTGAAGAGGTGGCTCGTAGAGTCGCCTCTTTTTGCTTGTGGCTGTTAATGCCTGAAATATTTCTAGAAAACTTTAAAGGATTCAGGAGTTTTTATACCTTTGGCAGAAATTTTAGAATATGGAAGTACGTGATCGCATAATAGAAGAAGCCACTCGCTTGTTTTTCAAATATGGTATCCGGAGTGTTACCATGGATGATATTGCTGCGGGTATTGGAATCTCGAAGCGGACGGTTTACGAGAACTTTAAGGATAAGACGGAGCTTGTTTATACCTGTATGCGTGATTTGATGCAGAAACAGGATAAAATAAACCAAGAGGTAATGACCAATTCGGCCAATGTGATAGAAGCCCTTTTAACTTCCATGAAGTATGGTATTAAAGCTATTAATATGATTAGCCCGTTATTTTTTCATGATTTGAAAAAGTATTATCCGGCAATTTGGAAGCCGCTTCATGAGGAGAATCAAAAAAAGAATTACAATCAGATCTATACACAACTTCGAAAGGGGATTAATGAAGGCTTGTTTCGAAAAGAGATTCATGTGGACATTGTTTCCAAGTTGTTTTATGAACAGATTAACCTGATTTCAGATGAAGCTGTTTTTCCTCATGATGAATATGTATTTGCTGATTTGTTTAAAAGTCTGATGATTAATTTCATACGGGGTATCTCAACTCGTAAGGGAATCGATTTGGTAGACGAAATGTTGCGCTAGTTTTTTTTGCGCTTGAGAAAACTGTAAAAAATACGAAAGTTTTCGGGGTTTATGATCGATAATAAAAAAATAATAGAAAAGACCTATCAACTTTACCTGAAGTATGGGATTAAAAGTGTTAGTGTCGACGAGATTGCCGCGATGCTCGGTATTTCCAAAAAGACGCTTTATCTCCATATCCGCAGTCGGAATGAGTTGATCCAAGAAGTCGTGGAATATGGTAAGCTTAAATTTGTGTCAGGCTTGCGGCAGGCCATTGCATCGGAAGAGGAAGTGCTTCCTCAGTTGGCCCAGTTCTTTCTATACGTAATCCGGATTGTTCGAAAGACAAATCCATCGTTCTTGCCCGATCTCAAGAAAGTTAGTCCGATCCAGTATCAGGCGGTTGATGAATTTCGAAATGATCAAATTTATGAGCTTATTCGTCCGATCATTGAGCGGGGGATTGAACAGGGGCTCTTCCGACCAGATCTCGATATTCGTTTTGTTTATCTCAATCATATTTCCAAAATGTCCGAAAGGTTATCTCGGACTTTACCCACTTATAATCAGGCGATCTTTAGTGATTCCATGTATCGTTTAATCTTAAATGACTTGATTGGGATAAGTACGTTAAAGGGGCATCAGCAGATTGAAAATCAATACAGTGACTTGCTCTTGCTGAACCAGCACGAGCCGTTTAACATTAATTCAGGAAACAATTAAAATAATTAACAATGAGTAGAAAGCAAATTATCTTGTTTGTTCTGGCGTCGTTCTTGCTTCAGGGAGCGAAGGCCCAGGATAAACTTTCCATTGACTTGAATGAGGCGAAGCAACATGCTTTGCAATTCAATAAAAACATCCAGAATTCAGCGCTTTCGGTACAGCTGTCGCAGGAGCAACTGAAGCAGGCAATTGCTGCTGGATTACCCCAGGTGGATGCCACCGCCGATTATAACAATGCTTTGGGAGCTGAAATCTCCATTCAGTTTGCCGAGGGGCAACCGGCATCTCAAATTCCGATTGATCCAACCAGTAGTTTTAACTTAACGGTTGGGCAGTTGCTTTTTAGCGCCAACTATTGGGTTGGGGTTCAAACAGCCAAACTGTACCAAGAACTTTCGGAAAAGAGCCAGACTAAGACGGAACGGGATGTCATTAGTCAGGTGGTTGAAAGCTACTACTTGGTGATCGTGTCAGGTGAAGCACTTGAAATTTTGCAGGAGAATGTGAATAACCTACAAGCAGTTTATGAAAAAACGGCTCCTTTGGTTGAGTTTGGGATGACGGAGAAAGTGGAGCTCGATCAATTGTCGGTTCAGTTGAATTCACTTAAAAATGCAATGAAATCGGCCGCAAGACAGCATGTGATGGCGCAGAATATGTTGCGGCTGCAGTTGGGCGTTGAAGCTGATATGGAGTTGGAATTAACCGAAGAGCTTGACGAATTGCTGTCCGGCGAAGATTTTGACCAAGGCCTGACCGGTGGTTTTGATCTTGCACAGAATATCGATTTCCAACTGATGGAAGCTCAGGGGAAGGTTCAGGAAAAACAAGTGGATATGCAAAAAGCGAATTACCTGCCAAGCCTATCCAGTTATTATTCTTTTAATCACAAGATATTAAAACCTGCTTTCGATATGGCTCCCACGCATATGGTTGGTCTGCAGATGAATATTCCGATTTTTTCGAGTGGTGAGCGAAGAGCTAAGGTGCGTGCCGCTAAAATTGATATGGAAACCTATCGGAATGAACAGGCACTGCTGGAAGATCAATTGTCGATTCAATACAAGCAGTTAAGTTTTGATCTGAAGAGTGCCTTGGAGAATTTCATAAATCAACAAAATAACATTGAAGTTTCACGAGCGGTTTATAAAAACTTAAAACAAAAATATGACCAGGGAATGATCTCCAGCCTGGAGTTGACAAGTGCCGACAACAATTACCTCAAAGCCGAATCAGACTTTTTGCAGGCAGCATTGGAGCTGCTGCAGGCTCAAAACCAATTAAACACCTTAACAGGAAAACTTTGATAAACAATGAGACAAATTAGCATGAAACGATTGAATTACAGTATAGCTCTTGGAGCATTAGGTTTACTTAGCTTGGGAGCCTGTTCTTCTGGACAGGAGAAAAAAACGGATGTAAGCACTGAAGTGGCAGCCGAAAGGGTCCGGATAACCAGTTTGAAAGTTGAGGAAATTACCCGTACTGTGGAATATACGGCAACATTGGAACCCTTTAAAGAAGTGCATATGGCTCCAACATCTCCCGGACGTATTGAGCATATCCGGGTTGAACTTGGAGACCGGGTGAAAAAAGGGCAAGAGCTGGTACGAATGAATGATACCCAGCTCATTCAGGCAGAAATTCAACTGAATAACCTAAAGGCAGACTATACGCGGTTGGATACGCTGAAGAAGCTGGGAAGTATTGCTCAACAACAATACGAACAGCTGCAGGCGCAATACGACGCTGCTAAGGAGAATGTGGATTTCCTTAGGAAAAATACCGTTTTGGAAGCTCCTTTCAATGCTGTCATTTCCGGAAAGTATTTTGAATCGGGCGAGATGTACTCCGGGGCGCCTGTTGCAACTGTTGGTAAAGCTGCGATTTTGTCGGTTATCCAGGTTGATAAGCTAAAAGCAATTGTTAGTGTATCTGAAAAATATTTCCCAAAAGTTGAACTGGGAATGTCGGTGTCGCTGTGTTTTGATGTGTATCCTGACGAAACTTTCGAAGGTGAAATCTTTCGAATTGCACCGACCATTGATCCGCAAAGTCGCTCATTCGAGGTGGAAGTAAGTATTGATAATCCTAAAGGGCAACTGCGTCCGGGAATGTTTGGCCGCGTAACGGTTGGTTTGGAGCAGACTGATGCCATTGTTTTGCCGGCTTTGGCGATATTGAAGATGCAAGGTTCGAATCTGCGCTACTTATTTGTTGAGGAAAACGGTCGAGCTAAGCGTGTTGAAGTTCAACTGGGAAAACGATTTGATGATAAGGTCGAGGTTCTTTCTGATCAATTGAAGCTTGGCGACCATATTGTTATTGAAGGACAAGCCCGGTTGCTGGACGGTGGCTCTGTTGAAGTTGTAAACTAGCCGCATCAGAAACATTGTAGAATTTAATACACAACAATTATGAGTATATATAAAAGTGCGGTCGACAAACCAGTTACAACTTTCATGATTTTTGTTGCTATCATGGTTATGGGGGCCTTTTCGCTTATCAATATTCCGGTCGATTTATATCCGGAAATGGAGCCTCCTTATGTTTCTGTGATGACGACTTACTCTGGAGCCAATGCTTCGGATATCGAAAGTAATGTAACCAAAGTACTGGAAGATGTCCTGAACTCGGTGGATAAACTCAAGGAAATTTCATCAACATCGTCAGATAATATTTCGGTTATTTCTCTTGAGTTCGAATGGGATGCCAACTTGGATGAGGCAACCAATGATATCCGGGATGTGATTGACCGGAGTTTGGATAATCTTCCGGATGGAATCGACCGTCCAACGATATTTAAGTTTAATACGAGTATGTTTCCAATCCTGTTTTATGCCATTACAGCAGAAGAGTCGTATCCGGGATTGGAAAAACTGATTGACGAGAAGGTGATTAATCCACTAAACCGGGTGGATGGAGTAGGATCGGTTGCCATGGTAGGAACACCTCAGCGTATGGTTTATGTCGATGTTGATCCGAAACGCCTGGATGCTTATGACCTGACGCTGGAACAAATTGGTTCTATTATTTCGGGCGAAAACCAAAACCTTCCGTTAGGGAATGTGAAAATGGGTAAGATTGATTACCAAATTCGTGTTCAGGGAGAGTTTTCTGAAAGTGAGCGAATCAAAAACTTGGTAGTTGCTAGTAGAGCTGGCAAACAAGTTTTTGTGCGCGATATTGCAAGCGTGCGCGACACCTTGAAAGATGTTACACTGGAAGAGCGGATTAACGGGGAAAACGGGGTGCGACTGTTTGTGATGAAGCAGTCGGGAGCCAATACGGTGAAAGTTGCACGGCAAATCAAAGACCGGCTGGAAGAGTTGAAACCAACCTTGCCGGCCGATGTGAAAATTAAGGAAATTTTTGACTCGTCAACCTTTATTAAAGGATCGATCAGCAACCTGTCGTCAACGCTAATGTATGCCATGATTTTTGTGGTGTTGGTGGTTTTATTCTTTTTAGGACGCTGGCGGGCTACCTTCATTATTGTGCTTACGATTCCAATTTCGCTGATTGTCTCGTTTGTTTACCTCTACCTGACAGGCAGCTCGCTGAATGTGATTTCGCTGACCTCACTCTCGATTGCCATTGGAATGGTGGTGGATGATGCTATTGTGGTATTGGAAAACATTACCCGGCATGTGGAGCGAGGAAGTAGTCCGCGGGAAGCTGCCATTTATGCTACTAACGAAGTTTGGATGTCGGTTATTATTACCACTCTGGTGGTGGTGGCTGTGTTTTTCCCTCTTACCCTTGTTTCGGGGATGACCGGCGTATTGTTTAACCAGCTGGGATGGATTGTCACCATTACCGTAGTTACGTCAACCTTGGCCGCTATTTCGCTAACTCCGATGTTGGCATCGCGGATGTTAAAGCTGAGCAAAAAGCAAAAACCTCGCCGGTTCTCCTGGGAGAATACCATTGAAAAATGGCTTTATAAATTCGACTTGATGTATGAGAACTTGTTGCGTCGATTGTTGCATTACAAATCGGTGGTTGTTATCAGCACTTTTCTGGTGTTCTTTGCCTCCTTATTCCTGATGAAATATATTGGAACCGACTTTATGCCGGAGTCGGATGAAAGCCAGATTCAGGCCAATATTGAGCTGCAAACAGGTTTGCGGGTTGAAGAAACCTCAAAAGTTACCCGAAAGCTTGAATCACTTATTCGGAAGCGGTACCCTGAAGTCGAATTGATTTCCTCTTCGTCCGGAGCTGATGATGAAGGTGGATTTATTTCGATGTTCAGTACTACCGGGTCCAACATTATTAACCTCACGCTACGGTTGAGCGATATTGACGAACGAGAGCGAACAGTGTGGGTTATTGCCGATGACTTCAGAGAGCAGATTGCTTTGTTTCCGGAAGTGGTAAGCTCCACCATTTCAACCTCCAGTCAGGGGTTGGGCGGTTCAGGTAATATGGTTGAATATGAAATATACGGGTACGATTTTGATGTGACCAACTTGTATGCAGAGCAGGTGTTGGATCGGTTGAAACGAATGGATGGTGCACAGGATGTAACGATCAGCCGCAAAAATGATAAGCCTGAATTGCAAATTGTGTTGGATCGAAACAAGCTGTCAGAGCATGGCCTGACTACAGCGCAAGTATCCATGTTTATTCGTAATCGGATCAATGGTTTGGTGCCATCCTACTATAAGGAAGAAGGGGAGGAATATGATATCAAAATCCGACTGGAAGAAAAGTACCGCAATTCGATTTCTGATATTCAGGAGATGACGATTATGACACCAACCGGACAAAAGATTAAACTGAAAGAATTGGGCAAGATTGAAGAGTACTGGTCGCCACCGAGCATTGAGCACAAACGCCGCGAACGCTTGGTAACCATTTCAGCATCGCCCGATCGTATTTCGTTGGGAGAACTGGCTACGCGGATTAAAACCGAAACGGCTCAGCTTGATACGCCTCCTGAGATTGTCGTTTCGGTTGGTGGTGCCTACGAAGATCAGCAAGAATCGTTTATGGACTTGGCCATGTTGTTTAGCTTAAGTTTGATTCTGGTGTTTATCGTCATGGCCTCTCAGTTCGAGTCGTTGCGGATGCCGCTGATTATTATGTTTTCGATTCCGTTTGCCTTTACCGGGGTCATCTTAGCCTTGGTGATTACCGGAACAACCTTGAGTGTCGTCGCTGCATTGGGAGCTGTGCTATTGGTTGGTATTGTGGTGAAGAACGGAATTGTATTGGTCGACTTTATTAACCTGATGCGGGACCGTGGCGTGGAACTCTATGAAGCCATTGCCCTTTCCGGAAGGTCGCGCTTGCGTCCGGTGTTGATGACTGCTGCCACTACAATTCTAGGAATGCTGCCTTTGGCCATGAGTACTGGAGAAGGAGCTGAAATATGGCGCCCGATGGGAATTACCGTTATTGGAGGATTGGTATTCTCAACCCTCGTGACCATGGTGATTGTGCCTGTGATGTATGCCGTATTAGCCAGCCGTGGCGAACGCCGGAAAAAAGAAAAAGTTAGAGAACAGTTTATATTTATGGACAAGTAAAACAGAAAGAGATGAAACGACCATGAATTATAATTCTCCAGTGTATACATCTGGAATGATTTATACCGGGCAGTCGGAGCATGGGCGTTTTATCTTACACAAAGGAAACCCTCAATTTTAATAACATGAAAGCCGTATTTATTGCATTTAATCAAGCCAATACCGAACGTGTAGAGTACATGCTGGACCGCCTTGACGTGAGAGGCTACACTTGGTGGAACGACGTACTTGGGCGCGGATCGGTTGATGGAGAACCCCGCATGGGAACTCACACCTGGCCCGAGATAAACTCTGCCGTACTCACGATTGTAGCCGATGAACAGGTAGATATCCTTTTGGAAAAAGTTAAGAAATTGGACGAAGTTAATAAGGAAGTGGGCGTACGAGCCTTTGTTTGGGACGTTCTTAAATCAGTATAAATCACTCTTTGTCATGGCCCTTCCTGATCATCTTTCGATGAAAGGGGAGGGCTTTTTGTTTGCTGATGTTGGCGTGCCTTTATTTCCGAATGAAATTTGTTCTCATCACTTTCGGAAACAAAAACGTTTGAAACACCCCACGACTAAGCATAAACAACATCATGGCCAACCAGAGAGCATGACTTTCTAAAAAAGGCTGCAGCAGAAAATAGCTTGGGAGAAAAACGAATAAGCTAGCGCCTAGCATGCTGTTGCGCATTTCTTTCGAGGCTGTGGCGCCAATATAAATTCCATCCCAAATGAAGGACGCAAACGAAAGCAGGGGGAGTAGAACCAGCCAGAATCGAAAGTTAAGAGCTGTTTCAATTAAATCGGTTTGGTTGGTAAGCACCTCTAAAATAAGTCGGTTGGCAAACAGGTAAATGAGTGCAAAAGCGAAGGCCAGCAGGCCACCCCAGTAAAAGAGCAAACGAGTAACGCGTAGAAAAAGGGTTCGGTTTTGTTCCCCTTTGTACCGACCGGCAAGTGCTTCGCCGGCATAGGCAAAGCCATCAATGAAAAAGGCAAAAAACAACAAAAACTGAATGAGAATGGAGTTGACTGCTAACATGTGATTGTTGATGCTGGCCGATTTCGACGTGAAAAAAGTGAAAACAAAAATCACACAAAAGGTGCGGATGAAAATGTCGGAGTTGACCCGAAAAAAGTTTTTCATCGCCTTGGGATCAATAATGGCTTTCCAGTTCCAGGGTTGAATCAGCTGGCGATACGATCTGAAAAACAGAAACAAGCCAAGCGCAACGCCAAGATATTGTGCCAGCACTGTTCCAAGAGCAACTCCGGCTGAGTTCATATGAAGTGATTTGACAAACAGAAAGCTTAGCACGATGTTGAAAACATTGGCTGCAATGGAGGTAATCATTGGAAGTCGGGCATTCTGCATGCCCAAAAACCACCCATTAAGTACGTAGAGTCCTAGGGTGGCTGGCGCTGCCCAAACTCGGATTCGGAAATATTCACGCGCAAGCGATTCGACTTCGTCACTTCCATTGATCAATTGAAAACTCAGCCATTCAATCGGAAACTGCAGGATAAGAATGATTAGTCCAATAAAGGTGGAAATCAACATGGCGCGTAGCAGAATGTGATAACTTTCAGGTGTATTTTTTTCGCCATAAGCCTGAGCGGTAAAGCCACTGGTACCCATGCGCAAAAAGCTGAATCCCCAATAAATAAAGTTGAAAATAACGGTTCCCAGCGAAACGGCACCGATAAAGACTTCAGAATCCAGATGTCCCATCAGAGCCAGATCAACGAGGCCCAATAGTGGAATGGTGACATTACTGACGATGTTGGGAAGGGCTAAACGGAGGATTCTTCGGTTCACGATTTTTTTTGTGCAAAGGAACAAAAAATATTTTGGGCGCTAAACGCTCCTTTTCGATGACAGAAACTTACTTTCGCTCAAGCCAAGGTAGCCATCTATCCGAGCCCATAGGTTTAGTTGTTCATTCGTTGAAACTTATCGGGTGAACCTATCTGGCATAGATATTTTCAATAAAATTAGGTCTAATCTTATTTGGATCGAAACAATTTACCCCTTAGTTTTGTATATAAAGATAAACGAATCCGAAAATCACAAAATAAAATTAATATGGCATTTGAATTACCAAAATTAAGTTACACATACGATGCTCTTGAACCATTAATTGATGCTCGCACCATGGAAATACACCATAGCAAGCACCACGCTGCTTATACAAGCAAGCTGAACGATGCAGTTAATGGAACCGAGCTGGAGGGAAAATCAATTGAAGAATTGCTGGCCAATGTGTCATCACACTCAACAGCCGTTCGGAATAACGGTGGTGGTTTTTACAACCACAATTTGTATTGGGAAGTTATGGCTCCGGGTGGTGCTGCCCAACCTGAAGGAGATTTATTAAAAGCTATAACTGATTCTTTAGGGTCAGTCGATAAATTTAAAGACGCTTTTGCCAACGCAGCTGCAACCCGATTTGGTTCAGGTTGGGCTTGGTTGGTAAAGCAGGGTGATAGTTTGGTTGTTTCATCAACACCCAATCAGGACAATCCATTAATGGATGTTGCTGATGTAAAAGGGACTCCAATTCTTGGAATTGACGTTTGGGAACATGCTTATTATTTAAAGTATCAGAACAAACGCCCCGACTACATTGAGGCTTTTTGGAAAGTCATCAATTGGGATGAAGTAGCCAAACGGTTTAAAGGTTAGTTGATTTTTGGTTTTTTTCCCCGAAGCAGAGGCTTCGGGGTTTTTACTGCCCTAAAGTTAGTGATCTGATTAAAAAACAAGAACGTTCTTTTGCGTTCTTCAAACTTGTCATGGTTAATCCATATTTATTTTTCATACCCGTTCGAATACACTCCTCCTTCTCCTCATTTTTCCATCAATATTCCATTTTATTTCGATTCGGAAACTATGCAATGGCCTAGTAAATAGCTGTGTATGCGAAGTTTTGAGGCAAAATTTTAATTGATTTTGTCAGCTGGAATAAACAAAACAGCTATCTTTTTATGATGCCGACCACCATATCGTCGAACTAATTGCCCGTAATAGTCTGGCAATTCCGAGTCTCGATGCCATCGATTATTACGCTTTTCTTTTGATTAATGATGCTTGGAGGGCCGTTGAGAATATCCAGAATACAGTTCAAGTACTTCAGCAACTTTCAAGTTTTGAAAATCGGAGTAGCGAACTGGCCTTTGTGGTTGAATACGGAAAAATCAAGCAAGCTCAATCATGGTAATTTCGGGTAAGATTCCCAATCGTCCCTGATATCCGATGAACCCAAATCCACGGTTGACATACAAATACTGGTTTTGTTGTTCATACAGACCTGCCCATTGATCGTACACATATTGCACCGGACTCCACTTGAACCCGGGAATATCAATGCCGAACTGCATGCCGTGGGTGTGTCCGCTCAAGGTGAGTGTGATATCGGGAAAATACTGACGAACTTCGGCATCCCAGTGCGAAGGATCATGGCTCAGCAATATTTTCAAAGGAATATCTTTCCCTTCCAATCCAGCAACCGCTTTTTGCAGATCGCCATATTTTGGAAATCCGGCCTTTGCTCCCCAGTTTTCAATGCCGATTAAGGCTAGCTGCTGATTGTCCCGCTCCAGCACCACATGCTCATTGAGTAGCAAACGCCACCCCATCGTTGCATGATGTTGTTTCAGTTGTTTTAGGTTTTGTTGCTTGCTTTCTTCGGATGGCCACGAAACATAATCGCCATAATCGTGGTTTCCCAAAACGGAATATACGCCCATGGGGGCCTCCAACTTTTTGAATACGTCAAGATAGGGCTCAAGCTCTTCGGCTTTGTCGTTGACCAGGTCGCCCGTAAATAAAATCAGATCAGGTTTTTCTTTCATAATGGTAGCCACCCCTTCGGCTACGGCTTCCAGGTCATCAAAACTGCCGGAGTGAATATCTGAAATCTGGATGATGCGTAAGCCTTTAAAGGCCTCGGGAAACGAGTTGGCATCCAACCGGACGCGCCTGATTTGGTAGCGGTACCGGTTAGTCATGCCGTACACCAGCCCCGAGGTGAGTGCAGCTCCCATCAGTAAAGCAGTTTGAGAGATAAAACTAAACCGGCTGATAAAGCGGGATCCATCGGCAGAAGGAGCACCGGGACTGCTTTTAAATGATAGGAAAAACTTAACGACATTGGGAAGTAGTAGTAGCAGGTCGCCTACGAGCATAATGGCTGCAATCAGTACTTTGCCCAGAAAAACACCAATGAGCATATTCACCAGGTATTTAACGCCAATCGAGGGCCAGGAAGTTCGGCCCCAATGCGGGAAAGCCCACAAACTCCATAAAGTAGCCAAAGATACGAGCAGGTAAAGGCCAAATAGCCACCACTGAGTCCCAGTGTTCGTTGGTCGCAAAACGGTTCGTAAGGCAACAAAGGAATAGTATTCGACGGCCAAAATAAAAAGGCCAAAAATCAGAAATTGTTTGCTAATCATCTTCGTGTTTTCTGGGGTGCTGTATTCATGTTCCTTGTGAATATCATGCAGGGTTGAAATAGAAACCAACAAAAGCGGAACTTTCAATAGTAACAAGCATATTCGCCGGATAGTTGTGTCATGAGGATGAATCTATAACGAAACGGAGTGGCTAAACTTGAGATCTTGGTCGTTTTATGTCACAGTCTCCAGTAAGCTTGATTTCCCCCCAAGAGTCCAACATTCTAGGTCATGTATTTCGAACCTCTTTTTATTGTTTATTTGGAATCTTTTTAAATAGCTGTCTGTGGCTTTTTACTTCAAACTTTTTGGGCTTACTTCATGTTAGAAAGACAAAAATCAAGCAAAATATCTAACTTTTAAATTAAAGATTATGTCATTTGAATTACCCGTGTTACCCTACGCCAAGAATGCGTTGGAACCATACATTAGTGAGAAAACCCTGGAATTTCATTATGGGAAACATCACCAGGCCTATGTAAATAATCTAAACGGATTGATTCAGGGTACGAAGTTTGAAAAAGCAGATCTGGAGACGATTGTGAAAGAGGCCGATGGAGGCATTTTTAACAATGGCGCGCAGGTTTGGAATCATACATTTTATTTCATGCAGTTTGCTGCAGATGGCTGCGCTGAGCCTAAAGACGCTTTGAAAAAGGCAATTGAAGCTGAATTTGGTTCAGTTGAATCGTTCAAGGATGCTTTTTCGAAAGCTGCAGCTACCTTGTTTGGGTCAGGCTGGGCATGGTTGGTTAAAGATGCTGCAGGTAAGTTGAGCATCGTTCAAACCAGCAATGCGGCTAACCCGCTGCGCGATGACTTAACTCCACTGATGACTTGCGATGTGTGGGAACATGCGTATTACCTGGATAAGCAAAATGCTCGTCCGAAATACATTGAAGATTTTTGGAAAGTATTGGACTGGAAAGTAATTTCAGAACGTTTCTAGAATTGGAACGATGAGAGCAGAACAAGCACTGGAGGCTTTAATTGGCGCAGAAAAACCATAAAAAGCAGGAGAGATTGTGGAAGTGTCAGGTCTGGAGATGAAGGACGTGGATAAAGCCATGAAGGAACTGAAGGCCAGGGGGCACATTGTTTCACCCCAGCGTTGGCATTGAGAGCCCAAAAATAGAAAAAGGGGACCATTGAGGTCCCCTTCTTCGTTTGCGAGTATTTGCTATTAATTTACCTGAAAATTAATGTTTATAACCCATGCTAAAGGTTCAATAAGAAATTATTTTTTGAGCAAAGATTCCATCTCTTCTAGTGTTTTTCCTTTGGTTTCCGGAACCATTTTCCACACAAAAAAGAATGAGAGTAAACTCATGGCTCCGTAGAAACAGTAAGTCATGCCGCTGCTGAATTCCATCATGGCGGGGTAGGTTGAAGAAATAAAGTAGTTGGCTGCCCATTGTGCGGCAACAGCTATTGCCACTGCTTTTCCACGAATTTTGTTAGGGAAAATCTCAGAGATTAAAACCCAGGTAATCGGTCCCCACGACATCATGAACGAAGCGGTGTAGATTATGATGAACACCAGCGTGCTGATGCCAATGATTTGCATGAAGGCCAGCGTTCCGATGGCGAACATGCCGATGGCCATGCCAACCGAACCAATCATCAGTAAAGGTTTGCGTCCCCATTTGTCAACTGTTACAATGGCCACGACCGTGAAAACCACGTTCACCAGTCCCATAACTACCGTTTGCAACATCGATGCATCTTTTTCGGCTCCCATACTTTCGAAAATTCGAGGGGCATAGTACAGCGCCACATTGATGCCGACAAATTGTTGGAATACCGATAGCAGAATTCCAATAATGATGATGATTTTTCCATAGGCGAACAATTTGGCTGATGATTTTTGGACTGTGCCTTTAATGTCCTGAAGAATTTGTTGTGCCCGTTCTTTACCATTAATTTTGGTAAGAATCGCAAGCGCTTCATCGTCTTTATGATTTAAGGCCAGGTAACGAGGGGTTTCAGGAACAAAGAACAGGAGGAATCCGAAAATGCCTGCCGGAATGGCTTCCGAAGTAAACATCCGACGCCAACCAACGGTGTTAATCCACTCCAAGGTTTGTCCATTGGCAATGCCCCAGTTCACGAAGTATACCACCAACATTCCGAAGATAATGGCAAACTGGTTTATAGAAACCAGGCGTCCGCGAATATCAGCCGGGGCAATTTCGCCAATATACATGGGGCAAACAGCCGACGCTAATCCAACGCCAATGCCGCCAATGATCCGGTAAAAGTTAAACATGTAGAGCAAACCCATGGTCGGTTCTCCTTTGGTGAAAAAGAGGAACTCCGGATTCCCAGAGCCCAAGGCACTCAGGAAAAAGAGTAAGGCAGCCAGCATGAGTGATTTTTTCCGTCCAAGATGCTTGGCTAGCAAACCAGATAACCCACCACCAATAATACAACCGATCAGAGCACTGGAAATGGTGGCTCCATGCACCCAGGAACTGAGTCCGAGTCCGTTGATCAGAAAGGCTTGAACTGATTTTTCTGCTCCGGAGATGACAGCCGTGTCATACCCAAAGAGCAAACCTCCTAGCGTTGCCACCAAAGTGATGGCAACGATGTAGAGTGAGTTTTGTCCTTTCATACGCTTAGATGTAGCAGTTGATTAGTTGTTCCAGCATTTCTTGTTTGCCGCTAATCTGTTGGGGCTCTCCAACTTCTTTGGCTACCGTATACAGATCTTCAAGACTTAATTTTCCGGCATCAAATTCGGCGCCCTTACCTGATTCGAAAGACACATAACGCTCTTTGCGTAATTTCAGGTAGTCTGATTCTTTCAGAATTTTATCAGCAATAATCAAGGAGCGAGCGAAAGTGTCCATTCCGGAAACGTGAGCGATGAAGATATCATCCAGATCGGTAGAGTTACGGCGCACTTTGGCATCGAAGTTAATCCCTCCGTGGGTGAACCCTCCGGCGCTGATAATTTCCAACATGGCTTCGGTTGTCTCGTAAATATTGGTTGGGAATTCATCCGTGTCCCAGCCATTTTGGTAATCCCCTTTGTTGGCGTCGATTGATCCTAACATGTTGGCATCTGCTGCCATGCGCAATTCGTGGGCAAAAGAGTGTCCGGCCAAAGTTGCATGATTGACTTCGATGTTGATTTTGAAATCATCAGCTAAGCCATTCTTTTCCAGGAACCCCAAAATTGTTTGCGTGTCGTAGTCGTACTGGTGCTTGGTGGGTTCCATTGGTTTTGGCTCAATTAGGAAAGTCCCTTTAAATCCTTGCTTACGACCATAATCGCGTGCCATGCGAAGGAATTGTCCCATGTGGTCCAGTTCTTTTTTCGTATTAGTGTTTAGCAGACTCATGTAGCCTTCGCGTCCTCCCCAGAATACATAACCGGTTCCACCCAAGGCGATGGTGGCGTCAATGGCATTTTTGACCTGAACGGCCGCATTGGTAACTACATTGAAATCAGGATTGGTTGAAGCTCCATTCATGTAGCGAGGATTTGAGAACACGTTGGCTGTTCCCCAAAGAAGTTGAGTTCCGGTTGCTTGCTGGCGTGCTTTTGCTTCATCGACCATTTTTGCCAGGCGTTGCTCAATTTCAAAAACCGAACCGTCACCCACCACATCAACATCGTGGAAGCAATAAAAAGGAGCACCAATTTTAGTGATGAATTCAAACGCGGCATCCATACGCTCTCTAGCAGCATCCATTGGATTTGCAGCGCCATCCCATGGGAAAACTTTGGTTCCTGGTCCGAACGGGTCACCACCATCACCACAGAAGGTGTGCCAGTAGGCCACAGCAAAACGCAGGTATTCTTTCATCGTTTTACCGCCAACAACACGGTTTTCATCGTACCATCTGAATGCCAGTGGACTTTTTGATTCTGGCCCTTCGTATTTGATTTTATCAATACCTGGGAAATACTCTTTGTTTCCTTTAAATACAGTCATGTTTTATTTTTTTTATGATTATTCAATCTTTTTATATTCAGAGTCAGAGATTATTTGTTGCTGCATTGGCAGCTACCTATTATGTCGATTGACGTTTGACTACCAAAGATTTTCACCGTAGGACCATCCTTTGCGGACAGGCTCTTTAATGTAGTCGTCTAATTCTGGTCGGTTCGTGACTTTCATATTTTCAGCATCGTACTCAAGTCGTCCTCCAAATCGTTGGGCCAAAACTCCAACTTGCGCCATTTCCATAAGGCTGGCTGAATAGTCAAAGTTCGAACCCGGCAAGGTTCCATTTTTTATGGCGTCAACCCATTCTTGTACTGGCTTCTCTTCTCCAACTCTTGGGATCGTTTGGGCCGGGGGATTCTTCAAGAATTCTTTCATCTCTTCTTCAGGAACCAACAGGCGTGCGTCGTTGGGTCTGCCACCTGTGATTAGCGTTTTTTTATCACCAATCATAATCATTCCACTTCCTGGTAATTCGTCTACGCCCCATTCTGGTCTGATTGCTGGTTTCTCAAAGCCTTCGTACCATTTCAGGGTCACCGGAGCTTTGTTGCCACGTGCAGCAAACTGCCAGGTAACTAACGATTCTTCAGCAACAAAACTGTGATCAGGAACAGGATTAGTGACAATGGCATCAACGGTATGAGGTAAGCCAAGGTCCAAAGCCCAGAAAGGAGCATCAAGCGTGTGGCAGCACCAGTCGCCTAATTTCCCGTTTCCATAATCGTAAAAGCCTCTCCAGGTTCTTGGAGCGTATAATTTGTTGAACGGACGTTCAGGTACCGGTCCTTGCCACAGATCCCAGTCTAGTCCTTCGGGTATTTTATGTGCTTGCGGTGGAAAAGTGGTTGGTTTGCTAAAGTAGCCATCTTTTTCAAAGTTAATTTTACCTTGCCAGGCAATCACTTCTTTTACTTCTCCGAGTACGCCAGCTTCATACCACTCTTTTGTCAATCGGATTCCATTTGTGGTGTGTCCTTGATTTCCCATCTGAGATACAACACCATAATGTTTGGCTGCTTTTGTTAAAGTGCGTAATTGCCAAATATTGTGCGCGAGTGGTTTTTCTACAAACACATGTTTGCCCAACTCCATGGCAGCCATTGCGGCAGGAAAGTGCGTGTGGTCAGGGGTGGCAATGATGACGGCATCAATGTCGTTTGCCATTTCGTCAAACATCACTCGAAAGTCTTTATACTTTTTAGCATTGGGACGTGCTTCAAATCCTTTTGCAGCCATCCGATCGTCAACATCACACATCGCGACAATACTTTCTGCCGGAACCTGGGTCCACGATGCGGCCCCTCGTCCGCCAACACCAATTACGGCAATATTTAACCTGTCGCTTGGTGAGCAACTAATCATGTTAGGAATGAATATGGCGCCTGCTGCCGCTGCAGAGGCTGCTTTCATAAAAGATCTTCTAGAAAGGTTTTTCATTGGTATGCGGTTTAGGTTTAAACTAGTTTGTATTAAATCACTTTTTCAAGTTCTGTTTTCCATCGTTCGTAGGCTCTTTGGTATTGATCCGTATTCACACCAGGCTCGATGGTTTCCAGTTTAGTCAGGTTTTTAAATGCTTCTGCAGCTGATTGGTAATAGCCTGAACCAATCCCGGCGCCTCGCGCGGCACCTACTGAGCCATCGGTATTGTATAATTCGATGGTTGCTCCGGTAATGCCAGCCAGCGTTTCTCTGAATATTGGGCTGAGAAACATGTTGGCTTTTCCGGCCCGAATTACTTTTGCATCGATACCAATGGTTTTCATCACTTCCATGCCATATTTAAATGAAAATACGATTCCTTCCTGGGCCGCGCGGAATATATGAGCTTGAGAATGAATGTTGAAGTTGATGCCGGCAAAGGTGGCTCCCGGATTTTTGTTTTCCAGTACGCGTTCTGCACCATTTCCAAAAGGAAGAATGCTTAAGCCTTCAGATCCGGCAGGAACCGTTGCGGCCAGCTCATTCATCTTTTCATAGGAGAAAGCGCTGTTGCCTACTTGGCGGTTCAGCCATGAGTTCAGGATTCCGGTTCCGTTAATACAAAGTAGCACGCCCAGTCGATTGGCTTCAGCTGAGTGATTTACATGGGCAAAGGTGTTGACACGTGACTTTGGGTCGTAAGCTACTTCTTCGCTTACTCCGTATACGACTCCTGATGTGCCAGCTGTTGTGGCGATTTCTCCCGGATTCAGCACATTTAGCGAAAGCGCATTATTGGGTTGGTCGCCTGCCCGGTAACTTATTTTTGTGCCTTTAGCCAGACCCAGCTCGCGGGCTGCCTGCTCGCTCACTTCACTTTGAACGGAGAATGTTGGTACAATTTCGGGAATGAACGAAGCTTCAAATCCGTAGTAATCCATCACCAGCCTGGAGACTTCGTTTTGCTGAAAGTCCCACAAAATACCTTCGGATAAACCGCCGGCCGTGGTTTGTATATCGTCACTGAGCTTCATGGCAATGAAATCACCGGGCAGCATTATTTTATGTATTCGGCTGTATTGTTCCGGTTCGTTGTCCTTCACCCATTTCAGTTTCGAGGCAGTAAAGTTGCCCGGCGAATTCAGTAAGCTTTGCAAGCATTGCTTTTCTCCTATTTCTTTTAGGGCCTGATCGCCAATGGCAGCTGCCCGGCTGTCACACCATATAATGGATGGGCGAATGACCTTCTGCTTACGATCAACCATCACTAATCCGTGCATTTGGTAGGAAATACCAATGGCGTTGATATTTGTCGGATTTACGTTGGATTCTGCCAGCACATCCTTTAAAGCTAGTTTGAGGTTTTTCCACCATTGCTCCGGATCTTGTTCAGCCCAGTCAGCTTGTTTGGCAACAATTTTCATTTCCTGCTTAGGGTAGAAAGAGGATGCGATACATGCGCCTGTTGCGCCCGCTATTAGTGAAACTTTGACAGATGAGCTGCCGATATCAAAGCCGAGTAGATACATAGTTGAGTGCTTATCGTAAGTTTAAATCTTCTATTCAGACCGTTCTGTTCTGGTATGTTGTGCAAATCTAGAGACAGATAGCCCGATTTCAAAGCAACTGGAATATGTTATAAAACAGAATTTCTTATAATGAACTACGTACCTTCAGACTTGTAGGAACACAATAGTTAATTGGTTGCCCATTGGTTACAAATTCAGCTGCTTTTCGTCCCATTAGTTCAAAATCAGTCGAAATTACAGTTATTCCGTCTTTGACATATTTTTTCATTGGTGTTTCATTGTATGAAATCACGCCCACTTCTTTGCCGGGTGTCAGTTTCTTTTGGTCACATTGGTCGAGAAAGCGGGCTAGCATGCGGTCGCTCACCATCAGATACAGGTCGCCTGGTTGAATGTCCAGTTCTTTTGACTTTTTCATGACTTCGGATTGGATGTCATGATCGTTGCAAAACTGGTCGAAATAAGCAATAGATTCCTGCGGATGATCGGTAAACTCAGGGTACAGATAGATGAAACGTTTGTATTTGCGAATGAAATTGATGTTACTTTTGAACGATGTGTATAAAGTTTTGCCAAAATCCTGATACACGGCTGAGTTGTCTTTTTGAGCGCGGATTTTCCAGTCAATGATCAGGAGTTTGTCTTTGGGAATCCGCTTGATGATTTCCGGCACCCGTTCATGATCAAAATTCATCACAATGTAGTTGGTGTATTTTCCAACACTTTCCTTAAGGATTGTTTCAAATACGTTGATGTTGTAGTGATGGAAGTGCAAATCAACGGTAATATTTTCCGGCAGATTTTCCAAAAAGGATCCGTACAAAACTTCTTTGTACGCTTTAAAGGTGTCTAAAAACAGAAATACCTTGGTGGTGGCTTTGGCTACAAAATAACCTTTGTTGGGCACCGACTCAATCGTTCCTCGGTTCTTTAATTCGGCATAAGCCTTAAAAACCGTATCGCGCGACAATTCACTCTCTTTGCACAACTGGTTTACCGAAGGCAGTATATCGCCAACCTGCAATAGGTTTTTGCTGATGGCTTCCGTAACAGCGTCAATCAGTTGTTGAAACTTTAGCTGATTTGAAGCCGGATCAATTTTGAAATGAAATTTGCTCATGAAATTCAGTGTCTTAAGTGTTCTGTTCTGGTATGCAAACTTATGAAACAATTTAGAAAATGTTCGTATTTTATTCGTTTTTCTGCGGGTTTTTTCCCGTATGGAAATTTAAGTTTGATTGAAGTTGCTTGCCAATGGCGTGACCAAGCCATTGATATGTTGTTTTCGCTGAAGGGTAATATTTGTGTGTTAGGGGCGTTTAAGAGGGAAAGGATAAGTGGAGAGGATTTTTTTAATAGGTACTTTAAAGTTTAGTTAATTCGGTATGATCTCCCTTGTCCTTTTTTACTTTTCAGCATAAGACAAGGTATTTCCTCATATCCTCAAAATAATGCAGCATCCGGTAATCAGTTCCATTTTTTTATCTTGCGCATGGTTTTCATCGATCAAATAAAAATCAAACAACATGTTAAAAGAATTGATTCTGAAAAACAGAAGTTACCGGCGGTTTTTGGAGCGCGAACGCATAAGCAGGAAACAGTTGAGTGCATGGATTGATTTGGCGCGCTGTTCGGCAAGTGCACGCAACGCGCAATCGCTAAAGTATGTTTTAGTGACGGAAGAGGCAAATTGTGAAAAACTGTTTCCTCTGCTGGCCTGGGCCGGGTATCTGAAAGATTGGCCTGGGCCGGCAAAAGGAGAGCGGCCAGCTGCCTACCTCATCATGCTAAATGACCGGGAAATAAGCGAAAACTATTTCTGTGACCACGGCATTGCTGCTCAGAGTATTTTGCTGGGAGCTGTTGAGGAAGGCTATGGCGGTTGCATTATCGCAGCGGTGAACCGGAAAAAGGTGAGTGCACTTTTCGAATTGAGTAATCGTTATGAGGTGCTGCAGGTGCTGGCTTTGGGAAAACCCGACGAGGAAGTTATTCTGGAAGAAATGGTCAACGATGACTACAAATATTGGCGCGATGAGCGAGGGGTACACCATGTCCCCAAGCGAGCTTTAGAAGATTTGATTTTATCTTGAAAAAACAGAGGCGATTTTGAAAGAATATCGCCTCTGCTAAATTTAAAACCTAACCTCTAAAAAACAGTGCTTTTATGATATGATTTGCCATTTGTGGGTTTTCCTTTAAACGGCGGGTCGAGTAGTTAAACCACTGTTCGCCAAAAGGAACATAAACCCGCATCTTATGACCAGCCTGAACAATTGAATTTCGCAGTTCGGGAGTTACGCCATAGAGCATTTGAAATTCATACATCGACTGAGGAACCTGGTATTTTTCAATTAATTTGATGGCTTCTTCTACCAGGTATTTGTCGTGGGTGGCAATGCCGGCATACATCTTATTTTTGAACATGAATTCCAGATCGTCCAGAAAATGGGTTCGAACTTCCTGGTAATCTTTGAAGGCAATTTCTTTCGGCTCAACATAAATACCCTTGCATAAGCGGAAGTTCAGGGGATGTCCGTTGGATGGGAATTTACTCAAATCTGTCAGATCCTCAATTGTACGCCGAAGATAGGCTTGAACGACAAGCCCTATATAGCCACTAAATTCCTTTTTCAGTCTTTTAAAAAGCAGCAACTCAATGTCGACACATTGCGAGTCCTCCATGTCAATTCGGATGAAATTGTTTTTTTCAGCCGCTTTGGAAACTATTTCCCGCAAGTGTTGGTAGCAGGCTTCCTGATCGATCAGCAATCCAAACATGGTTGGCTTTAAAGAGAAGTTGCCTTTTATATTTTCATTGGTAAAACGTTCAATGATTTCCAGGTACTGGTTTTTGTTATCTTCTGCTTGTTCCAAACTGGAAGTGAACTCGCCCAGTAAGTCGATGGTCACTTCAATGTTTTGTTCATTCAACTTGCGGGAAACCCTCAGACCATCCTCAATGCTTTTTCCGGCGATGTATCGCTTACTGAACTGCCAAATCAATTTTTTTGGCATGTAAGGAAGTATATTTGCAATCATTTTATTCAACATGTTCTTTTGCTAGTTTAGTTAATATGGTTTTTCACTAACCTAAAATACGTATTCAGGGCACTCTGTATCAATGATGTTTGTCAGCGAAAAGTCATGATTTTGCGCATGTTTTCTCTGCATATGATCCTACTGGGAGTCTTAAAAAAATATTGCATTAAAGCTGAAAAGCTGATTTTAAATTTTTATTTTTGGCTCAAATTATATTGAAAGGGAAAGCATTTGAAAAGGTTGATGCTTGATATTCGTTGATTGAAATGACGAAAGATTAAGCCCGATCAAATGGCATTTTGGTATTCTTTCTGAAAAAATTAAAACTAATTAGAACAAAATGAAAAATTCTTCATTGATCCTGAACTTGGTTTTGACTGTTGCAGTCATTGTGATTTATGTGTTACATTTTAGTGGAAAAAGTGCCGGAGAAGGTAGTCATGATAATTCATCGACTGCAGGCTCAACTTCTGATTTAAAGATTGCTTATGTCAAGGTTGATTCTCTGATTATGAATTATGATTTAGCGGAAGAATTACACGATACATTCACAAAAAACCAGGAAGCCTATACCAAAGAGTACACGGACAAACGTTCGTCTTTTGAAAAGCGTGCTGCTGCTTTCCAGGAAAAAGTACAGCGTGGTGGTTTTTTAACTCAGGATCGTGCCATCCAGGAGCGTGATCGTCTGGTAGGTGAAGAGCAGGAGATTTTAACTCTGGACCAAGAGCTTTCTACAAAACTATCAGAAATGCAGGCAGCTAATAATCAGCAATTGATTGATAGCTTGATGGATTATTTGAAAGAGTATAACGAGGATAAAAAATACAATTACATTTTGAATGCGGGCAATGTGCTGATTGGTGATGACGCGCATAACATTACCAAAGAGGTATTGGACGAGTTGAACCTGCGTTACAAGAATAAATAAGAAACAAAATAGTCATTTTACGGCTGATTGAATCCGGACTTTGTCCGGATTTTTTTTATCCCTAACTTTCCTGCATGACTTTTGCCAACCGCTACATTCAACGCAATATTAACTACCCCGCATGGGTTTCAGAGATGCCCGCAGCAGACCTGGGCATGATTGTGGTAATCCCCTGTTTTGACGAACCGGATATTTTGCGAACGATTCATTCGCTGGCTGCTTGTCAGCCGCCCAGGCAACAGGTTGAAGTGATCGTTGTGGTGAACCAGTCGGAACATAGCCCGGAGACGGTGACCCTTCAGAATCAACAAAGCATTCAGGAGCTGGAAGCCTGGCAGCAAAGCGAGACACCGGCTTTTTTTCAGCTTCATGTTTTGGTTCCGCCACCTTTTCGGAAAAAGCATGCCGGGGCCGGACTGGCCCGCAAAACCGGCATGGATGAAGCCATCCGACGCTTTGCAGCAATCGATAAGGCCGATGGGTTGCTGATCTCGCTGGATGCGGACACACTGGTTGCTCCCAATTACTTGGTAGCCCTTGAGGAGCATTTTCAGAAGGCCCCCAAGGATGTTGCAGCAACACTGAAATTTGAACATCGGATTTCGGAATTGGAAGAAGAGCGGCACCGGCAAGGCATGCAACTGTACGAAACCTATTTGCATTATTACAAGCAGGCGATGGCCTTCACAGGCTTTCCGCATGCGATTTACACCATCGGTTCAGCCTTTGCTGTGCGCGCCGAAGCGTATGTGAAGCAGGGTGGGATGAACCGTAAACAGGCGGGCGAGGATTTTTACTTTTTGCATAAACTGGCGCAGGCGGGCCACATTGGCGAAATTAACCAAACCTGCGTTTATCCTTCGGCACGCATCTCGCACCGGGTTCCGTTTGGTACCGGGCCGGTGCTCAGGAAATGGCTAGAGGGGGACGAAAGTCTGACGCAAACCTACAACTTTCAGGCCTTTCAGGATTTAAAGCAACTGTTCGACCTGTTGCCAGGGCTTTATGCCGCTACCAATATCCAGGCGCTGTTGAACCAGTTGCCAGCGCCTTTAAAGGCTTTCCTGACAGAAGATGGGTTCCTGGCCTCGCTGGAAGAAGTCCGCGCCAATGCTGCACGTTATAGCAGTTTTCACAAACGCTTTTTTGCAAATTTCAATGCGTTTAAAATGCTGAAATTTCTGAACTTCACCCATCCTCACTGCTATCCTTTGCAGGATTTGGATGAAGCTTACCGGCAACTCAAGCAAACTTGAATGGCCTGATAAGCGTGTGATGTTTATTTCATTGCTATTCCTCGGGCGTTTAAGCCAGCTGTGCAGCTGTTTGCTGAATCAAGGCCCAGGCTCGTTCTACATGTTCTTGCCGGGTTTGCGTTTGTCCCACACTCATGCGAAGCCAGAATTGCCCATTCAGAACGGTATGTGTCAGAAAGATTTTACCACTTTTATTTAGCGCGTTCATCAGCTCCTTATTGAAAGCATCTCCTTGCTTATGCCGGAAACAAACCAGGTTGAATGGCGGTTGGTTCAGCAATTCGAAGTCTTCCGATTTATCAACCCAGGCAGCCAGCTCTTTTGCCAGGCGGATGTGCTCACTGATGTGGTAGCGCAGTCCTTCCAGGCCATAATGCCGAATAACAAACCACAGTTTTAATGCCCGAAAACGACGCCCCAGCTGGATGTGCCAGTCGCGGTAATCAATCACGGCTCCTTTTTCGCTTGCTTCATTTTTAAGGTATTCCGGCAGAATGCTTAAGGTTTTGATCAGTACCGCTTTGTCGGTAACATAAAAGCAGTCGCAGTCAAAGTTGGTAAATAGCCATTTATGGGGATTGAAGGCGTAACTCTTGGCCAATTCTAGGCCATCGAATGCGGCGCGGTACTCGGGACACACGGCGGCTGATCCGGCCATGGCGGCATCAATGTGAAGCCAGATGTCGTAACGGCGGCAGATTTCTCCAATGGCCCGAATCGGGTCAACAGCGTTGGAGGAAGTGGTGCCAATGGTTGCGCAGGCAAAAAACGGGATAAAGCCTTCCTCCAGGTCCTGCTTGATCTGCTGTTCCATTTTCTCCGGATCCAGGGCGAAGTTTTCATCCACCTCCACAATGCGCAGGTTGCGTTCACCAACGCCAATCACTTTAATGCCTTTCTCCAGCGAAGAGTGTGTTTGCGACGAGGCATAGGCTACAATCTTGGGGCAGCCTCCCAGCTTGTTGGTTCCGAAATTGGTTTTCATTTCGCGGGCACAAAGCAAGGCGGTAATCAGCGCGTTGGAGGCGGTGTCCTGAATAACCCCGCCACCGTTGTTGGTGGTTTTAAACGCCTGTGGCAAGCCCATCATGTCAACCAGCCAATCCATTACATGACTTTCCAGCTCGGTGCAGGCGGGGCTGGTGGCCCACAGCATGCCTTGAACGCCCAGTCCGGCCGAAAGCAGCTCGCCCAGAATGGATGGTCCGGAGGTGTTGGACTGGAAGTAGGCAAAGAAATTGGGGGATTGCCAGTGGGTGATTCCGGGCATAATGAATTGTTCCACATCCTTCATCATGGCATCAAAGCTTTCGCCTTTTTCCGGCGCATTGGGCGGCAGGTTCTTACGAACATCACCGGGGCTTACCTGCGATAAAACTGGATAGTTTTCGACTTGCTCATAGTAGTCGGCGATCCAGTCAATAAGTTTTTTGCCCTCCTCGCGAAATTGCGCCGGGCTCATATGGTAGTTTTGTGTTGTCATGGTTAATATCGGATGCTAAAATCGCTGTAATTGGCGTTTGGTTCTAGTTTACTTTGGTTTAATTGGTCGGTTCGGCTATAGCCGTTTCCTAGTTTCAGGTAATCGATAAAACAGTTCAAATCCTTTTCCCGGCCTTCTACTTCCAGTTCCACTTTCCCGTTGGGCAGGTTTTTCACCCAGCCATTCAGCTGGCATTCCTTGGCTTTTTGATGAACAAAATGCCGGAATCCAACACCTTGAACCCTTCCGGAAAGTAAGATATGACGTCTGGATTTAGCCATGATTGACCGGTGCTTCTTCGGGAGCTTTCCCAAATTCAGTCACCACATCCGGATGTACCAGTGCCCAAATGGAATAGATGCCGACACCTGTTCCAACCGGGAAATTGAAAATAGCCAGAACCGACAGGATTAAAACCAGGATGCGGGCCCATTCTTTTCGTTTAATTAAGCCAAGTCCGCCAATAATGCCAGGGATAGCCACCAGGATGAAAAGAACGGCAATGACATTGGCCACAATCGATAGGACGAGGTTGGCTTCCGCGTCGTCGGAGAAATCTCCAACCAAATGCAGAATGGTATAAATTAGGAGGGCGAAAAGTATTCCGAAGATGCTGTAGCCAATTTGCAGGGCTGCAACAATATTGATGTGTTTTTGCATGATGTGATTTTTGCTTTAAAATTAGCAAGAATGTTTGAGATTTGCATGCGGTTTACAAGTACTTCTTGCTTTAGGCCTGATTAGCTGGAAAGAATTGGTGCCCTGATGGTTAATTGCACCCTTGAAGAAGGCTTAAGCACGCTGATGTTTTGAGCTATCAAAGCTGCTTCATAACATAAATGTTTTCAGGCAACCTTTTTATACCTTCAATCATCTATTAGTCAATTGCGATTTTTAAGGAACCCAGGGGACTATGATCTAATTACTTTTCCTAAGTTATAGAACTTTGGAAAAGGTATACACCGACAATTTGCAAGACCTTAAGATGTAAAAGCGATGGATTTACACCCGCCTTAGTACGATTCGCCCCCCCCTTTACGCCTACTCTTAAAAAAATAGTAATAATCAAAAACTTAAAATAATGAAAACAATCAGTTTAAAAATCGGCACTTTCCTTATGCTCTTTGCTTTAATGGGAGCAGGGTGCGAAAAAGAAAACACGATTGAGAATGAAGATCTTATGCCTGTAGAAGTTTTTAAATTTTCTGATTTCGGGTGTGAAAATATTCCATGGCATTTAAAGCAAGGATATGCGAATAACCACTACGTCATTACCTCTCAACAAGAACTTGAAAAATACGTTGAAATTGATTGTAGTCCTCAAATTGATTTTACTAAATACATAGTGATTCTTGGTAGTAAGTCATTCACTACGGGAGCTACTATCTACAGTGAAAGTGTAGAAGAAAGCAGTTCTAAGACAAAATACACTATAACTTTTTTAACGGATATATCTACAGTTGCAATTGGCCTCTCATATCATGTTGTAATAAAGAAAACACTTGGAGAGGACGTTAAAAATATCGAGGTTATAGAATATGTCAAACAGGAAGAATAAAAAAACAAAAATCACTAACTAAACGACATTGAATCATGAAAATTGTAATTATACTAGGAATAATCTTTGCTTCTTTAAATCTTTTTGGACAAAGTGATTCATATTATTGGTATAAGGGTGAAAAAGTTCATTTAAAAGAAGTGAAAAATAAAAAGTTTGTATTATATGAAAGTCGGCATGAAGATCAAGTTATTGCTGACTTAAATAAGTACTCATTGAAAGTGCTTAAAAAATATAAGGATAATTCGATTAGTGCATTAGATAAACTAAAAAAGGAAAAGGAAGATTTGAGCTGGTTAATTGTTGAAAAACAACAAGAAATGAATGGTTTTGTCGATTCATTTTCTAAGCAAGTACTATATGTATCTTCATTTCTCTTGACACAGGATGACTCCGAGGTAGGACTTTCTCATTTGTTTTATGTGAAACTTAAGAATGCAGGTGATATAAAATTATTAGAAGGACTCGCAGTTGAAAATAATGTAGAGATTCTTGGTAAAAATAAATTTATGCCTTTGTGGTATACATTAGCATGTAGTAAAGATTCTAAAGGAAATTCTTTAGAAATGGCAAATTTATTTTATGAATCAGGAAGATTTCATTCATCCGAACCTGATTTAATGGCAGACAAATTAGTTGAGTGTGTTGATGATGATTATTTCTCTGATCAATGGAATTTAAGTAATACTGCCCAGTATGGGGGAACCAGTGGGACAGATATAAATATTTGCGATGCTTGGGATTTAGTTAATGGGTGTAATAATGTAATAGTTGCTGTTTTAGATCATGGATTTGAGTTGAATCACCCAGATTTGACTAATGTATCAGCATTAAGTTATGATACGCCTACAGCAACCTCCCCTAGTATGGTTAGAGGTGACCATGGTACTGCATGTGCAGGTATTATTGGAGCAACTGCTGATAATAATCAGGGTATTGCTGGTGTTGCTTCAGGATGTCAATTGATGTCGGTTAGTCACCCATTAACGCTTACAATCAATGCAAGACAAGAATTAGCAGATGGAATTAATTGGGCCTGGCAAAATGGAGCTGATATTATTAGTAATTCATGGGGGCATACATCTTTAGCCGGAGCTTTTATTGATGATGCGATTGATAATGCATTAACACAAGGGCGAAATAATTTGGGATGCGTTGTTGTATTTGCCACAGGAAATGATGACGGAGCAATAAACTATCCCGCAAATAGTAATCTGGATATTATTGCTGTAGGAGCTATGAGTCCGTGCGGTGAACGGAAAAATCCAAACTCTTGTGATGGGGAAGATAGATGGGGAAGTAATTATGGGACACAATTAGATGTAGTTGCCCCTGGTGTATTAATACCAACGACTGATAGGCAGGGTAATAACGGATATAATCCGAATATACCCATACACACCAACAATAATGGGAATTTAGTTAGTAATGATTATACTGATAATGACTATACGGTTTGGTTTAACGGTACATCTTCTGCTTGTCCTCAAGTTGCTGGTGTTGCAGCATTGATATTATCAGTTAACCCTGGGTTGACTCAAGATGAAGTTAGGGATGCCATTGAATCAACTTGCACTAAAGTCGGGAATTATAATTATTCAACAGTTTCTGGAAGGAATAATGGGACTTGGGATGACGAAGTTGGTTATGGTTGCATCAATGCCCATGCTGCAGTGTTGTCAATTTATCCATCCCTTTCCGGCCCCTCCATTATTTGTTCTTCCGGGGCATCTTTCTCCTTAAGCAATCTGCCACCTGTTGATTCCATTACCTGGGAGCCAGGACCAAACCTTTCTCTTACTTCCGGTCAAAACACTTCAACGGGTGTATTTTCAGCTACGGGGTCTGGTAGCAGTTGGGTTGACGTAACACTGAACACCGTTTGCGGCGATATTAGCTTGCCACGAAAAACCGTTTATGCAGGAACTCCTGATCCGCAGGATATTGATTTTGTCAATGTTGGGCCATATTATCCTGGATCAATGGTCTTATGCGAAGATATACCAAACGATGGGATAGTCCGTTGGGATGCAACAGGCAGTATATTAGAATATTCGTGGAGTGTTTACGATGATGGATCTAATTCCTGGCAAGTAAATCAGCACCCCATGGATCCGTTTGCTGAAATACCAATGGAGAATGTACAGATTATTAAACCTTACGGTAGCGTGAATGGTTGGGTAAATGTAAAAGTTAAAGCCAGAAATGCATGTGGATGGGGTAATTACAGTGCTCCGGCTTTGCAGTTTTCTACAAACACATGCTATCCCTATCTCCTCTCTCTATCACCCAATCCCTCCACCGTAGAAACTACTATTTCGGTAGGGCCTGCTTCGGCAGAGGCCAAAAGCACCGAAGCTTTACCGGAGTGGGATTTGGAGATTTACAACCAGGGGCAACAGTTAAAAGCCCGCAAGCAAAAAATAATAGGAAGTCAAACCACGCTAAATACTTCGGGCTGGAAAGAAGGGGTGTACATTATCCGGGCTAAAGTAAATGGTGAGGTGCTGACCGAAAAGCTGGTGGTGAAAGAGCAGTAAGCAAAAGAAAGCTTTCATTAGGCCTTGTATTTATGCCGGGCCTAATGAAGTTTCAGCTGCTTCATAACATAAATGTTTTCAGGCAACCTTTTTATACCTTCAATCATCTATTAGTCAATTGCGATTTTTAAGGAACCCAGGGCACTATGATCTAATTACTTTTCCTAAGTTATAGAACTTTGGAAAAGGTATACACCGACAATTTGCAAGACCTTAAGATGTAAAAGCGATGGATTTACACCCGCCTTAGTACGATTTGCCCCCCCTTTACGCCTGATTCTGAAAAATAGTAATTAAAAACTTAAAATGATGAAACCAATTAGTTTTAAAATCACTATCATCCTCCTGCTCTTTAGCTTGATGGGGGCGGGATGTGAAGAAGATGATGAACGAGACCCTTTATGTTACCAGGGAAAGATCGTAAGCCTTAACCAAGGGGACGGATGCCAGAATATTATAGAAATTGTCAAAACCATTAAAGATGGCGAGCTTGAAGCAGGCAATACAATGACTTTTAATCCAGAATTATACGAGGCAACGTTAAAAGTAGGAGATGTTGTATATTTTAAGATCATCCAACATGAAGATTGGGCAGGTCCCGCAACTGCTGACTGTTTATGGGCACAGTTCACGGCTCAGATAGAATTTTGTAACAATTAAAATCTCAAAATTATGAAAAGAGCTTTTACAACAATCGTTATCGTTTTTACGTGGCTGGATCGGATTTGGAATCCGATCCCTACTAACAATGGATTTGGAATCCATAAGGTCGAACTGTTTAATTCCCCATCTCCCCTTGTTTGAGCGAAGCGGTAACAAGGGCTTTGCTTGGTGTCGTTTTTAACGACCATTAAAAAATCGGCCAGCCCCCTTACGCCTGATCCTGAAAAATAATAATCAAAAACTTAAAATGATGAAAACAAAGTATCAGGCTTCTGCTGCTCCTTCTTTTAATTAGGAATGTAAAAATATGAAATAAGAGTATGGTTTTTAATTTAGAATTCGCTATGCAACAAAAACCTTTATCAAACTTTAAACTCTGGTTAAATATATTGATATTAATCTTCCTTGTCTCATGTTATAAAGAGGATGACTATCCATCACCGATAAATTACATTATCGAAGGCCCGCAGGACCAGTTCCCGGCTTTTTCACCGGATGGCGAACATATCGCCTATTATCATTTTGCTTGGGGAAACTCTGGCGATTATCCCACAGGGCTTTACATTATTGATAAGAACGGGGGTAATCGTAAATTAGTTTTGCGAGGGGATCATTTTTCACCGTCCTGGTCTCCCGATGGGCAGTGGCTTGTTTTTAGCTCTGGGGGAGTAATTCAAAAATGTAAAATAAACGGAGACAGCCTTACCACTTTTTCAGGCCTAAACCATCTGGATAATCCTGAGTTTTATTTTCCGGATTGGTCGTCAGATGGTAAGTATATATTATTTGACAAGCCATTAGGCGATGAGAGAGGCTTATATTCTATGACACACAAATTCCAGAATCCAAATGTAATTTTTGGGATCAATATTACTTCTGGTAGGGATTCAGAATTATCTCCTAATGAGAATGAATTCATTTATTATGATTGGGTAAATGGTAGGACTCCAAGTGAAATCTTTAAGCAAGATCTCATGGGTAAGATGAAGATTAGACTTACAAACAATGAAAGAGATGATCGTGCTCCCACTTGGTCCCCAGATGGCCAAATGATAGCCTGGAGCAGCAGCCTTCGCTTATGCGTGATGGATGCCGACGGAACTAACCAGCAGGAGATTGCTTACGGCAATGATCCTTCGTGGTCGGTAAATGATGAGATCGTATTCAGCCATGCGAATGTAGACTATTCTAAAGAGGTATTGTATATCGTGAATCGGGATGGTACCAATCAAAGACAAATTACATTTTAAGATTAGCCTCTATTAACGTGGCTGGATCGGATTTGGAATCCGATCCCTATTAACAATGGATTTGGAATCCATAAAAGCCAAGCCAACAGTTTAATAAGCTTACCCGCTTTAGCCGGGCTGCCAGGCAAAATATCATTCATATAAAATTTTAAAACTTATAAAAATGAAAACAACTATTCTAAAAATCAGTGCATTCCCCTGTCTCCCCCTTGTTTGAGCGAAGCGGAAACGAGGGGTGAACTGTTCTGAGTTTGTAACTCAATTTGCTGTGTTTTATTTAGATTCTTTCCGGATTAATACGACTCTCTCTGCTTAATAAAAACAAAAAAAATGTCCGGTGAACCCATGAAGTGCACCTTTTGGCCTTTTTTTGATACCCGTGTTTAACGAACAAAAGCCAGGTTTTCAGGAATGATCTTCTCCTGTTTTTTAACAGGCCAGCTAAAAGGAACTAGCTATTGTTCAATGGAATAAACAAAAAAGTTGCTACCATATTGGATTTAAAATATGTTCGCTAACATGAAAACCTAACGCAACTCTTTGGTAACTTAGCTCATCTACTTTCCAATTGCGGTTCATAAAAAGGGACAACGACTACGAACTTTTCCTTCCCGGCAACTGCCGGATTGAAAAAGGTAATTAAGCGTACACGTTGAAACTTTAAAGCCAAAGATCATGAAATCACAACACCCGCCTTAAAAACTTTTCCTTACCGGCCGGATTTCCCGGCAAAAGAAGAATATATATTAAACTTTAAAACAAGAAATAATGAAAACAATTCTATTTTTAATTTTACTTATGCCTATGCTTGCTTTTCCACAATCAGAAGGTGTTAAGTGGGACTATCCCGTAAAACCCGGTTCAGAGGTCTGGAAATCGTTAAAAAATAATGCTGAAAAGGTTCAAAATTGTCAAATTCCCGGTGATGTATTAGCTACCATGAATACCCGGGATTTATTAAAAGTTTGCCTTAGCTATCCCTTATTACCCGATATCTTTGCTTTTAATAACATCAAAGATGGTTTTGTCAAATTTGAAAATGACTTCAACGGATTCCGGGAGCTTTTAAAGCGCGATGATGCACCTGACGAATTATTGAAAAAATATAAGTCAATAGAACCGGCAGCGATTCCTGCTAACGGGACCATACTGGAAAAAGGGAACTATGTATTGAATATGTCCTTTATTGAGCTTTTTATTTCGCATCCTTTAATGTTGAAAAAAATTGATACTAATGGTAAAAAGGAAATCATTCAAGAGCTTTTGCTGAAGAAAGAAAAAAAGAAAAATCAGCCGGATTGGTACCAGACAACTGGAATTCAAACGAATTATCTGGCCATTACCAGTATCGTTATGAGCGATTCGGACAAGTTCAAATCAGAACTTGATATGACCAAGGTATCTCCCTATATCTATTACGGTATTTTAACCGATCCGGAAATACCAAATCAAATCGATCAGGTAACAGATAAATATTTAAAAAATAATTGATCATGAAAACCAAAATATTATTGGTACTGGGGGCCATCTTTTTTACCCTCTCGTGTGAAAAGGAGGGGAACAGTTATATTGATCCACTTAAAGAAGTTAGCGCCTGTGGATATAACGACCCGTTAAATCAACTGGAATGGCTGAATGAATTGGCCAATAAATCATTGGATGACAAAACTGGAAATTATATCGGAAGTATATGGCTGATAACCTATGAAAACTCGGATATCATCGTCACGGATATGGCTTTAGGTTCGGGAGGAATCGCTTTTTATCTTTTTGATTGTAATGGAGTACAGTCTTCTGATTTAGAGGATTTGAGTTTGGACGAATTGAATAGTTATTTAACAGATTCAAATAAAATTTTTTCAACTTCAAATTAATAAATACATAATCGAATCATGAAAAACACGATAAATTTATTAATCTTTCTCCAATTTATTTTAGGAATTGCTTATGGTCAGGACTATAGAAATGACGTCTGTACACCGAAGGGAACTACGGTAATTGCATATATCACCTCTGAAAATTCTAATTACTGGAGGGATTATTATGATACATATTATGCTAGTGCTTATCCTAATGCGGTTCAAATTGAAACTTATGATGGGTATAGCTCAACTCGCAAATTTAACTGTCACGGTTATGCCTGGCATATTTCAGAAGGGGGTTCTGATCGTTGGATAGGCTATGGTTATCCCTACGATAATAATCCTGAGTATACCTATTGGCAGGATGGAAGTTATGTAGAAGTAGCTCAAAGTGTATACCCTGGAAAGGTGAACTGGTTATCAGGAGATCATTCTGCAATAACAACGGAGAATCCAGGTGTACTGATTTCAAAATGGAATGAATATCCTCTAATGAGACATGCATGGGATGATTCTCCTTACGGAACGAGTAATTTGAAATATTATAAACTAAACTTCTCTATTTCCGGCCCTTCCCTCGTCTGTTCTTCCGGTGCTTCTTTTTCCTTAAGTAACCTGCCAGCTGTCAATTCTATTGCCTGGAACCAGGACCAAACCTTTCTCTTACTTCCGGTCAAAACACTTCAACGGGTGTATTTTCAGCTACGGGGTCTGGTAGCAGTTGGGTTGACGTAACACTGAACACCGATTGCGGCGATATTAGCTTGCCACGAAAAACCGTTTATGCAGGAACTCCTGATCCGCAGGATATTGACTTTGTTAATGTTGGACCATATTATCCTGGGAGTGCCCAAATTTGCTTGGATATGCCCAATGACGGCAAAGTGATTTGGAATAAAGCTGGCTCTGTTCTGGAATACGAGTGGGATGCCGGTAATTGGCAGGTGGTGCAACACCCTATGGATCCCTTTGCCTTTATTCCGAAAGAGAATGTTCAAATTACGGCTCCCCCTTACGGTGCCGACAACCCGGTATCGGTAAGAGTAAAAGCCCGTAATGCATGTGGTTGGGGGACTTATTTAGCCCCTTCTCTTGTTTTGTCAGGAGCCAACTGCTATTCGCTTTTGCTGGTCGTTTCGCCCAATCCCTCCACCGTAGAAACTACTATTTCGGTAGAGCCTGCTTCGGCAGAGGCCAAAAGCACCGAAGCTTTACCGGAGTGGGATTTGGAGATTTACAATCAGGGGCAACAGTTAAAAGCCCGCAAGCAAAAAATAATAGGTAGTCAAACCACGCTAAATACTACGGGCTGGAAAGAAGGGGTGTACATTATCCGGGCTAAAGTAAATGGTGAGGTGCTGACCGAAAAGCTGGTGGTGAAAGAGCAGTAAGCAAAAGAAAGCTTTCATTAGGCCTTGTATTTATGCCGGGCCTAATGAAGTTTCAGTTGCTTCATAACATAAATGTTTTCAGGCAACCTTTTTATACCTTCAACCCTTGTTTGAGCGAAGCGGTAACAAGGGGTTCGCTTGGTGTCGTTTTTAACGATCATTAAAAAATCGGCAGCCAGCTTTTATTTCTCGCGTTGTAGAGATCAAAACTGATAGCTAACTTTTATTTCTCGCCTTGTAGAAATGAAAATCGGCGGCCAGCTTTTACTTCTCGCTCCGTAGAAATGAAAATCAACAGCCAACTTTTACTTCTCGTTGCGTAGAGATGAAAACTGACAGCCAGCTTTTGCTTCTCGCGTTGTAGAAATGAAAACTGACAGCTAACTTTTACTTCTCGCGCTGTAGAAATGAAAATCGGCAGCTAATTTTTACTTCTCGCTCCGTAGAAATGAAAATCGGTAGCCAGTGACTACTGTTCCTTAATTTTTGCATTCCTATTGTTAAGTTGATCAATTTGTTGTAATTTATGGTTCTTAATCATTTAAAAATCAATAGTTATGATCTTAAAAATTTTATACTCTTATTTCAGCCTTGCCCATTTAGTCAGTCTTTCACAGCGGATGATACAGTTGTTGACCGACCGGTTTCCCGATCATCCAATGATTTCATCCTTGCTGGCCACCATTCGCCTTAAGCAGGAAATGGCTGTTCAGGCGGTTGGCAGCAGTAGCTGGCAAGCATTAACCAGTTTGATCCGGAAGGCCGATCAGCGACGCGATAACAGTTACCGCTCCTTGCGCGATCATGTAGCAGCGGGTTTACTGCGCGAGAACGAGGAGTACCGGCTGGCTTGCGAATCGCTGTGGCCTCTTTTTGAAAAAAACGGCTTGCGTTTATACCATGCTTCTTATGCTGAAGAAACAGCAGCAATTACGAGTTTGCTAAAGGACCTGAATGACCAGGCGATGCAAACGCACCTGGTAACCATTCATGCGGTGGAATGGATAACCGAACTGCATCGCGACAACCAGGCGTTTGTTAATCTTTCGCAGGAGCGGACTGCTGCCCGTTCGACCGACGACACGGTGACTGATAAAGAGGCTTTCGATCAGTTAAAAACCTCCTTGGATTTGCTGTGCAACATGCTTAATGCCCTTAATGCGCTCAACGAACCGGTAGGAATTCGTGAAACGGTTGAAGAACTTGATCAAGCGATTCGTGAGGCTACGGCATCGGCCCGGCAAAGTGGCAGCCGTCCGGTGGTCAATCAGTAGGAGCACCGGAGCAACTATACGGCCCATCAGACTGTTATTGAAAATAGACCAGTAGTCATTACGATTAAACTGGATTTTTAAGTATTTTTGCAGCACTTATAAAGAAAGGAGAGAACCATGGAATTTTTGCTAGTATTTGGCGTTGCTGTAGCCTTGGTGGCCCTTGCTTTTGTTGGGTTGGCCATCCGCATTTTAGTTCAGAAAAGGGGGAAATTCCCGAACCTGCATATTGGAGCCAACAAACACATGAAGGAGCGCGGCATTACCTGTGCCCAGACTTTTGATAAGATGGAGCAGGCAAAAGCCAAACGTCAATTAACATTTAAACAACTTTCACTGATTGAGGATAGCCCCGGTGGATGTTGATAACTTGCAGCTCAACTGAGCTTATGGTATAATCAGCCGTCTTTTTTCGTTAAAGGACGGCTGATTGTTTTTTCGAGTTCTAAGTTCCAGGTTCCAAATTCCAGGTTCCAAATTTCAAATTATCGGTTGTCCGATATTCCTTCCCCGTTCTCCTGTTTCCTTACTCCCTTCTTCCTTTCTTCGCTACTCGTATTCCTTTTTCAGCAGCTTTTTAAATCCCGGGCTTACATAGGTTTGGTAGTTCCCGTTTGGGTCTGAATAAATAAAGTACACATCAATCTCCGGGTCAGCTTCGGCTATGGCGATGGATTTTTCCAAACCACTCACCATAAATGCCGTGGCATAGGCGTCGGCCGTCATGCAATTGTCGGCTAATACCGTTGTGCTCAGCAGGCTGTGCTGAACGGGGTAGCCGGTTTTCGGATCGATGGTGTGGGCGTATTTTATGCCATCTTCCACATAGAAATTACGGTAATTGCCCGAAGTGGCCAAGGCTCTGTCCTGCAGTTCAACAATGGCTTTTAGCTTTTGCTGGGTGAAAAATTCGTTGTCATCGGGTTTGCTGATCCCAATTGACCAGTAGTTTCCTTTGGCATTTTTTCCTTTGGCAACCACTTCGCCACCAATCTCAACCATCAGGTTTTTACAGCCCTGGCTATACAAATAATCCGCCACCATGTCGCAGGCAAATCCTTTGGCAATGGCACTGGCATCGAGCATGGTGTTGGGATGATCCTTCATAAGCTGACTGTTTTCGAGATGTACTTTTTGGTAGCCAACCAATTGCTTGAGCGAGTCGATGAGTTGGGGGGTAACCTGTTCTTTGTTTTTGAACCCAAATCCCCAGACATTCACCATCGGAGCCACGGTTATGTCGAAGGCGCCATCGGTGAGTTCCGAAATTTTCTGAGCCTGCTTAAAAATGGTGATAAAGAGCTCGTCCAGTTCGGTGGGTTCATTTTTATTCACCTTCGAAATGGTTGAGGTTGAATCGAAGGTGGACATGGATTGGTTCAACTCCATCATAACGGCCTCAATTTCCGGCTGAAGGTCTTTCCCTTGCGGGCTTTCATATGTAACATGATAAATTGTTCCGTAAATATACCCCTCGTTTGAAATGTACTGAGCGGGTTGTTGGCAGGATGCCAGCGCGAAAAGAAGGAGGGAAAGAAGGTAAAATGTTCTCATTGATCTTGTGTTTTGAAGTTGTCCTTTAAGCGGTTGAGCCTTTGTTTTGAGCTGATGGGCGCCACAGGGCTGTTTGCTGGTGTAAATATAGCGCATTCCTGTTTGTTGTGGTAATTTTTGAACCTCTTCCATCCAGATACCTTGCTTTTTATTGGGAGCACAATTTACGGGACAAGAAGTGTGCTTGTAGGTTGTTTTCCAGCTGATTGATGCTTTAGGGGCTTCTTTTTTGGCTTTTCAGAAACATTCTTGGATGATTATTTTTAATTTTGCGTTCGGAAAAATAAAACATTCACACTAAAATATTTGAACTGTGGGAAGAGCATTTGAATACCGGAGAGCAGCCAAGGAAAAACGCTGGGGGCATATGTCCCGAATTTTTCCAAAGTTATCACGATCAATCACGATGGCCGCCAAAGAAGGCGGGCCTGATCCGGATATGAATGCCAAATTGCGGACAGCCATTCAAAATGCGAAAGCGCAAAACATGCCTAAAGACAATATTGACGCGGCCATTAAGCGTGCGGCAGGAAAAGATGCCAGCAATTATACCGAAGTCAACTACGAAGGCAAAGGTCCTCATGGGGTATTGATTTTTGTTGAATGTGCCTCTGATAACACCACCCGTACGGTGGCCAATGTGAAGTCGTACTTCAACAAAGCTGGAGGTAGCCTGGTGCCTACAGGTTCGCTCGAATTTATGTTTGACCGCAAAGCGGTGTTTCAGTTTGAAGCTTATGAGGGGCTGGACCTGGAAGAACTGCAACTGGAATTGATTGACGCCGGACTGGAAGAAGTGGAGCAAAATGAGGACACGGTTTACGTGTACGGCGATTATACCAGCTTTGGAACACTTTCGCAGGCGCTGGAAGAGTTGAAGATTGATGTGAAAAAATCAAGCTTGCAGCGTATTCCAACATCGGCCGTCGAGTTTACCGAAGAACAACTGGAGGATATTGAAAAACTGCTGGATAAAATTGAAGAAGATGACGATGTGCAGCAGGTATTTACCAACATTGCCTGATTTGAATTTGAAATAAATAAAAACAGAACGAAAAGCTGTTGTCCGTCGGGCAGCAGCTTTTTTTGTACCCTGATCTTTGTGAAATTGTTCGGCGATAACTCAAAAAGAATTATTTTTGCCCTATGAGAAAGATTTATACACTCTTGGTTTTGATTTTGGTAGTAGCTTCTTCCTGCCAGACCCAATGGACAAATGAAGAACAAGCACAGTTGGAAACGGCTTTTAATAAAGCCGGTGAGAATCGGGTGGAGCTGGAGAAGGCCTTGGAGCAAGCACCCAAAGAGCACCGTAAGGCGGTTTTGTTTTTAGTGACAAACATGCCTGAGCGGGATTTGACCTCGTTGACTGCAGACTTTATTCTTGAAAATACACGGGTGGCCTATCAGGCGCGCGAGCAGTTTGCCTGGTGTCAGGCTTTGCCCGACTCCGTTTTCTATAATGAGGTGCTGCCTTATGCCAGCTTAAATGAACGACGCGATAACTGGCGACAGGATTTTCTGGATCGGTTTACGCCATTGGTTGCCGAGTGTGCTACTATTTTTGAAGCGGTTGATTCGGTGACTCAAAACATTAAGGATGTGGTGAAGGTGGAGTACAATACCAAACGCCGTAAAGCTGACCAGAGTCCCTACGAGTCGATGGAACAAGGCATGGCAAGTTGTACTGGTTTGTCAATTTTGCTGACCGATGCCTTTCGGGCTGTTGGAATTCCGGCGCGTATTGCTGGCACGCCATTGTGGACCAACATGCGCGGAAATCATACCTGGGTTGAGGTTTACCTGGACGGAGAATGGTACTTTACCGAGTACTATCCTGATGAATTGAATAAAAGCTGGTTTTTGGCCGATGCCGGAAAGGCTGACCCCGAAAAGCCGATTCATGGAGTTTATGCCACATCGTTTAAAAAAACAGGCTTGAGCTATCCTTGCGTGTGGGATGAAAGTATTCAATACATCCCGGGAGAAAACGTAACGGCCAGATACATCCGCCTGTACGAAGAGCAGGTGAAAAACAGTTCGCTGAATGATGATGAATTGTTGGTGGATGTGGTGCTTTACAAAGGGCGCGATACAGGCAATGGCGACTTGCGGGTGTCGGACCGCGTAGAGGTTCTGCTGGGCGATAAAATGATTGATTTTGGTTATTCGCCGGCTACCGTTGATGATTTGAATCGCTTTTTAAAGTTCAAACTAAAGAAGAATACAACATACACTTTCCGCTTTGCCGATGGCGATGGAAATCAGTTGGAACAGGAAATTGAAACGGGCGATCAAGCTGAATTGATTAAGCTTTACCAGGTGACGTTGTAAACCTGCAATTGGTTTGATAGAGGGGAAGTTGATCCCTTCGTCGATCATGAATTTTGAAGGCGATGGAGACAGTTATTTTTAACTGCTTCCATCGCCTTTTTTCAATAGAGTCTTCTGCTAACGGCCTTTGTTAATGTTAGTAAGAGTTCAGATTATACTTTTAGACCAAGAGACTTCTTTAGTCTAATGTTTTTCAATTAACTGATATACAGCAGGAATGCTTTTTTGAAAAACAAAATATTTTACTTTTGTCAGTTACAACTAATCTTTAAATTGAATGAAAAGAACGACTTTATTATTCATTGTATGCTTTTTGGGCATGCAATCGGCATTTGCTGGAGGCTTGTTGACAAACGCGAATCAGAGTGCGCAATACATTCGGATGCTTTCCAGAAATGCTTCTACTGACCTGGATGCAGTATATTTCAATCCAGCCGGGGTAATGGAGCTGCAGAATGGTTTTCATTTTGGTTTTCATAGTCAAACGTTGTTTCAAACCCGAACCATTACAACCACTGCTCCTTTGAATAATCAGGAATTTATTGGCGATTTGAAAGTGCCTGTTTTTCCAAGCGCCTTTGCGGTGTATAAGAAAGACAAGCTGGCCTTCTCCCTGGGATTTGGACCTAATGCCGGTGGCGGTTCCGTTGTTTTTGATGATGGAATCCCTTCCTTTGAAGGGAGAATTGCCAGCCAGGTAAATGGACAGCTGGTGCCAGCTTTAGCCGGACTTGGGGCTTTTGGGTACAATGTGGAGTCAGGATACGATGCTGCTATCGCTTTCGAAGGACAATCGGTTTTTTGGGGAATTCAACTGGGGATGAGTGCAGAAATCAATGATGTTGTGTCGGTTTATGGAGGGGTTCGGGTTTTGCCTTCGGTGAACACTTATACCGGAACAATTTCAAATATCAAACTGAAAGTAAACGATGAGCTGACCAATGCAGAACAGTTTTTATTAAATGCGTCTTCACTCGTAGGTTCTTATGCTGTAAGTGCTGCTGAGGCAGCTTTAGGTATGCAGTCCTTAGTTGAAGGAGGCGCAGGAAGTTATACGCTGGCGCAGGTGGAGGGAGCTGGCTATATTGATGCAGCTAAACGTGCAGAGATAGAACAGGGCTTAATGGTCCTTGGAGCTAATCAGGATCAGATTGATGCGATGCCGATTACTCAGGTTCAGGGAACCTTCAATTCAGGAGCCACTTCTCTTAGTGCTACTGCTGGCGAGTTGGAGAATAACTCGGCCTTGCTGCAAGATCAGGAATTGGACACGAAACAAACAGGGACTGGTTTTACGCCAATTTTAGGAGTAAATATTTCTCCCAGCGATCGCTTGAATATTGGGGTTAAATATGAATTCCAAACCGTATTGAAATTGACCAATGACACCAAGGTCGATGATACTGGCTTTTTTCCGGATAAAGCCGAATCGCGTACCGACATCCCTGCCATTTTAATGGTTGGGGTAGATTATCAACTGACCCCAAAGTTAGTTAGCTCGGTGTCGTTTAATAATTACTTTGATAAAGGTGTAAATTGGGGGAAAACGATGTCTGGCGACAAGCGGGTTGTCGATGATAATTTGTGGGAAATTTCACTCGGATTGCAGTACGATGTTTCTGATCGTTTTGCGCTGAGTGCCGGAGCAATGCAGTCAACCACCGGAGTAAGCGAGCAGTACCAAAGTGACTTCAGCTACAGCAATTCTTCCAATTCTTTTGCGGCTGGTTTTCAGTGGAAAGCAACCAAGCAGTTGACCTTGGATGCCGGCGTGCTTTATACGGCTTATGAGGATGAAGATAAAGCGTTTCCCGCTTATACGGAGACCTATGACAAGGAAAATCTGGGCATCGCTATTGGATTGCAATACAGTATTTTCAAATAAGCATTTTCGACAAACGAAATAAATACAGAAGAGGCACTCACGGAGATGCCTCTTTTTTTTGGCTTGAATAATGGCTATTTTTGATGCCTTTCAACTAAAATATAGAATTCAAGCATATGAAAAAATGGACTTTTTTCTTGGCTGCGATGCTGCCATTGTTAGCTGTCAGTCAGTCGATTGATCAAAATGATCTGGATAAAATTAGGTCGGGTTTTGTGAAAGATAATTATACTGTTGGCATGCAAAATGCCTTGTCGTCCAATCCAGTGACCGGTTTGGCGTGGAGCCGCAACAATGAAGGCACAACCGATCATTACTTTACGTATCGTGTTGATGTTTCGGGAATTACAAATCAAAAAAAGTCGGGCCGTTGTTGGCTGTTTACTTCCTTGAATATTTTCCGACCTATGGCCAGTAAGCATTTCAATACGAAATCGCTTGAGTTTTCCGAAAACTACCTTTATTTCTGGGATTTGTTTGAAAAGGCCAATTTGTTTTTGAATAACATTGTTGCGACGGCCGATCGCGGGATTGACGATCAAAAGGTACGCTGGTACTTTCGCTCGCCGGTTGATGATGGCGGTCAATGGAGCAACTTCGTTAATCTGGCCAATAAATATGGCATGGTTCCTCGTGAGGCGATGGAAGAAACCTATTCAAGCGAAAATACAAGTTGGATGAACAAGCTGGTGAATCGCAAATTGCGCGAGCAAGCCATAGCGTTGCGCGAGATGAAAGCATCAGGTAAAAGTGAAAAGGCCATTGACAATGCCAAAGTTGACATGATGGCTGTGATTTACCGTATGCTGGCATTGAACCTCGGTGAACCTCCTGTTGAATTCGAATTCAGATACAAAGATAAAGAAGGAGAGTTGGTTGCCCCCAAAACGTTTACGCCAAAATCATTTATGCAAGAGGTGTTGGGCGATATTCAACTGAATGATTATGTGATGCTGATGAATGACCCTTCGCGTCCGTTCTGGAAGCATTACGAAATTGAGAATTACCGCAATGTTGAGGAAGGTGAAAACTGGCACTATGTCAATTTGCCCAACGAGGACATTAAAGCGTTTTGTATTGAATCGATCAAAAACAACGAGGCCATGTATGCTTCGTGCGATGTGGGCAAGCAGTTGCGTCGCGATTTTGGCGTGTTGGATGTTGATAATTTCAACTATGAAGCTGTTTACAACGTTCCTTTCACCATGTCGAAAACCGAGCGCATTCAGAGTCGCGAAAGCGGTTCCAGTCATGGTATGGCCCTGATTGCTGTTGAGGTCGATGCCGATGAAAAACCGGTGAAGTGGCAGTTTGAAAACAGCTGGGGCGAGCAGTCGGGCGAGAAAGGTTACCTTACGTTTACAGACGAATGGTTTAGCGAATACATGTTCCGGATTGTTGTTCACGAAAAATATGTGAGTCAAAAAGTGTTGGATATCTACGGTGAAAAAGCAGAAATACTACCGCCTTGGGATCCAATGTTCTAAGGGAATTGATAAAAGGCAAAACGGGCAGCATGATATAAATGCTGCCCGTTTTTTTTGGATTAATTAAGAACGATTGAGAAAACCAGGTGCTGATTTGTTTGATCAAAAATGCTCTTCAGTGTATCCTGCTTCACCCCGAATGCCAATTAACCATTCCACAATTTCATCTGAAGCCGAACTTGTATTTTTCTGGTACCAGTCGCCACGTTGTTGGAGTAGGTATCTGGTGAGCGAAGGACTATCTTTTTTAGCAAGGTAGATGGCGTAAATCTCAGCACCGGCGTCGGCCATCACCGACTTCCCCTCGGTAAGTTTACCTTGGCGGGCTCGCAATGCCAGCAGTTCCATTCTCTTGATGTCACTTCCATCCAACAAGTCTAATCGGCTTTCTGTTTGTGAAAGGTTATTTTCGAAATCTTCAAGGCTTATTTGGTTGTTTTCTGGCCAAATCCAGTTTTCCGGTTGATGGTAATCGTAGCTATTTCCATGCTGATCGATGATAAAGCCCTGATGCTGATAAGTCCAGGCATGATTCACATATTCAAACTGAAAATAGATGGTGAATTCTTCCGGATTGGTCAGCTCTTCTTCCTCAGTACACGAGGCTGCCAGCAGAAAAGGGAAGATTAGTAATAGTAGTTTGATTTTATTCATGGCGCAACGGATTATTAACTTTTCCCATAAACAAGAAGGCGTTGGTATCTTTTTCGCGAATGGCGAAAACAAAAGGACGATTGACATCGAAAACAGGTTCTGGCCCGATCGAAGTGACCGCAACGGTTACGCCTGTTACGGCTGCGGCTTCAGTTCCTTTTTCATCGAGCTTGATGAAGCTTTTGTGTTTTACTTCAGAAAGAAATAAATCAGAGCGGTTCGAAATGCCTGAGAAGTTCGAACGTGATGCATCAAAGGCATCATTCATTCCCAAAGCTTTCAGGTTGTCCACCAAGCTGCTTTCGTAGGCGAATTCAAGTTTCGGAAGGTAGACTTTCAAGTTACGTTGATGTAGGTTTTCAAGCCAGTTGTTTAGTTTTGCTTGATTAAGATCACCAATTACATCATGGGTTGAATAATTTTCATGTGGAAGGAAAATCAACATGCTGTATTTTTCGCTGCCATAAGGTAGTTCCAAAAGTTGGAATTGTTCTGTCTCGGTATAATTCAAGCTCGTTTTTTCCAGCATCATGCTTGGTACTTGCAACTCGTTCCCTTTTTCGGTGTAAAACACACGATCTGCTGTTTTATCTTTATCGAACCGGTAAGTCCACTGCCCATTAAAATAAATGGCATTGATCAGGTACATCACATCGTTGGACGAAACCTCTTCAATTATCTTTTCAATTTTATTTCGGGTTTGGTCTTTCACCCATCCATTGACCCTGCTCAAAGCGGCATCCGGGTTTTTAAAGTCCAGCGCTTCTACTTCTGCTGCATAGTAGCTTTGGTTGGTCGAAATGAAGTCGGACTTTACGTTAAAATCATCGCGGTGAAAAATAGCATTGGCAATCGATAATTCAACTTTGGGGTCGTGGCTCCCCAGAGCATCAACCAACAGCTTGTAAGCTTGGTTGATTTGTTCTGCAGAAAAACCGGTTTTATGCAGCACCCTTTCCATTTGGGCTTTGGTATCTTCCTCGGCGCCATTGTAAACCATGGCCAGTGCCAGCGAAATGCTCAGTGGCGAAATCATCAGGTTTTCGTCTTCTTTTAATTCGGCATTCACTTGGCTGAAAAGTTCCAGTCCCAAAGCGTTATCGGCTTCAACGAGTTGTTGTGATTTTAAATCGAGTTGAATGTCATTCACTTTGCCTTCATCCACTGGAGAGTTGGAACAGGAGTGGAGTAGGGGGGTGAAAAGAGAAAGACCGGCAAGTAGAATAAGTGCTTTCATCGTTGAGCTATTTTAGATTTTGATGCTGCTTGTGTTTGTTTAGATTGTTTGACGTTAGAAATGGTTGCGTCAAATAAAAAAAATAAGGCGAAAAGTGGATGGCTTCACGCAACCATTAAGCGATGGTTAGCATCTGCTTATTGAATCACCCATCATGCCTGTTGAAAGGTGTGCGTTTTAGAACAAACCAAAGAATGACTTGCTATTTGTGCAAGTATTCTACTAATTTTGATCTTAACCAATTGAAACGATTTTGAAAGATCTGAGGCAAGTCATTATTGATAGTGCTGCCGGAAAAGCAAAAGCGCAGGCTGAGCTATACCGGTATTTGGCGCCCAAGATGTATGGGGTTTGTCTGCGCTATTCCAAAGATAAAACCGAGGCTGAGGATAATTTGCAGGAAGGTTTTTTAAAGGTCTTTGAAAAAATTGGTTCATTCCGGCATGAAGGTTCGTTCGAAGGTTGGGTCAGGCGGATTATGGTGAATGCGTCTTTAGAGCGTTACCGTAAAAACCATTTGATGCATCCGGTTGAGGATATGGGTGTTTATGATGGTCCCGAGCTTAACGATCAGATTATTTCGCAAATATCGGCTCAGGATCTGATGAAAATTATTCAGGAGTTGCCGCCACGTTACCGGATGGTGTTTAACCTCTACGTGTTTGATGGCATGAATCATAAAGAAATTGCCGAAGAAATGAAAATTTCGGTAGGAACCTCAAAATCGAACCTGGCGCGTGCCCGGGCAATATTAAAGGAGAAAGTAGTGAAAGTTTTTGGAGAAATAGAAAATAATTATTCTGCATGACAAAGGATAATAACCAATTAGATGAATTGTTCCGCTCGAAATTACAGAATTTTGAACATGAGCCGCCAGCTTATGTCTGGAGCCGCATTCGGGAGCAACAAGTAGGGAGGAAGCGTCGCGTGTTGTTCTTTTACCTAAAGGGAGCTGGTGTTGCCGCAGCGGTTTTACTAGCCTTCTGGTTAGGGTGGCAGATGCAGCAGCAGCCTGGGGAGCTGACACCGGTATTGTCTGATCGGCAAGTGCCGGTAAACGAGCAAGCGATTCAGTCAGATCCGGGAGAGTTGGGTGTTGAAACGGAAGGAAGTAGCGCAGTTGCAGAGGAGCCGGTGCAAGCAAACGCAGCTTATGTGCAGGAGGTAAACGAGGCCGATGTTCAAAATACAATTAAATCAGAAGGAGTAACAAAAAGAGATCCAAATTTGTCAATCGAAAATAGCTATGCTTTAAATCGGGTTTCGACCGGAGGTGAGGAGCAGCGAATTTTGAAACGGTCAACAAACATGGAAAAAGAACCAGAACCCATGCGTTTATTGAGCTTGCTTAATATTCAGTTGGACGACTCGTTTGAGAAGCAGTCGGCCTTGGTTGAAATGAGCCGGAAACAGCGGGAAATATCTTCGGAACTGAATCGTCTGGATCAGTTTAAGGTGGAAGAAAATGCCCGGATGCTGGTCCTGAACCGTCAAGCTGGAGATCAGCAAGGCTGGCAGGTAGGGGCTATGCTGACGCCGGGCATGGCGGTTAATGAAGCCTCGCAAAGTCCGGAATATTCACGTAATATGACTGTTTCAAATTCGAAAGATAACTTTCAGGTGGGGGCAGGCCTTGCTGTTGAATACAAAACAAAGAAGCGATGGAGTGTTCAGAGTGGGGTATACTACAGCAAGCTGGAACAAACTTCATCGAACCAACCATTTCAGCCGGAAAATATAGCTTCCGATTTAGTCGGTGGGGAAGCTGTTCGAGGAGATGCGGCTTACTTCAATACTGCTGTTGCAGTTAAAGCAGGCGAGATGCTGATGAATACAGCTGCCGGAGTTATCTCTATCGACCGGCTACCAACCAATGCCAAGCTAAGTAATAGTTTTGAATCTTTGTCGGCTAATGATGGGATTTTATTGACCGAAACGGAGTTTGAGCAGAACTTTGAGTATATCGAGATTCCGCTTATTTTTCGTTATCAGCTGATTGATGCAGTTTTTGATTTACAGGTGCTTGGAGGATTCAATACCAGTGTGCTTGTTGGAAACAATGCGTATGCCAGCAGCCAGTATGGTAGCGAGCGGATTGGTGAAACCCGAGATATGAACCGACTGAATTACAGTACGAGTGTTGGGCTTGGGTTGGGCTATGGAATTTCAGATAAGATTAGCTTGCATGTTGAGCCACAGTTGAAGTATTTCCTGGGCTCGCTGAACGGCAATGCCGATGTAGATTTTAAACCTTATACCATTGGGGTTTCAACAGGATTAAGCTATCAGTTTTAGTCGCAAGAATGGTTTGTTTAGCTGCGTTCTAACTTTTATAAAAGAATAAAAGGGATCTCTGGTCGGGATCCCTTTTTCTTTCTGTTTCAATTGTTTATTGTTCTTGGCGTATTTCAATCGTGTCTTATGGTAAAATCACTTTATTGATTACGTGGATAACTCCGTTGGTAGCCTGTACGTTGAGTAAGTCGGCAATCAATCCTGACTCACGTTCATTGGCATCGGTAATGGTAAGCGTGGATAGATCCAACTCAAAACTACCATTCTTAGTGGTGACCGTTCCGGATTCCAGATCGCTGGAATAAACCCGCCCATCAACAACATGGTAAAGTAATACGCTTGTTAATAGTTCCACTGAGAGATCATCCAGGCTGGTTACATCTGGCCCAAGTTCTTCAAGCAGATCCATAAATGCTTGGTTGGTGGGCGCAAAGACCGTAAATGGACCTCCTTCAGCTAAGGTGCTTACCAAGTCTGCTTTTTGAACGGCTGCAACGAGGATCGAAAATTCCGGATCGAAACTCAAGGCTGTACCAACCAGATTCATTGCTGGAGGAAGCAGCACTTGGTCAATGGCATGAATCACACCGTTGGTCGCTTTAACATCGGCGATAGCGACGGTGGCTTCATTGATCATGACACCAGAGGTGAGATCAACCTCTATTGCAGCACCATTCAAGGTCGGTACAAAGCCATTGGCTAAGTCGGTTGAGAAAACACTACCGTCAACAACATGGTACAGTAATATTGGAGTCAATTGTTCGGCTGTTAAATCGGCTACACCTCCTACGCCAAGTTCAGCAAATAATGCTTCGAAAGCGGCGTTGGTTGGAGCAAATACGGTAAATGGTCCACCTTCGGCCAGCGTAGTCGCTAAGTCAGCTTTTACAACGGCTTCAACCAAAATGGAGAACTCGGGATCATAGCTTATCGCTGTTCCAACCAAATTTGTTGGAGGTAATAACACTTTGTCGATGGCGTGAATGACACCATTAGTTGCTTGTTGGTCAGCTATGATAACGGTGGCGTCATTAATCATTACACCGCCAGAAAGATCAACTTCAACTTCTTCACCATTCAGTGTTGCCACAGGACCGGCTGACAAATCGAAAGAGAATACACTTGCATTTACAACGTGGTACAGTAAGATCGGAGTCAATTGTTCGGCTGTCAAATCGTCAACACCACCCACTCCAAGATCGGTAAACAAGGCTTCGAAAGCGGCGTTTGTTGGTGCAAATACAGTGAATGGCCCACCATCAGCTAGGGTGCTCGCCAAATCGGCTTTTACAACTGCTTTAACAAGGATCGAAAATTCAGGGTCGAAACTAATCGCTTTTTCAACTAAATCCATTGAAGGTGGTAACAATACCTTGTCAATAATGTGAATTAAACCATTCTTGGCTTTCAAATCGGCTAAATCAACTGTCGCGTCATCAATCATTACACCGTCCGATTTGTCAACCGTGAGGTAGGCGCCATTGACTGTTTCCACTAATCCATCCGACAGATCGCTCGCTTGAACACGGCCTGCAACGGCATGATAGAGTAGAATAGGGCTCAGTTGTTCGCCTGTTAAAGCGTCAATTCCGCTAACGCCCAGTGCGTTGAAAAGTGCTTCGAAAGCTTTGTCGGTTGGAGCAAAGATGGTTAAGTCCGCGTCTGCAACCGTGCTCACCAAACCTGATTTTACCAGTGCTGCAATCAAAGTGTTAAATTTCGGTTTCTGGGAGATAAGAATTTGTTTCTTTGAATCAGAAATGTCTCCGGAGTAGGAAGCAGGATCATCTGTAATTTGTTGCAAAGAGGTTGCCAGGTCAACAGGGGAAACAATTTCCGGCATCACCGGATCATCATCGTCATTGCAGCTTACAAAAGCTAGAGACATTAATACTACCATCACTAAGGATAGATACCTGGTTACATTCAATTTTGTGTTTTCTAATGTTTTCATCGTCGTTAAGTTTTTGAATTCGATAGTAAAACGTGTTGGGATGTAAAAGTGTTTAATGAATATTGATATTCGCTAAACAAATAGTACGTAATATTTGAAAATGCTCATTGTTTATGAGCGTATCGAGGGGTTTGGCTTGTTTGTTAATAAATGTTAATGATATTCTTTGTTTAAGCCGGGATGGGATGATATTAGTATTTTGAAGCTGAATGGGAGTGTGGAGTGTGTGATTTCTTCTAATTCATTATGAATTGTTTATAGCCGAGGGCTGGCTCCAGTGTCAGGAGTTTTTGGTTGATTGCTTTCTGTTTAGCTTGTAGGCATGAACTGTGAGATTGCCTGCACGGAAACTCGACGTTGATAAAGAAGAGCCGCTGGTTTCGAATCACCCGATTGATCTAAATTGATAGCAGTATGTTTTTATTTCTAAGTGAGTCGACCTAACTTTAGCCGGCATTTAGCTGTTGTTGCAAATGAAAATTACTTACATAAGCGATTTCTGAATATGACAAATACCAATGAAATTGAGAATATTGAGCTGTCTTTTTTAAAGCTTAGTGACTACGAGGAATTAAAGCGCGCTTTGATTGAGTCTTACCCGGAGATGCCCGACTCCTATTGGCTTAAGCCGCATCTGAGAACATTAATCAGCCGGTTTCCGGAGGGCCAAGTGGTTGTTAAGGTCAATGGGCAGATTGCTGGTTGTGCCTTTTCAATCATTGTTGATTCAAATAAGTTTGAAAGCCAGCACACCTATAAGAAAATTACGGGGAACTATACCTTTAATACGCATAACCCGGATGGGGACTTGCTTTATGGCATTGAGATATTTATTCGTCCTGAGTTTCGCGGACTTCGGCTTGGCCGGCGTTTGTACGATTACCGGAAAGAACTTTGTGAGCGGCTCAACCTGAAAGGAGTAGCTTTCGGCGGTCGTATTCCCAACTACCATAAATATGCCGACCAAATGTCTCCCAAGGAATATATCGCCAAAGTCAGGCGTAAGGAGATTGTGGATCCTGTGTTCAACTTTCAGATTTCGAATGACTTTTATCCGTCTAAAATTCTAAAAAATTATCTGGAGGGCGATGAAGCTTCTAATGATTATGCTGTTCTGCTCAAGTGGGACAATATTTATTTTGAAGAAGAAAGCCGAAAGCCGGTGATCACCAAAAAGATTGTGCGGTTGGGCTTAATTCAGTGGCAAATGCGTCTTTATAAAAACCTGGATGATGTGATGAATCAGGCGGAATATTTTGTGGATGCTGTTTCGGGTTACCGTTCTGATTTTGCCCTGTTTCCTGAGTTTTTCATGGCTCCACTGATGGCTGATAACAATCATTTAAGTGAACCCGAGGCGATCCGGGAGCTGGCCAAACACACCGATGAAATTATCCGCCGATTTTCGGAGTTGGCCATTTCTTATAACATTAACATCATTACGGGTAGTATGCCTGAAATGGTAAACGATCGCTTGTATAACGCTGGTTACGTCTGTAAACGCGATGGTTCCGTTGATCGGTTTGAAAAGCTGCATGTAACGCCTGACGAAGCAAAGGTTTGGGGAATGCAGGGAGGTTCGGAGTTGAAAGCGATTGAAACGGATTGCGGAAAAATTGGGGTGTTGATTTGTTATGATGTGGAGTTTCCGGAGCTGGGACGCCTGTTGGCTGACGAAGGAGTCGACATTATGTTTGTTCCTTTCCTGACCGACACCCAAAACGGCTATTCGCGCGTACGGAATTGTGCTATGGCGCGGGCCATTGAAAATGAGTGCTATGTGGCCATTGCCGGTGGCGTTGGAAATCTTCCCAAAGTCCATAACATGGATATTCAGTATGCTCAGTCGATGGTTTTTACGCCCTGTGATTTCTCCTTCCCGATGAATGGAATTAAGGCGGAAGCAACGCCCAATACCGAAATGATTGTGATAGCGGATGTGGATATTGATCTGCTTCGGGAGTTAAATCAGTTTGGTAGTGTGCGCAATTTAAAAGATCGTCGAAGCGATATTTACGAGGTTAAAAAGAAATAGAATCGATTCGTTGAACAGACAAAGAAGGCTTCTATCTTCTGACTTTTCTTTTCTGAGCTCGGTTTGGTCAGAAAAACAACCGGGAAGTCATTTACTTAAAAACGGCACTGCTGAACGAGAATGAGTCAGCAGTGCCGTTTTTTATAACGTCGTTATTTTAGCGTAATTAAATTGGGTTCCAGCCTTGAGCTTGTAAGGGGATGGCTGTTCCGGCACCGGTAATCATGTTGGTTCCGCTGCTGGCTTCGGTAATGTGTCCAATGACGGTAATGTCCGGATCATTCTTTATTTTGTCATGATCGGCCAATGGAATGGTAAATAGCAATTCATAATCTTCGCCACCATTCAGGGCAGCCACAAGTGGGTTGATGCTTAACTCTTCAGCAAACTTCTTGGTTTGAAAATCCAACGGAACTTTCTCTTCGTAAATGGCGCAGCCCACGTTGGACTTTTGACAGATATGCATAATTTCAGATGACAAGCCATCGGAAATGTCAATCATGGCATTCGGTTTAACCTCCAGCCTTTTCAGTGCGCTAATCACATCGGCTCGTGCTTCTGGTTTTAGCTGACGTTCCAAAATATAATCGTAGCCCTCCAGTTTGGGCTGCTCTTTGGGGTTTACTTTGAAAACTTCATTTTCACGCTCCAACAGTTGAAGACCCATGTAGGCTCCACCTAAATCACCCGAAACGCAAATTAAATCGTTCAGTTGGGCACCATTCCGATAGACCACATCTTCTGATTTGGCTTCGCCGATGGCTGTTATGCTGATAGTTAATCCGGTTAGCGAGCTGGTGGTGTCACCTCCCACTAAATCGACGCCATATTTTTCGCAGGCCAGATGAATACCGGCATACAACTCGTCAATGGCTTCAACTGAAAATTTATTGGAAATAGCCAGTGAAACGGTAATTTGACGAGGATGTGCATTCATGGCAAAAACATCGGATAAGTTTACCACTACTGCTTTGTACCCTAGGTGTCTTAAGGGGACATACATCAGATTGAAATGAATGCCCTCGGTGAGGAGATCAGTCGTTACAACGATTTGTTTGTCTTCAAAGCTTAGTACGGCAGCATCGTCCCCAACACCTTTAATTGTACTTTTGTGTTGAATTTGGATGGCTTGCGTCAGACGATCAATAAGTCCAAATTCGCCGAGTGTAGAAAGTGCTGTTTGATTCTTAGTATTATCCATTTTTTAAATATCAGACCTTAAGGTGTGGATTTAAGTGTTTTCGCCTGCAAAAATAGCTTTACTTCCTTATCTTTGCAATTATTTTTAAACAGTCTATTTTAAAGTTTGTTATTACAAGCGGAAAAAGTAACGTATAAAAAGGGGATATGGAAGAACAAGATAAGATATTACACGAGGTAACCTCACAAGAATATAAATTTGGATTTGTCTCTGATTTTGAGTCCGATTCAATTCCAAAGGGATTAAGCGAAGATGTTGTCCGCTTAATTTCGGCCAAAAAGAATGAACCTGATTTTATGCTGCAATTTCGGTTGGATGCCTACCGTAAATGGTTGGAAATGCCGATGCCGGATTGGGCTTACCTGAAAATTCCTCCAATTGATTTTCAGGAGATCATCTATTATTCTGCGCCAAAAGCAAAACCAGAATATGAAAGTCTGGATGAAGTTGATCCGGACTTGATTGAAACATTCAATAAGTTGGGCATTCCTTTGGAGGAGCAAAAAGTACTGGCCGGAGTTGCTGTTGACGCGGTGATTGACAGTGTGTCGGTTAAAACAACCTTTAAGGAAACCTTGGCTGAAAAAGGAATTATCTTTTGTTCTTTCAGCGAGGCGGTGCATGAACATCCTGATTTGATTAAGAAATATTTGGGAATGGCTGTGCCAACTTCCGATAATTACTTTGCCGCCTTAAACTCTGCCGTATTTTCTGATGGCTCATTCTGCTATATTCCCAAGGGGGTGCGCTGTCCGATGGAGCTTTCAACCTATTTCCGTATCAATGCTGCTGGAACCGGCCAGTTTGAGCGGACCTTGATTGTGGCTGAGGACGATAGCTACGTGAGCTACCTGGAAGGATGTACCGCTCCTATGCGGGATGAAAATCAATTGCACGCTGCGGTGGTTGAGATCGTCACTTTAGATCGGGCCGAAGTAAAATATTCAACGGTACAAAACTGGTATCCGGGAAATAAAGAAGGCAAAGGCGGGGTATACAACTTCGTAACTAAGCGTGGTATTTGCCGGGGCGTTTCTTCCAAGATTAGCTGGACTCAGGTAGAAACCGGTTCGGCCATCACCTGGAAATACCCAAGTTGTATTTTGATGGGCGATAACTCGGTCGGTGAATTTAACTCGGTAGCGGTAACCAACAACCATCAGCAAGCCGACACGGGTACCAAGATGATTCATATCGGCAAAAATACCAAGAGTACCATCATCTCGAAAGGAATTTCAGCGGGCGTGAGTAACAACGCTTACCGTGGATTGGTAAAAGTACTTCCAGGTGCTGTTAATTCCCGTAACTTCTCTCAGTGCGATTCGCTTTTGTTAGGATCAACCTGTGGAGCACATACTTTCCCTTACATTGAAGTGGGGAATAAATCATCGGTGGTGGAGCACGAAGCAACCACTTCCAAAATTGGCGAAGACCAGATTTTCTATTGTAACCAGCGGGGAATTTCAACCGAGGATGCCATCGGAATGATTGTGAATGGCTACGCGAAGGAAGTCTTGAATAAGTTACCGATGGAATTTGCGGTGGAAGCACAAAAGTTGCTGGCCATCAGCTTGGAAGGAAGTGTTGGATAATTGAAATTATATATAAATCATAGATTTTGAGTGAGTTTTTTGCCCGGCAACAGGTCGCCTGAAGCGATTTCGATCCCTCAAAAGCAGAAGAGGGAAAACGGTGATGGTCCAAACAGCAGATCATATACAAAACTCAGAGCTCGGAATACGAAATTTAGAATAACATGCTAACAATAAAAAATTTAAGAGTTGCTATTGAAGGGAAGGAAATCCTGAAAGGAATCAACCTTGAAATTAAAGCAGGCGAAGTGCATGCCATCATGGGACCAAACGGCTCAGGAAAAAGTACCTTGGGGAATGTGCTGGCAGGGAAAGAAGAATATGAAGTGCTGGAAGGTGAAGTCATTTACCAAGGCCAGAACTTGCTCGATCTGTCGGCTGAAGACCGTGCCCGCATGGGCCTGTTTTTGGGTTTTCAGTATCCCGTTGAAATTCCGGGTGTTCCGATGGTGAATTTTATTAAGACATCAGTGAATGAAATGCGCAAATTTAATGGTTTGGAGCCGTTAACAGCCGGCGAATTTCTGAAGTTGATGCGGGAAAAAAAGGAATTGGTTCATTTGGATTCACAGCTGACAAACCGTTCTGTTAATGAAGGTTTCTCGGGTGGAGAGAAGAAGAAAAATGAAATATTTCAAATGGCCATGTTGGAACCCAAATTAGCCATTTTGGATGAAACAGACTCTGGGCTGGATATTGACGCGCTGCGGATTGTTTCTGATGGGGTGAACGCCTTGAAACATCCTGAACGATCAACGATTGTGATTACGCACTACCAGCGTCTGTTGGATTATATCGTTCCGGATTTTGTGCATGTTTTGTACCAAGGACAGATTGTGAAATCAGCCGGTAAAGAGCTGGCTTTGGAGTTGGAAGAAAAAGGGTACGACTGGCTAAAAAATCATAGTTTATGACATTAACAGCAAATAAAGTCGCGTTAAGCGAAAAATATACTGAGCTTTTTTATGCAAACCGGAGTCTGCTGGATGAGGGATCATCCGACTTGCTCAACCGGATGCGTGAAATCGCCATTAAGCGTTTTGAACAAGGAGGAATTCCCGGATTCAAAAACGAAGATTATAAATACACCAACCTCGAGCGGGTCTTTGGCAAGTCGTTCCGGCATTTGTTTCAATACCAGCCGGTTGATGTTGACCTGAATGAAGCTTTTCGCTGCGATGTTCCTCAGCTGGATACGGATGTGGTGTTGCTGGTAAATGGCTGGTACTATGCCAAAAATCAACCGCTGAGTAATTTGCCCAAAGGGGTGGTTGTAGGAAGTTTAAAACAAATTGCCAACGAGCAGCCTGTGTTAGTGAAGAACTACCTGAATCGTCAGGCTGGTTTAAGCGAAGACCCAGTAGTGGCTTTAAATACCGCTTTTGCACAGGATGGCTTTTTTATGTATGTGCCTGATCAGGCTGTTGTTGAAAAACCCATTCAGGTGATTAACCTGATGCGTGCTGACGAACCTGTTTTTGCAACGCAGCGAAATTTGATTATTGCGGGCAAAAATAGTCAGGCAAAGGTGATTTTTTGTGATCACACCATGAGTTCAAGTGATTTTATGACCAATAGTGTGACCGAAGTATTTGTCGGGCAGGATGCTGTGTTGGATGTGTACACTATTCAAAATCAAAATAACCAAGCCAACTCCGTGAATTCTTCTTTTTTCAGACAAGAAGCCAATTCCAACTTGTTAAGCAGTGTGGCGACCTTGCATGGCGGACTGATCCGAAACAATTTGAAGGTAGAAATGGCCGGTGAACATGCTGAAGCCAACTTGTATGGCATGTCATTTACCGACAAAAATCAACATGTTGATAACTTTACCAATATCGAACATGCTGTTCCGAATTGCTTGAGTAATCAGGTGTATAAGAATGTGTTGGATGAAGACTCGGTGGGCGCTTTTACCGGACGAATTCACGTGGTGCGCGATGCTCAAAATACCAATGCGTTCCAGCGAAATAATAATGTTTTGTTGACCGATTCTGCAAAAATGAATACCAAACCGCAGCTGATTATTGATGCGGATGATGTAAAATGTAGTCACGGTGCCACGGTTGGTCAGATTGATGAGGAAGCTTTATTTTACCTTCGTGCCCGGTGCATTGGTGAAGCCGAAGCCCGCATGATACTGATGAATGCGTTTGCTCATGAAGTTGTTCAAAATATACGGGTTGAACCCCTCCGCGACCGGATTGACGAACTCGTTGAGAAACGGCTGCGCGGAGAACTGGCCCGCTGCCACGCTTGCGATAAAAATTAGTAAGATATAATCCAAAGCCTCACCTCTCGTGAGGCTTTTTTATTTTCAGAATCTCGTTGGCTGAAGACTAATCTAATCCTGTTGATTTTGCAGGCCGTCTTAAACTTCAAAAGTTTAATCAAAAACATTAGTTTTGTAGCTCTGTTAGTGTATTGAGCACTTCAATTAAGTGAAGCGCTCAATTTCCATTTAATTCAAAAGACAATCATGACACTCGATATTGCCCGCATACGGAAAGATTTTCCAATATTGGATCAACAGGTTTATAACAAATCCTTCATTTATCTGGACAGTGCAGCTTCGTCGCAGAAAGCGCTGTCGGTTTTAAAAAAGGAAGAGCAGTTGCATTTGGAGTACTACGGCAATATCCACCGGGGCGCGCATTTTATGGCCGACCAGGCAACCAATGATTTTGAGGCCGCTCGCGACTTGGCGAAGGACTTGCTAGGAGCCCAGGCGCGGGAAGAAATTATCTTTACAAAGGGCACAACGGAAAGTATCAATCTGGTTGCTTTTTCCTTCGGCGAAGCTTTTGTACAGGCGGGTGACGAAATCATTGTTTCAGAAATGGAGCACCATGCCAACATTGTGCCCTGGCAGTTGATGGCAGAGCGCAAAGGAGCCAAAATTGTTGTCTTGCCTTTTGATGACAATGGCCGATTGGAGATTGAAAAGCTGGATGAGCTGATGACAGCAAAAACCAAGCTGATTGCGGTGGCTCATGTTTCGAATACGCTGGGAACCATTAATCCGGTAAAACGAATTATAGGACAAGCGCATGCGGCAGGGGTTAAGGTGCTGATTGACGGAGCGCAGGCTATTTCGCACCTGAAAGTGGATGTGCAGGACCTGGATGCAGATTTTTATGTGTTTTCGGCGCACAAAATGTATGGCCCCAACGGGGTGGGCATTTTATACGGAAAAAAAGAACTGCTGGATCAAATGCCTCCATACCAAAGTGGGGGAGAAATGATTTCCGAAGTCACTTTTCAAAAGACTAGCTTCAACGAGTTACCCTATAAATTTGAAGCTGGAACGCCCAACATTACTGGAGTGATTGCTTTTGGTGAGGCCATCCGCTACTTGCAAAGTTTAGCTGTCGAAGAAGTGGTCGCTTACGAGCACCAGTTGTTGGATTATGCTACTCAGAAGTTGAATGAAATTCCCGGGATGATGATTTTCGGAACCCAAAAGGAAAAATCGGGAGTTATTACCTTTAATATTGAAGGCATCCATCCGTTTGATTTGGGAACCATGCTCGATAAAATGGGTATCGCCGTGCGTACTGGTCGCTTGTGCGCCGACCCGGTGATGGACCATTTTCAACAGCAGGCAACCATTCGTATTTCCTTTGCCGTATACAACACGCTGGAAGAAATTGATGAGTTCATTAAAGCGCTGAATAAACTAGTCGTGATGCTGGGTTAAGGCGTCCTGCTGATCTCAAAAAGCGTTTGTCGAATTAACCAGATGAATTAAAACAAAAACAGGAATTCTTGCGAATCCCTGTCTTCTTCTTTCCCCTTTTGGTCGACTTCTCAGTCTCAGCTAAACTCCCTCGGGAAGAGGGGTATCTTGATTTGGTTTTTTTAGAAGGAATGAGTGGTTTGCTGGATGATCGAAGCCAGCTGGTCGGCTTGCATCACCCCGCTTCCTGTCCATTTGCGTTGTCCGTTTTGGAAAATCATGAGCGTAGGGACGTTTCTAATTTGAAACTTCGTCGCTATTTCCTGATTCTTGTCCACATCAATTTTTAGAATACGGACCTGCTCGCCCAATTGATCCTTAACTTGTTTCAAGATGGGGGCCATCATTTTACAGGGGCCACACCACTCTGCCGAAAAATCGATCAGCACCGGCGTGCTTTCCTGGATAATCTGGTTAAACTTTTCCATCGTCTGCGGTTTTTTCTTTTGATTTTTTCATGTCGCTAATCAAAAAGCCCATCAGTCCACCATACAAGGAGCTGGTGTGCCAGTTGGCTTGTATAGGGCAAGTGCCGGAGTTACAGCCAATATAATGCCAGTATAAAAATCCGGCAAAAGCACCGACGAGTGTTCCAACGATTTGCCATTTATGCTTTAGGATAATCTGTTTCATGTTTGTCTTATTTTTTAGCAAAGAAATAGGATTGCTTGGTTTTGGGAAGTGACTTGAGTCACACAAACTGTTGGCTGTAGAGAATTGGGTGATGTGCTTAGAGATTCGAGTGGATTAAGGCCGAGAAATCAACTTCATTGCGGCTAAGTTTAACCAGCCCTTGTTGCTCCATTTTTTTCAACAGTCGGGAAATAACTTCACGCGAACTGTTTAGTTGATAGGCAATATCTTGATGTTTGCCACGATACTGCTTTTCGCCGGTCGCTTCAAAACGGGCTATGAAAAAGCGGCGCAACCGTTGGTCTAGATTCTGAAACGCGATAGCATCGATCGTGTCCAATAGCTCCTCAAATCGCTTGCGGTAGGCATACATCACATACGACTTCCATTCAGGGAAGCGCACCATCCATTGGTCCAGCAATTCAACGGGAATGCGGATGATCAGGCTGTTCTGCTCGGCAATAGCGCTGATATTGCTTTGCTGTTGTTCCATGCAGCAGGTGAGTGCCATGGAGCACACTTCTCCCGGATTCAGAAAGTAAAGCAGAAGTTCACGGCCATCTTTGTCCTGGCGGATTACGCGCAAGCTTCCTTCCAGGATGAGAGGAAAGGATTTGATGAACTGGCCTTCGCGCAAAATCTCGTCATCGGCATCGATGGCTTGAGGCAAACCGTGCTGTTCAATCTCATCCACTAGTTCGTTTCCGAAGAAAGGAAAGCGTTTAGTTAATATGGCTCGGATGTTTGACATGGATGACAGCAAAAGTAGTAAGAATCGGTGAGGAAATCGCCTGAAGAAAAGACCGGAAGACAGAGTCATTCTGAACTTGGTTCAGAATCTTTCAGGAGTAGCTGACAAACCCTGAACCAAGTTCAGGGTGACACTGATGGTTTTTCGGGTAGCTTTTCTGCAGGCGATTTTTTTAGTTAAGCTTAATAGTTTGTTGCTTCAATTTCGAAGTACTCTTGCTCATGTTCGCAGGCAGGGCATTTTTTGGGCGGACGTTGTGACTCGTGTAGCAAACCACAAACCCTACATTTCCAGATCACCTTGTCTTCGCGCTCGAACACCCGGCCTTCTTCCAGATTTTCATACAGCGTGCGGTAACGCTCTTCGTGGTGTTTTTCAATTTTAGCAATCGTTTTGAAAACCACGGCAATTTGTTTGAAGCCTTCTTCTTCGGCTATACGGGCAAACTCAGGGTACAAATCTGTCCACTCTTCGTTTTCACCATCAGCAGCAGCTTTCAGGTTTTCCAGGGTTGACCCGATAACACCGGCAGGGTAGCTGGCGGTAATTTCAACCATCCCACCTTCTAAAAAACGAAAGAAGCGTTTAGCATGAGCTTGTTCGTTAATGGCTGTTTCTTCAAAAATAGCGGCAATTTGCTGTAAGCCTTCTTTGCGTGCTTGTTTGGCAAAAAACTCGTAGCGGTTCTTGGCCTGTGATTCACCCGCAAAAGCTTTCAGTAAGTTTTTTTCTGTCTGAGTTCCTACTATTGAATTCATTCTTTATGTATTTAACGATTTTTGTTGATTGATTCTTTGGAAGCTTGAAGATAATTAAATACACTGGGAATTCGAAGTTTGACAGGGTATTTAGAATCATTCAATAAATGATATTTTATTGTTTATTTTTTTAATAAGATGCCGGGGACAGGATTTTATTTTTGTGTGATTCTTAAAAAAATTACGACCTTTGCACCCTTAAAAGCTAAAGCTCATGACAATAGAAAATATACAGCACGAGATTGTGGAGGAATTCTCACTTTACGAGGACTGGATGGATAAATACAGTTATCTTATTGAGTTGGGGAATGATTTGAAAGATCTGGACCCCAAACAAAAGAACGATCAGCACTTGATTAAAGGATGCCAGTCGCGGGTTTGGCTGGTGCCGGAGTTCAAAGACGGAAAGATTTATTTCGAGGGAGAGAGCGATGCGGTGATTGTGAAAGGCTTGGTTGCGCTTTTGTTGCGTGTGGTTTCGGGACGTACTCCCCAGGAATTGATGGAGAGTGATTTGCACTTTGTGGATGACATCGGCTTGAAGCAGCACTTGTCGCCAACACGCTCCAATGGATTGGTTGCCATGATCAAACAAATTAAGTTATATGCTGTTGCTTATAACAGAATTTCAAGCTAAAGAGAAGACGCTATGGATGCCAGAATAGATTTAATTATAGAGAACTTAAAAGAAGTTTATGACCCGGAGATTCCGGTAAACATATACGATTTGGGCCTGATTTATAACATCGATGTGGATGAAAATAGTAAGGCCAACGTGATTATGACCTTAACTGCTCCTGGCTGTCCGGTGGCCGATATGCTGGTGGAAGACACCCGGCAGGCGGCTCTGACAGCAGAAGGAGTGGAAGATGCCCACGTAGAACTGACTTTTGAGCCGCCATGGGACAAGTCGATGATGAGTGAAGAAGCCCGCCTGGAACTGGGATTCTTTTAAGAAAATGGTCTGTATTGTAGGCCAAAATAACCTTCAAGGGGTGAGCTGGATCTAGCTCACCCCTTTTTTTGTTGTTGGCGGGGTTTTTGAAGTTATGAACAAATTGTTGATAACTCGTGTCATCCAGAGCCATCGCTCGTTTTGGAGGGCTAGATCCGCTAGCGATAGTTGGGGTATCGCTAATGGGCGAAGTAGGTTTTTTTGTTCCTGGTAGCTATTTATTTAAAGCGAAAGAGTTTTTATTTTAGTGTACTTGTTTATAGTTTTAAGCCATTGTATGAGCACAACACAAAAAGTATTTTCAGAAAAAATTAAAGCCAAAACGCGGGAGTTGGGCTTGCTTGATTGTGGTATTTCCAGGGCGGAACGGCTGGAAGAAGAGAAACCTCGGCTGGAACGTTGGCTGAACCAGGAAATGCATGGCGAGATGGGCTACATGGCTCGTAATAAGGACATGCGTCTGGATCCGCGGTTGATTGTTGAAGGGGCACAGTCGGTGATTTCTGTTCTCCTGAATTATTTTCCCAAGGAACAGCAGCATGATTCCGAGGCTCCGGTGTTGTCCAAATACGCTTATGGCAAAGATTATCATTTTGTCCTGAAAGACAAACTGAATGCGTTGCTGAAATTTATTCAGGATGAACTAGCGCCTTGTAACGGTCGGCCGTTTGTCGATTCGGCTCCGGTGTTGGATAAAGCGTGGGCCGCCAAGGCTGGGCTGGGCTGGGTAGGCAAACATACCAACCTGATTTCGGTGGAGCATGGCAGTTTCTTTTTTATTGGTGAGCTGATTGTGGATTTGGAGCTGGAGCCCGACACGCGCGTGGTACGCGACTATTGTGGATCCTGTACGCGCTGCATCGATGCCTGCCCCACACAGGCTATTGTGGCTCCGCGGGTGGTTGATGCCCGGCGCTGCATCTCGTATCAAACCATTGAGCAGAAAGGTGAGTTGGATGAATCGTTGCAAGGTCAATTCAACGACCGGGTGTTTGGCTGCGATATTTGCCAGGATGTGTGCCCCTGGAATCTGAAATCGGAAGCCCACCAGGAACCGGATTTTGAACCACACCCCCAATTGATGAAGCTCACCCTGAAGGAGTGGCAGGAAATGGATCACCCTTTGTTTAACGAGTTGTTCCGAAAATCAGCCGTTAAACGAACCAAGTTTGAGGGGCTGAAGCGAAACCTACGATTTATTGAGCGGGCCAGCAGTCCGGGTGAATCTCAATCCCCAGAGGAATAAATAGTTGGTTGAAAAAAAACGGGCTCGCTGGAACATCAGAGCTGAAAATGAATTACATTTGAACAAGTTAGCTCAATCAGGCGGGAGTAGCTCAGTGGTAGAGCATCAGCTTCCCAAGCTGAGGGTCGCGGGTTCGATCCCCGTTTCCCGCTCATGGTATCCTACAGCAGGGTTTCCAGTGTTTTGAAAACAGGAAGTAGCGATTTTCCTTTCTCCGATAAATGGTATTCAATATGCAGCGGTTTTTCCCGGACAATCATTTTTTCTAGTATTTCCTCGCTCTCCAGCTCGCGTAGTGCCACCGCAATGGATTGCTTGTTCGCGCCTTCCAATTGGCGCAAAAGCGCATTGAAACGAACTGGACCTTCTGCGGCCAATCGAAAAATCTGGGGTTTCCACTTTCCTGAAAGCAGTTTCAGCAGGCCTTCAGCCGGGCAGTTGCCATCAGTTGGACAAGAGTTCGTGGTAGTCATATTTTTCTGACTTATTGACTGGTATTTTTTTATCAATCATTTTTGCAGCTGAAATATTCATCAGCTGATAAAAAAGACAAGAACGAACAGGGGGCTTGATTGTTCAGGAATTCTGTGTTTCGAATAATAGAATAAACGAAGCCTGCTTCAGGTAAAAAAAACAAAGAATATGGAAGAAAATAGAAACAATCCGATGGTTTGTGATCCGGAGGTGGGGGTTTGTGATATGCCGGAACAACTGCTACAGGACAAGAAAAAAACGCATTCGGCCGGAAAGAAACCGGTAAAAATCATCTGCTTCTCCGATCCGATTTGCTCTTTTTGTTGGGGCATCGAACCGCAGTTGCGAAAACTGATGCTGGAATATGGCGATGACGTGGAGTTGGAGTACCGCATGGGGGGCTTGCTTCCCGACTGGAACTACAATCGTGGTGGAATAAGTAAACCTTCGGATGTGGCCCAGCACTGGGACGAACTGAGTAGTTATTTTGATATGCCTATTGATGGTGACATTTGGCTGGAAGATCCTTTGCACTCGTCTTTCCCGCCATCGATTGCTTTTAAGGCTGCACAGTTGCAGGATGAAACGAAGGCCCTTCAATTTTTAAGAAGGTTGCGGGAAATGGTGTTTGTGGAGAAGAAAAACATTGCCCGGTGGGAAACGATTGCAGCGGCGACTCAGCAAACCGAACTGGACTTGGTTCAGCTTAAGGCTGACGTTGAAGGACGGGGGGCAGTGCTGTTCGAGAAGGATCGGGACTTGACTCAAGAGCTCGGTGTCAGAGGTTTTCCTACGCTGTTGATTTCTGCCGAAGGGCAAGACCAACAGGTGATTATTGGGTTTAAACCGTATGCTATTTTTGAAAAAGCGGTTGTTGACTGCTATCCGGAAGCGGTAAAAAAAGAGTACGACCGATCGTGGGGAGGTTTGTTCCATGAGTTTCCGACGCTAACCTCTCGTGAGTTCGCCGAATTAAGCGGGAAATCCACGGAGGCAAGCGAAGGCCTGTTGCAGGAGTTGGCCGATCGGCAGGAGCTTCGGAAAACTGCGATTAAAACTGGTACGCTGTGGACAAAGGCTCTATCCAAGATAACTGTTAGTGGCAGGTGATCCGCGAAACGAATGCTGCTTAGATGGGGCGTAGCTTAAGTGTGAACAGATAAGAGGATTGTAGATAAGATCATTCTTGCTTAGTTAAATTAAAGATCCTGGTGCCATTACCCGTTGAAAAATCCGCTGGATAGGTGTCACTACCCGGTTTATTGGCTGCTAAAATTATTGAATTTTCACCGTTGAATTTATAAATAGCATAAGCGTCTTTTTCAATATACTGAGACAAACTGCTTGAAGTTACTGTGGCAATAAGTTGTCTTACTTCATTGCTTGTATTCACGGCGTAATAGCCGGAGTAGACTTCATGTCCACCTGCAATATATCCGAATTCATTTCCCGCAAAGTTCATTTCCCATTCGGTATCTGTACCTACTTCATAACCTCTCCAGACGCCATCTAACTCATTGACATCATCGATATTAATGAAATTAGATTTGGTTTCGGTATGTGATCCATACTCATTACTGACTTTCAAGCTGATAGAATATGCTCCCAAATCAGAATAACTATGTGACGGATTCTGTAGTGTACTTGTATTGCCATCACCAAAATCCCACAACCAGCTGGTTGGATTATTTAAAGATTCATCGGTGAATGTTAAAGATACGCCGATATCGGTGTTGGTATCAGAAGAGGAAAATTGAGCAACAGGAGAATTTACGTCGTCATCATTCTTCCCACAAGATATAAAAGAGGCCAGCAGAACTGTAAGTGTCAAACAAAAAAGAGTAGTCGTTGAGATTTTTTTCATAATGAACGTTTTTAATTAATTCGATAGAAGTTTAATTATTCGGTTTTTTTGTTGAATTCCGACTAAGGTCAAATTTAATAAATTAATAATCCCTTCAAAAATTGTAGGTTAGCATCAGAACTTAGTCGAATGCCCTTATGTGAGATCTGCCGCATGAAGCGTAAGAGATTTGTTCAGTTTCCCTGTTTCAAATTGCAGCCGAGCCCAAGCGCATATTTTGTTTTAACTTTTTTAGCCAAATCTCCGATTTATCAGTGATTGCTGAAGCTACGAACCATCCGAATTGCACCGTGCCTTTATGCTTTATTGCGGTTTATTGTTAGCGATCGTAATTGAGCCAGCAAATGGGCGGCAGATTGTTCGATAAAGGAGAAAAGCCAGCTGAATTATTTTCAACCGGCTTTTACCTGGTGCTATTTTTTCTCTTTGAGTAAGCGAGCTCACTCCTGATCCGTCATTGTTATTCATTCTGTCCCAGGATCAGACTGGCATCAACCAATAATATAATTCGAGCGTGGGAAAAATGAAATTGGTTTCACAATACCGTAGGAAATTGAAAAGGTAAGTACGGTTAGTAGAAACTGTTCAAGCCCTGGATTTATCATCATAGAGTTGTGCAGCCAGGCTGTTATCCACAGGGTGATGATGTAATGAACCAGGAAAATACCATAGCTAAAAACGGATAATTCGGTAAAAACACGCTTCATGAAAGCTGATAGTTTAATGTTCTGAAATAACATGAAAACTCCAGCTGTCATGATGACGACATTGGGAGACAGAAAGCTAATGTTAAACTCGATTAGTTTCCAGTTTTCTACATGCGATAGTGCTAGTGTTTTAAAAAATGCATTTTGGTCGTGTATGAATCCCCAGTAGGTAACAATGACTCCAACGATAAAAAGAATGGCTCCGATAGCCATTGACTGACCGGCTTTCAGACGGTTGTGATGGTGTAGGAAGTAGCCCAGAATAACATAGCCCAGATAGCCTCCGAAATAATAAAACATGCCAAAGTCGTTCCAGTCACATTCACCGTGAATTTGGGGAAAATACAGGCGGAGGTAAGGGAAGAACAAAGTGATTCCCCACATACTTAGGAAGAAAATAAGTGACCTTTTAGAGGCGGTTTTTATCCAGGGTGAAATGATTGGCATAAATAGGTACAAGCCCAAAATGATGTACAGAAACCAAAAGTGAACGTTGCTTCCGGTGAAGTTAAAGGGAACCATCATGAGATTGTATAGGAATACGTTTAATCCGGAATCGGTGAAGGTATTGGCCGGGCCACCAAACGCGATTTCATTGGGTATGGGCAGAAATACATAAATGATAGACCAGATAAGAAAGGGAATAACCACACGCGTAAAACGCCGCTTGAAAAAGCTGGTGTTGTCCTTTTTTATGGGTAACAATAAGATAGACGACATAATGATAAAAAGCGGTACGGAAGAGCGTAATAAAACGGCGAACAGGGAGGCTTCCGTTTCAAATGTCATCGTTTCGGCGTTGAATAGGTAGGCATCTCCTACGTGTACCATAATCACCATAAGCATGGCTAATACTCGTAATACATCAAGGTATACGATTCGGTTTTTGTTGGATGGTTGTATCATTTTTTTCTTTTAAAATTAGTTGACTGCAAAGGATAAAATTTGTTGGGTTGGCACGTTTTCATGTTGCTGGAAATCCTGTTTGGCAGAAATGCCGTGAACTGGTCCTGCGTCCGATCTTAAGCATTATTTACTTTGGATTTTTTTTTTGAATTATTCAGCGAATATAAGTTTTTAACTTAAATTTGCGAGACATTGGCAATGAGGTCTGCCTTAAACCGTTTCGCTTGGAACTAATGACTTCTACTTTCAGTGGCTTAAGCCAATGTAGAATCATTTATTTAAGGTATTATGAGCATAAAAAAAATTAGAGACTTCTTCCTTTCAATTGAGCAAATTCCCTCTTTAATCTATCTTTTTAAATGGATTTTTATTTGTTTAATCCTGGGGGTAATTGTCGGTGGCATTTCTGCTTTTTTTCTATTGAGTTTAGAGTGGGTTACCAATTGGCGGGAATCGCATTTGTGGATCATTGCCTTACTTCCAGTTGGCGGATTCATCATTGGCTTGTCGTACCATTTGTATGGTAACAGTGTGGTGAAAGGGAATAACTTATTACTCGAAGAATTTCATACGCCGGAGAAAATCATTCCTTTCCGGATGGCTCCTTTAGTGCTGTTTGGAACGATTTTGACGCATTTCTTTGGTGGGTCAGCCGGACGAGAAGGGACTGCTGTTCAGATTGGAGGAGCGATTGCCGATCGGTTTACAAAAGTCTTTAACTTGTCGAAACGCGACCGAAAAATTATATTAATCGCGGGTATTAGCGCCGGATTTGCCTCTGTTTTTGGGACGCCTTTAGCTGGCGGAATTTTTGCGCTTGAAGTTTTGGTTTTGGGGCGAATTCGGCTTGATGCCATTATCCCCAGTTTTTTAGCCGCTGTTTTTGCCAACTACTTTTGCGAGATCTGGAATGTGTCTCACACGCATTATCACATTGCTTCGGTTGCCGAAATGAATCCTATCAACCTGTTATGGGCTTTGCTGGCGGGAATCATTTTTGGTCTTGTAGCTATGCTCTTCTCTAAGTCGACACACTTCTGGAGCGACTTGTTTAATCGAACCATCAAGTATCCTCCATTACGCCCTGTTATTGGTGGCGTTGTTTTAGCCGCCAGTATCTATTTCATTGGAACAACCAAGTATATTGGACTTGGCATTCCGACCATTGTTAACGCGTTTGATGTTAAGCTCAATTCTTATGATTTTCTGCTTAAACTACTCTTCACGTCTTTTACTTTAGGGGCTGGCTTTAAAGGGGGAGAAGTAACTCCCTTATTTTATATCGGTGCTGCATTAGGCAATGCGTTAATCTGGTTTATTCCCTTACCCATGGGCCTACTGGCCGGAATGGGTTTTGTTGCCGTTTTTGCCGGCGCAACAAACACGCCAATAGCCTGTACAGTTATGGGAATAGAACTGTTTGGGATTGAAGCTGGAATGTTCATTGCCCTCGCCTGCAGCACTGCTTATTTGTTTTCCGGACATTCGGGCGTTTACTCATCGCAGATTATCGGAAGTCCGAAGCATAATTTTTTCATTCGCGAAAAAGGCTTGCAGCTTTCTGAAATTAGGCAGAAAAGAAAAAAGAAATAAGCGGTTGATCTTTGCTTGTTATTTCGCATTGTTGATAGTGACAAATGTAATTTCAGTAAAAAGGCTGGGTGCATCTTTAGCTGTGGCATTGAAAAGAAAAACTCCCTCGAGACTTTCGTCAGGAAGGAGTTTCATGAATTAGTAGTAATTGATAGTAAGTCGTTAATAGTAATTGATCGTAGTGTATTATTTTTTTTCTACAAAATCATCGGGAGCATAGTAGATGCCTTTTTGTTTCCAAATGGCTTGTAGCCTTTTTAGTGCTGTTTTGAACGAGTCAAAATCTTTGTTTTCCAGTTCTGTCCAGCCAACCTCTGCATAGGCCGCTAAGCGAGGAAAAACCATAAAGTGCATATGTCCATTGGTGGGAATCCATTCGCCCCACATTTGCGAACCGGTTCCAATCACCTTGCTGTGGTATTCTTCGGCCAGTCCTTTCGGAATAGGATCGAAATGATAGGCTTTTGACAAGGGGATAGATTGGTAATCGTAATCCAGGTAGGTCTGAGAGTGAAGCGAGTTGACAATCTCATACCCACTGCTGGCTGCTGTTGTGGCCAGGTTAAAATCACCCTTCCAAAAATGAATCAATGTTTGCTGGGCCAGCTGCTGATCGACCTTGGTGTCCGATTCATCCTGAAAATGATGCAGGTTATGGCCCATAATTTCGTTCCAGCCCATCATCCTTTTTCCTTTCGATTCGAGGTAGTTTGAAATTCGGTTGGTGAAGAAAACCTGTAAGCCGGCCGGCGAAGAAATTCCATTCTCTTTCATATAAGCCTGAACGGTTTCTGACGATTTCCAGTGATCGTATTTCACTTCGTCTCCACCAATATGGATCACCTGAGAGGGGAACAGCTCCATCACCTCATCCAATACATCGGTCAGGAACTGGTAAACTTTCGGATCGCTAACGTCATACACATCGGTGCCAACGCCAAACTTAATGGGCACTTCAATTTCTTTTTTGGCCGTACCCAGCCAAGGGTAAGCTGCAATGGCTGCACTAGAGTGACCGGGCATTTCAATTTCCGGGACAATGGTAATATGCCTTGCTTGGGCATAGGCTATAATTTCTTTGATCTGTTCTTGGGTGTAAAAGCCTTCGTGCACTTCGGCCGACTGGATCGGACTGTTCCATTTTAGCGGGCCAACCTGGGTGCTGCTTCTTTTCGAACCTACTTGTGTCAGAAGCGGGTATTTCTTGATTTCAATTCTCCATCCCTGATCATCGACCAGGTGCCAGTGAAAGACATTCATTTTTAAGCGAGCCATCTCATTCAACAGTAGTTTTACCTGTTCTGCTCCTTTGAAATAGCGGGCTTCATCGAGCATGAACGCTCTCCAGGCAAAGCGGGGCGAATCGCTTATGCTCACTGCCGGAATATCCTTTGACTGATTGTCCATTAGTTGGAGCAAACTCTGAACACCATAAAACCATCCTGCTTGGCTTGATGCACTAATCTCAATGCTTTTAGCTGAAATATTTAACGCATAAGCTTCTTGGGCAAGATCTTTACTTGGCTTGAATTGGATGTAGTTCGCTTTTAGTTTTCCAGCTTCTCCAATGTGATTTTCAAACCCAAATGCTTCCTGAAGATGTTGCTGTAAGACCTTGGCCGATTCATAATTTTCAACGCTGGCTATGATCTCTGTTTGTGGATTGATGGCGAATCTCCCATCCTGTATATGGATTTCTTGTGGGCGAGGAATAATGTTGAGGGTTTGTGCTTGAGTGATATTCGAGATCAGACACAAGGTCAATAGCACGGTTAATAGTTTCATCTTCTGGTGTTTTGTGTTAAGGATCGAAAACAAGATTGAAGTTGTTGGTAAAGAGACTGTCTCTTCATGGAGAAGAAACAGCCTCTTAAAATCTATGAAAAAAAATCTGCTATACGAATTCTACGGGTTTGCGCTTGATCCACTGTCCACGAGTAAAATCGGGAAAGTATTGAGGAGCGCTGTTCTGTGCAATAGATGCTTCTGAAAGTGGCGTAACGGCACTCCAGGCTGCAGCATCATAAACATCCATAACGGGCTGACGCTGTTCTTTTACGGCGTTGATGAATTCGCGGGTAACGAAATAGTCAATGCCACCATGACCAGCACCATTGGCAATCTCACCATACTTTTTCCAAAGTGGGTGATCGTATTTATCCTGCCATGCCTGAAACTCATCCCACGCGTGGTTTTTGCTTTGGCCTTCAATATGAATGCGGCGATGTCCGTAGTCAAAATCAGTGACCCCATCGGTACCGGCTACATGGAAATTCAATGAATAGGGACGAGGCAGGTTACAGTCGTGCGTTACGATAATCGTTTCGCCATTGGTTGTTTTAATGGTTGAGGTGATAATGTCGCCTTGTTGCCAGGGGAGTTTGGCATTCGGATGATCTTTTCCTCCTTGTTCTTCAATGTAATCTTTCAAGCCAACAGCTTTCGAGGCGGTTGATGTCAAATAAAGGAAACGGTTTCCTCGGTTAATATCCAACATGGCAGCAACGGGGCCGAGTCCGTGAGTTGGGTAAACATCGGCATTACGCTTCAAGGAGTGTTGTGTTCTCCAGCGTGCTTCACCTTTTGCTTCCTCTCCAAATTGAAGGTCATTGTTAAACTTAACATTCAGTAAGCTGTGGCGGTATCCGCAACGGGCGTGTACCACTTCGCCAAATACCCCTTGTTTTACCATGTTCATTACTGCCATGGCATCGCGGCGATAATTTACATTTTCCAGAATCATACATGGCATTCCTGTTTCTTCTGAAGTATTAACAAGATCCCAGCATTCTTCGATGGTATTGGCTGCTGAGACTTCAACTGCTGCATATTTCCCGGCTTTCATGGTTGCCACAGCCATCCGTGTGTGCCATAACCAGGGAGTGGAAATAATTACGCCATCAATATCATCGCGCTTAAGCATTTCAAGGTAGGCATGCTCTCCATCAGAATATACATCAGCTTCGCGAACGCCAACATCGCGAAGAAGCTTTTGCGTGCGTGTTACAGCTTCCGGATCGATGTCACAAAAAGCAGTTACTTTTACTCCTTCAGTCATGGCCGCCCGTTTAACGTGTCCGCGTCCGCGTCCTCCACAACCAATGAAAGCGATATTTACTTCACCTTTTTTCTTTTTTGAGAGTGTGCTTCCTTTTGAAATATGAGGAGCGATAAACATTCCGGCTCCGGCAGCACTTACCGTCCGTAGGAAATTTCTTCTGTCAGTCATCTATGTCAGGTTTAAATTTTGTTTTATAATGCTGCAATATAGGCAGGCGTGGGGGAATGGAAGGAGGAACAAAAGGGGGAACACTACAAAAAAAGAGGGATTGTGCTATTTTTTTGAGATTTCAGTGTAGCTTGTTGGGTACTCTTCATTGTAAAGAGCAACATATCTTTTACAGAATTCTTCATAAACTTGTTGTGCTTGCCCGTGATTTCCCTGTGAGGATAAGGACTGCAAAATACACTTCAGCGCTTCTTCATGAAGTGGGTCAAACTTAAAGATGGTTTTGGCTGTCTGAATGGCTAAATCCGATTGATGTTCGATTAGTGGAAGTATCTCCTGGATAATCGCAATGATTTCGTCTGCTAACCCAGTTTTGTATGAATCGAGCCACTCGTGTTCCAGATTGGGGAGGATATTCCCATTTCTTAAAATATGCAAAAGCTGTTGTAGGGGTTCCGCTTCGATGGTATTTTGCTGACGCTGTTGTTGTAGCAGCAGCTTGATCCTCGTGAAATGGAAATAATCAACTTGCAAGCTATCTTCCACCTGAAGGTACCACCTCTTATTTTTGTACAGGATTTCAATCCCGTCAACAGGATCGAGTAATTTGCGCAGCTTTTTGATATTGGCTCCGCGGTTCTCCTTAGCTTTATCTTTATTCATGCCCGGCCAGAACGTGTCGGTTATTTTTTTGACACTAATTCCTTCGGGAGAGTCCGGCGTATTTAAAATACAAAAGGCCAGCAGTTGCCGGAGCAGGGGAGAGAAGCGCTCCGTGATGTTGCCGGTTTTTTCAGTATGAAACTGAAAATTTCCAAATAATTGAATGTGGAACGAAGGCAGCGTAGCAGCCTTTTCTTTTTGTCCTGCTGTTGGTTTTGCTTTAGTCTTCCGCTTATTTTGTTGTCTGATCCAATAAGAGCCAAAAGCGACGGCAAAAAGGACGAAAAAAAGGTAGTAACCCGTTGAACTCTGCGATGGAACTTCCTTTTGTGCCAGGAAAATGCCCTTGATTTCATCTTTCGAAAGTCCTCGATCCCAAATTTTAAGTTCATCAATCGAACCATAAAACTGTTCCCCCCATATGTTGTTGCCAATGATGATCGACTGATCAGAGGGGAGTATTTCTGAAGCATTCATGGTCGACCTCTTCTCTCCGTCAATATAGAATTCGATGTTGGTATTGGGATTGAAAACGACCGCGATGTGGTACCACTGGTTTAGGGCTAAGGGCTCATCAAGCAGGTGGTCTTTTATGGTTGGCGTTGTAAAGTCGGGGAAGCCCATATTCAGTTTTAAAGAAAATGAGGTGCCCAGTCCGATAATGCCCATGAACGGTCTTAGGCTATCAGCTTTAATCCATGTTGAGATGCTTATTGGTGTATCGAAATTCAATTCATTGGCTTTGGCATAATCAATGAACGAATTGTTTTCTGTTAAATGCAGGACATAGCCTCTTTCCTTATCTTTTTCAATCGTTGCATTGTGCGAAATAATTTGATTCCAAGCCGGGTCAATCCTGTTTTTAACTTCCTTGTCGAAGGGGAAATGGATGCTTAGTTTGTCTTCGATGGAACTCGTGTAGGCGATAAATTCTCGGGGGGTGTCTTGTAAGCCGGTATGATGGATCACTTCGCCGGGCGTAATTTTGAATCCGTTTTTATATGGCGAAAAGATTTCCTCGTATTCGGTTAGTGGGGACGATAGTTTAGCAGGGGTTATCATTCCCGGCCGGTTTTTCCAGAATATTTCGTTCAGATATTGGTTTTCATGCCAAAAAATGGCTTTAAATCGCCTCATCGAATTGAGATCCCCGCACAGTTGAGCAATTGCTTCTTCTTTCTCTGCTGGGCAAAGAATGAGGTTGGGAACTTTCCCGGTTAGCTGCCACACGCGCAAACACTCTTGGTAAAGACTATCGGTTGCCTGAGGCTTAAAAACCACAATCTTGTTTAACGGATTAGCCGAAAACCGATCAGTATAAGCAATCGTCTCCTGAACCTGCTCTGAGGTCGTGAAGCACAGATCGTGATTAAAGAGGGCAATGATATTTTTATTGGCTTGATGCAAGGAATCTATTGTCGGCCAGTTGTCTTCATCCATTTTAGTGAAAAGTTGCTTGCCAATTATTTTCGTCAGTTCACTTGACAGAGAGCTTTCAATATAATCACCGGTAAAAGCAAGGCAGAAGGTTTGGTCTTGATTGCTTGCAGCATGCTTGGCAAGTGACTTTATAAATCTTTCCTCATCTTCGGATATTTTCGACTGATCCAGCTCAAGGAGGAAGGCCTGATTACCTGAACGGACCTTGGTGTTTTCATAAGAGGTGTAGGGTGTGCAAGGGAATGCAAAATCATCAACCAGCAGCGGCATCCTTTGTGCTCTAACCGATAGCACAACAAACAGACAGGCAATGAAAGACAAAAAAAGAGCTTTGTTCACGTTGTTTCCCTTTTGGCAAAACACAAAGATAAAATAAACTCGCAGGGAATGGAGCTAAATCTAAAATTTCATGCTGACTCTGGTTTTTCGTATTCATTAGTGGGAGAAATCTGATGAAAAAGTCGTGACGAGCGAAGCGTGGCTGCCAGGTGTGCGGTCTTTCTGCGAGTGTCAGTTCGCAACTGGCAAGCTGGTTTACCGTGAGGTCTGCAGTGTAGGTGATTTGCGATTGATGAATAGACTTGATAGATTTCAATGGCTTGTCGGTTAGGGGGTAATGCTCCTCAAGTTCCTGCTGTGATCGAAATGCTTATTGCTTGCTCTCGCCATTTTTCCTGCGGAATACACTTGGAGTAACTCCTTCCCATTTCGAAAAAGTGGATGAAAAGTGTTGCGACGAATAAAAACCGCAATCTAATGCAATGTTGGTCAGCGTGCGTAAAGGATCTGTTAATAATTGCTTCGATCTTTCGATACGTTGGTATATCAGGTAATTGGCGGGGGTGTAGCCCGTATGTTCTTTTACAAGCTGGGTTAATGTGGTAATACCTACCTGATTCATGCAGGCCATTTCCTGTAAGGTCCATTTTTTGGCAAGCTTACTTTTTAACATGGCATCGAAATTTGAAAACCACTTGCGGTTCTCTATCCAAAGATTATCGCGGTTTTGGATGATGCGCACCGTGCTGATTAGAAACTCCTCAACTAAATTGCATACTCGCTGGTAATAGCCGAATTCCTTTGTTGCAAGCTCTTGTTGCAGTCGCGTGAAAAGCTGCTTAAACGGCTGGGCTTTCTGAATCGTGTGCTTCGGATTTTGAGAAAGTACATTTCCTATCGCCTGGTTTTCGCAATCGGAGAAGCGGGACCAGCTGCCCAGATAAAATTGTCCGTCTTCGGTGAAAATTTCAGGTTTAATAACCATCCAGAATATCTCGCCTAAGTCAAGAGCTTCGCGCGGACTACCATGTTTTTCCCATGGGCAGGTTACAAACCCATTGCCTGGAAGAAGCAAATATTTTTGTTCTCCAACAAGCCATTCGTATCTTCCTTTGGTAATATAGCACAACTCGATCCCTTCATTATAATGCATTTGCAATGGTTTTTGGCGAATGTCTTTGTATTCTTCAAAACCAAAATCGTTGATAAACGGAAACTCTCGCAGAAGTTCGAAACCTGCTGCGTCCCTGTCAGTTCGTGAATAGAAGAAGTGCATGTTTGTATAATATCTTTCAGTGTAAAATTATAGTATCTTTTGATTTTGCAAAACGATTTCTTTGTTTTTAATTCTGACTAAAAAACCATGAATAAACTAATTACCGAAATGTGTGCCTACCAAAACGCATTTCAAAACGAATTGCATCACAATATTTTATCTTTTTGGATGAAGTATGGTATAGAAGCTAATGGAGATGGTTTTTATGGTGCTACTGACCTGCATGGAAATCCGGTTCCCGGAGCCTCGAAATCGTGCGTATTGAATGCCCGCATACTCTGGACTTTTGCCGAGGCTGCTAAAATTTTTGGAAATGAAGAGTATGCTAATGTTGCTCACCTTGCATATCAAGTTCTGAAAAAAGATTTCGCAGACCCACTTTGCGGCGGATATTACATGAGTATTGATGCTGAAAATAAACCACTCGATACCATTAAGCATACCTATGCCCAAGCATTTGTTTTATATGCTTTGAGCAAATATTACGAATTCGCTCCATCGGAAGAACTTCTTCAGGAAATTAAAAGCTATTTCTATTTTTTGGAAGAAAAAACCAAAGCTCAGGAACAAGCAGGCTACCTTGAAGCCTTTACCCGCGACTGGCAACCATATTCCGAAAACCGGATGGCCGATAACAACGAGCCCCGGTCGATGAATACGCACCTGCACATCATGGAAGCTTACGCCGCCTGCTACAACGTTTGCAAAGAAGAACAGGTAGCAAAACGACTAAAAGAACTGCTGCTATTGTTCATCGAGAAGATTATCCGCCCCGACGGGCATCTGGGAATTTTCTTCGATGAAGCATTTAACGAAACCGAACCTTCGAAAGCAATTTGCTCATTCGGGCACGACATTGAAGCTTCGTGGTTGCTTTGGGAAGCCGCTGAAATATTGGGCGATCAGGAAATTATTAAAAAGATGAAGCCTCTTTCAGTGAAAATGCTCGATGCAGTTGATCGTGTGGGAGTGGATAAGGATGGCGGATTGTTTCTGGAATCGACTCGCTTTGGCAGTCACGTACGTACCAACAAACACTGGTGGCCGCAAGCCGAAACAGTGGTGGCCTTTATGAACGGGCTGGAATTAACTTCGGATGAAAAATATTGGGACAAACTCAAATTGAGTTGGGACTTTATCGATAAGTATATCATTGATCACGAAAACGGAGAGTGGTTCACCAAGGTAAATCGTCTGGGAATTCCGTATCTTATTGAGCCGAAAGACGATCCTTCGCCATATTACCGGAACGATTGGAAAATTGATCCATGGAAGTGCCCATACCACAACGGGCGGGCCATGATGGAACTAATTTCGAGAATTGAAAAGATGATAAGCAGTAAACAAAAACCTTGATCATGAAACTAAACCACATTGTCGTTACACTAATTATTTTATTGACAGGCTTTCAACTGAAAGCGCAGGATGATTCACTGAAAAAATTGGCAAAATTGGCAACCGAATCAAGCAACTGGCTCGAGGGCTTTCAGAAAAACATCGGAGGTAACGAGTTTACTTATCACAGTTTCCGTAACGATGTATCTGCATCATTGATTACCCGTTGCACCGATGGGGAAATGGGCATTGAATGGGAAACCGCTGTTGTGCCGGAAAACTGGAATAAAAAAAGCACCGGTTTTTTATGGATTGCAGCTATCGATTTAACATCGAATAAGCACATTTTCGATGTATATGTAAACGGAGAAAAACGCTTTGAAATAACTTCTTCGGAACAAAAAAACTGGCAACTGGAAACTGCCGATGGCGGAATACTTTCGTATATCACCCTCGAAACCGACCACAGCAACGATGCCCACGGTTACATGTCGATGATTGCCCCAACCGATTGGCTGAGAAAGGGAGCTGCCCAAACGATTAAGATAGAAGGACGGGCACACAAAGACCATACATGGATCATTGTTTATCAGGCCACCGATGCTCTTTCATTCTTGCAGAATTCGGTTGAGTATGATGTTTGGATGGAGATCCAGCTGCGTGAAAACGCAAAAAACCTCGCGACACAGCTAAAAGCCCCCTTCACGCTTGCTGGCAAAACTCTTCAGTATCGTTCTGAGAAGAAAACAAAAACGATTCAACTGAGTGAAAAAGACGGTTTTGCCGTTGGTGAACTAATCCTTCCGCTTTCAGCAAAAAATAAAGCTTTTACGTTGAATGACCCAAAGGGCGAAGTGTTTGTGATTGATGCGCTGGGAAAAGATTTTAAATCGACCCGCCTGCTGGCTAAAGCTGTTTTGTTGAACGAAAGCAAGACTGAAGACAACAAAACACTGCTGACTGCGCGCCGAAACTACAAACCCAACACCGTTTCCGATTTGCTGAAACTCTCGAATTCGAGCTTAGGAGATGGACAAATATTGCTGATGAATTCGAGTCACCAGGATATTGCCTGGATGGATTCGCCCGAGAAATGTATCATCGAGCGCGACACCATGCTGCTAACTCCGCTTTTCGAGATGGGACAGAAAGACCAAAGTTACCGCTTCGATGTGGAAGATGTGCTGATGCTCAAAGAATTCGTTGAACGGCATCCTGAGAAGAAGGAACTGGTTAGACAAATGCTAGCTGACGGACGTATTTCCTGCGGTTCAACCTACATTCAGCCTTACGAAGAAATGTACTCGGGCGAAGCGCTGGCACGTCAGTTTTATTTTGGAGCCAAATGGCTGAAAGACCAATTTAACTACGATGCAACTGTATATTGGAACGAAGATGTGCCCGGACGCACTCCGCAAATGATGCAGATGATGCGCAAGGCAGGCACCAAATACATGATGATCAGCCGTCACGAGCGTGGCTTGTTCAACTGGTACAGTCCCGACGGATCGTTTGTTACCACATTTACTCCTGGTCATTACGGCAATGCCTTTTCGGCACTGCAACGCGATTTTCACGAGTCGGCGCAGTTTCTGGCAAACAGCTCACTCGACTGGGAAAAATATTACAGCCCGAAAACAAAAAGTCCGGTAATTCCCTTGTTATCGGATAACGACATGAGTCCGGCAGTTGATCACAGCAGTTTGGTGCGCAACTGGTCGAATATAAGAGAGCTTCCGGATGAAAAAGGAAAGTACGTTCCGGTGCAGCTTCCATCGATAAAGATTGCATCAACGCCCGAGTTCTTTGATGCATTGATGGCTCAAAACCCAAAGCTGGGAAGCATTACCGGCGAACGCCCCAATGTGTGGCTCTACATTCATGGCCCCGGTCATCAAAAAGCACTGAAAGCAAGTCGGGAGGGTGATATTTTGCTAACCATGGCCGAGAAGTTTGCTACTGTCAATGCACTGGTTGATGGTTCGTTTATTAATTATCCGGAAACGGAATTGCGCAATGCCTGGGAAGCCAAAATTTACCCCGACCACGGCTGGGGTGGCAAGCAAGGCGATATTACCGATGCTTATTTTCATCAGAAATATGAATTTGCCAAAGCAGAGGCTGTACGAATTGTGGATAAAAGTTTGAACGAACTGGCTTCGAAAATAAAAACAGAAAGCTCGAAGGGGCGCCCTCTGGTGGTTTACAACAGCATGAATACCAAACGAACAGATCTGGTTTCGATTGAAGTGCGTTTTGCAGAATCGCAGACCTTTGGACTTCAGCTTCAGGATGCAGATGGCAAGAAAGTTGATCTTCAGCTAAAAAACATAAAAAGCTACCCGGATGGATCGATCCAATCGGCCAATTTAAATTTCATTGCAGAAGAAGTTCCTTCTATTGGCTACAAAACCTTCTATCTGAAAACTAATACAGAAGAATTTGCGACTCAAACATCGGTCTTTTCTCCGGAAGTAGAAACCCGCTTTTACAAACTTCGCTTTGCCAATGGTGGCCTTGCTTCTATTTTCGATAAAGCGTTGAATCAGGAGCTGGTGAATTCGGACAAATTTGTGGCTGGTGAAATTTTCACCATGCATTCGGAAGGCAATGGCGCCGGCGAATTTATTGATGTTCAAAAACCCGACATGCAGGGATTCGACAAAACCGGAAACTACAAAACCAATTGGGAGATTGAAGAAAGTGGCACGGTTTCGACTACCTATAAATACCGTCAAAAAATACGGCATGCGGTAGTCGAACAGCGAATTGTGGTTTTTAATCAACAAAAACGAATTGATTTTGAAACCCAAATTTTGAATTGGGAAGGCGTATTGTACCGCGAATTCCGCATGGCGCTGCCGCTCAACATGACCGATGGACAGGTAGCTTACGAAGTGCCCTTTGGCGTGGTTGAAGTGGGTAAAGACGAAATTGAAGGAGCTGCTGGCGAACGTTATAAAACCATTTGCAAAACGATTCACCCGCGTGGTATCGAAAACTGGATCAGTGTCAGCAACGACCGGTTTGGAGTAACCATGAGCTCGTCGGTAGCTGTTGCCGACTGGATTGACCCCACCGACAACCCGCTGGCAAATCAGATTTTGCAACCCATACTTTTTGCTTCCCGAAGAAGTTGCCACTGGGAAGGCAATGAATACTTGCAAACCGGAAATCACTCGTTTAAATTTTCCATTACTTCGCACCAGCCCGGGTGGGTAAATGGCGCAACATTTGGTCGCGCTGCAAACGAAACATTGAAAGCCGTATGGGCCGATCACTCGTTTGCCGGTGCAAGCCTGCCCGAGTCGCAGAGCTTTTTCCAAACCAACTCGGATAACGTACTGATTTCGACGGTAAAAAAAGCGGAAGACAGCAATGACGTCGTGATCCGAATCGCAGAAATGGAAGGAATCGACAAAACCATTGATCTTGATAGTTTCAAAAAAATAAGCCAAGCAAAATCCACCAATTTAATTGAAGCAGAAGGTGAAGTGCTTCCGGTACAAAACAATGACGTAGAGTTGAAGTTGGGACACCATGCTATTGAAACCTTTAAAATAAACTACGAAATAAAATGAACAAAAGTCTTCTTATTTCCACATTTGCTGCAGCATTGGGTGGATTGCTATTTGGATACGATACCGTGATTATCAATGGGGCAATGGTCGATCTGGTTAATTATTTCGAACTTAGCCCTTCCTTGCAGGGATGGACCGTCAGTTCGGCCTTGATAGGCTGCATTCTGGGAACCATCCTGATTGGTAAGCCAGGTGATATTTTCGGAGCCAAACGCCTGTTGCAAATCATGGCCGTTTTGTTTTTTACTTCATCTGCCGGATGTGGTCTCGCGTCCAGTATCAGTATGTTTATCATCTCCCGTTTTATTGGTGGACTTGCAATTGGTGCGTCTTCCGTTTTATGCACCGTTTATATTTCAGAAATTGCACCTCCAAAACACCGGGGCATGCTGGCCTCCACCTTCCAGCTAGCTATTGTCGTTGGCATTTTGCTCTCGCTCATTTCCAATTACATGTTGCTGAATATAGGTGAGAACAACTGGCGATGGATGCTTTTTAGTGGTGCTTTTCCTGCCGTGGCATTTTTTATTATGCTTCTGTTTATCAAGAAGAGTCCACGCTGGCTGGTGAAAAAAGGACGCATCGATGAAGCCCGAGTAATTATTGAAGAGCTTTCGATGCATGAAATTGATACCGAACAAACTATTCGCGAAATTCAGGAATCAATTTATACCGAAGATACAGGGAAGCGAATTCAGCTATTCAAAAAGCCTTACCGGAAAATTATTATCATTGGAATTTTTGTTGGCATATTCAATCAGCTTACCGGGATTGGTGTGGTATTTTATTATTCATCTCAAATATTCCGGATTGCAGGTTTCTCGGCCGATAGTTCGATGGCGCAAAGTGTTATTTTGGGGGCGACAAACCTAATCTTCACACTCATTGCCATGTCGGTAATCGATAAGGTAGGACGCAAAAAGCTTCTGCTTTTTGGTCAGATGGGAATGGTCGTTGTGCTTGGCTTATTTGGCTACGGACTGCTTTCGGGCAATATTAGCGGCTACTGGCTGGTAGCTTTACTGGTTGGCTACATTGCATTTTTTGCCGCCTCGCAGGGAGTGGTCGTTTGGGTGTTGCTTTCCGAAATGTTTCCGAACATTATACGTGCAAGGGGAGCATCCATGGGATCGTTTGCCAACTGGATGGTTAGTGCTACTCTTAATTTCTTGTTTCCGGTGGTTATCGGATTGTTTGGTTCCACCCTGGCAGCCCAGCAATTGGGAATGAGCTATGCCTTTATCTTTTTAGCAGTAGTTTCCCTGATCGGATTTTTCTATCTGAAAAGAAATCTGATTGAAACCAAGGGAAAAACACTTGAGCAAATTGAAAAAGAAGTGCTTTGCTAAATAATTCAAAACTTAAATCTTTTATCCTTCAAAAAAAATAAACGATGGAAAGACGAAATTTTATAAAATTGACCGGAACTTTTGCTACTCTGATGATTGGCACCGATCTGCTAACAGCTTGCAAAAGTTTGGATAGCAGTAATCTTGAAGAAGAACTAAAGATCAAAGCATTTGCAGCTTTCGACCGTTTTTCAGAAATATGGAACTTCAACGATTTTTGGAAACGGGGAAATACCTTCGATGCCTGCCTCACCTTTGCTGATGCTGTGCTGCAACGTTGGCCCGAAGAGCCAAAATTCCAAGAAATGCAACTGAAGGTAAAAGAAATGCTGGAAGAAAATCTGACCTTTTTTAACCGTTTTGACCCGGGAGACTTGTGGGCCGACGATTTTGGCTGGTGGGGACTAATGGGGCTGAATGCCCGTAAACACCTTCAGAAAATGGGTGAATTAGAACTCGCTGAGAAATACCTGAAACTTTCAACCGATTTGTGTTGGGAATATAAAAAAAGGAATGCCTATGATCATACAGCAACCGCTTTGCCTGTTCCTCATGGATGCCGTAACGGCGATGCCAAAGGAGTGAGCAAAGGTGTGAAAAATACAGTAACCAATGTGTTGTTGTTTCTGCTTTCATCGCGCATTTATCGTTTAAGCCTGACTGAAGATATCAGAGACAATGAAAAATACCTCGACATGGCCTACCGTCAATGGTTGTGGTTCGATGAATGGTTTAAACTGGAAGAATATCAGTACCTGAAAAAGCTAAGCACCAAAGGAGCGTTGGTTCAAGAGCGCCCCATGGCTGAATTTGAGGGCTCGGATTATATGGAAAAAATTCACCCGCCTTGGGCTGAAGGCTGGGTTTGGACTGGTGACCAGGGGATGTTGGTTGGTGCACTGACCGACATGCTGGCTGTACGAAAAGAGCTGGCAGTATGGGTTGCCGCGAACAATATTGATGTAACTTTTGATGTACGCGCATATGAAGAAAATATTCGCGCGCTTATCAAGCTGATTGGAACAGGAATTAAAACGGCTCTGGTTAGCAAGAAAGATGGAATTATTCGCGAGGCTCCTTGTTTGTCAAGTTTTGGACCTGCTCACGGAAATGATTATTTGGCCGGGCGTGGCATTATGATGCGCTACATCGGATCACCGGAAGAAAGAGCTCTGCTTGGTGTTGATTTTTCCGAAAACATCATGGCAACGACTGAGGCTATCTGGCAAACCCGCGATGAGTCTAACAATCAGTTTCAACCAGAGTTTACAAGTGCTGAAAATGACCAGATGTATATTGAGCAATTCCGTGAAATTTGGGGACTGGCAGACGACGTTATCCAGTGGGATTTGAAAAAGATGAAAGAGCAGAACAAATTTGGAGTTTGCCAATCGATAGGAATGGATGCTCTGGGAGCTGCAATTAAACTGCTGTAATTCAAGAATAAAGCAAAAAAATAATTTGAATTTATATCTGAAAATGAACGGATACGAACGAATACAGGCAGCTTTAAAAGGAGAAAAGCCGGATCAGACTCCGGTAATGCTGCATAATTTTATGATGGCGGCTGAAGAGGCGGGAGTAAGTATGGCAACTTATCGGGAAAATCCACAAGTTGTAGCCGACACCTTTATTAAATCGGTTGAAAAATATCAATTCGATGGCGTTTTGATTGATTTGGACACGGTTACGTTGGCTGGAGCTGTTGGCGTTCCGGTTGATTTTCCGGAGCACGAACCAGCCAGGTCGGCCACCGGAAACCTGCACGATTTAAGCGAAGTAAAATCGCTGAAAAAGGTCAATATTGAAAATTATCGCTATGTACAAAACTGGCTCGAAGCAGTTCGCCTTGCTAAGCAACATTTCGGTAATGAGATATACGTGCGCGGTAATTGCGACCAAGCTCCCTTTTCGTTGGCCAGCATGATGCGGGGTAGCCAGAACTGGATGCTCGACATGCTCATGGGCGAACCCGATATGATTCAGGAACTACTGGAATATTGTGCCGACATTAGTTGCCAGTTTATTCGCCTGATGGCTCAAACAGGCTGCGACATGGTATCGAATGGCGACAGTCCTGCCGGTCCCGAAATGATTTCACCTGAGATGTACGAAATGTTTGCCATGCCTTTTGAGAAAAGAGTGGTAGATGTGGCTCACGAATGCAAGCTGCCGTATACTTTACACATTTGTGGCAACACCGAGCCCATTATCGAGGCCATGTTTAAAACAGGGGCCGATGCGTTCGAACTCGACTACAAGACCAATGCACAAAAGGCTTTTGATGTATTTCATAACGATGCTTGTTTCATTGGAAATATCGATCCTAGTTCGGTGCTGGCAATGGGGAGTCCTGAATTGGTTGAAAAGAAAACCATCGAATTGATGAATATCTTCTCGAAAACCAATCGGTTTATCCTGAATGCAGGCTGTGCCATTCCATCAAATACGCCAGAAGAAAACTTAAGAAGAATGATTCAAACTGCAAGAGATTACAAATAGTTAGAATAAAGCAATAACGCTGTGATCGCTGGTGTTGCCAACGCAACGCCAGTTTGATCGCAGTGAGAATTATTTCAACGATCCAAACCGGACTATAGGGCTTGGATCAGGATAAGGTACTGGCGGTATTGATTGTTGGGGTTTTCAGTGACTTTCTTTTGTGCAGTCCGGTGTGTTTCAGGCCTCAGCCATTCTAACTGAAAGTTCTGGAGTATTACCTTCGAAATAAGCTCATGGTGAGTGGATGATCCGCATGCTCGTTGAACTGATTTCCATTCGGTGAGGGGCGTACTTTCTGTGCCATTTTCGATTTCTTCTTTTTACTTGTGGTGTAGGCTTCCGAGACTGTTTGGAATGATTAAGTCTGTTTTATTATTACTTCTTAATGCAACAGATTGTGGTCGGACGAGTCAGTATGTACATCGCTCCGTACCAAGTCCGGTTATTGCCCGTTTTTTCCAGGTTATTTCAACGTATCTTCTGTGTTTTTGAATACAGAAGCTATACAGAATATATACAGAAGTAACGCAGAAGATCCGGAGTTGAACCGAAGACGATTCTGTCCGGAAAGAGGTAATAGAAGAAACGAACAGACGAACGCACGAGGTCGTGAATGAACGAATGTACGAATACACGAACGAACCGATTACCAGCAAGACCTGCGTCCCCAACTTCACCGGCAGGTGAAAAGGGCGTTGGCCGAAAATTTGGCCCGGGCCAGCGAGGGACTTGTGGGATGAAGGATGAGATTTTCAGGTTATTTCTTTGTTTTCGTTTCTTTTCATCCGAAAGGAAATGAAAAGTGTTGCTGGTGTAACGCATTGATCAATAAGGTTAATGCCTTCCTTTCGCCTAGCACGAAAGTACAAGGGCACGAACGTAAGAAGGCACGAAGCTACCGATAACCGACAGCTTTCGACCAGCAACCGATTCAGAAACAGGTTCAGGAAGACGCACAACCCGACGAACACACGAAGTCATCATCATATGTACGTATGAACTTAGGTACTCAGGAACTGAAAACCGCCAACTGGCATTTCGACTTACTCGTAGGTCAGTCCAAAACCAAAGGGGAATAATGGATCTTTCGAGTCGTAGGGCAGGTCTTCCTTTTGGGCTTTTACCGCTTCCATGGACGAAGGAATTTCGAAGGGCAGGCGGCCGCTGGGGCTAAAGTCGCCAAATACGATATCCAGCACGGCATCGTCCTGCGCGCCAAAGTCGGCCAGCAAGCCACTGCACTGTCGGCTAAGTTGCGGAATAACTGCGGGGCGATCCATGTAGATACAGACAATGGTTGGTTTTTGCTGCATGATGTTCAGAAGGCGCGATCGTTCGGGCTCTTGGAAATGTAGGTTTCCTTGGTGAAACAAGCTTTCCATCAAGTCATCATCCCGCTCTTCGTAGGGCGTTTTTAGCCGCAGAATTGCCACATCGGCCTCATCAAGCCGATCAACAACCGTTGCATAGCGAGCGGCTTCATTTTGATCGATGTTTTCCGTATAAATTTTGATTCCTTTGGGCAGCGGTAACGCAGAGGTTCCCGATGAACTTTGTTTGTTTTTTAACAGCACGATTGATTTCCGTTGTGCCAATTGCCCTTTGGCTTTAAAGGCTTCCTGATTGACGATTTCAACTGCTTGGTCCGGGTCGACAAAAGGATTGTCAAATAAGCCCAAAGCAAATTTGGCGCTTAGCAATCGGCGGGCCGATTCATCAATTCGCTTTTCAGAGATCGTTCCTTGGCGCACCAATTTGAGTAGTTGACGCGTGTGCATGTTGCCACCAAACTGGTCAACGCCGGCATGGATCACCTTCACAATCCGTTCTTCAACGGATAGTTTTTCAACGCCCCAGTTTTTAGCTTCCACTAATTCGTAGCCCATAAACGAGAGTCCTTCAATAATCCCCCAATCGGTGCATACCACGCCATCGTAGCCGTATTCTTCGCGAAGGAGCTTAGTGATGATTTCTTTGTTGAAACTCATACCTACATTTTCGTTGGTTTGGTCTACGGCAATGCCGTAATAGGGCATGATCATGGCTGTCTTAGCTTTTAAGGCAGCCTGAAATGGAATTAAATGGTAGTTGAAGTTGTTGCCGGGGTAGATCTGGTTTTTGCCATACTGGAAGTGGGCGTCCTCGCCATTTTCCTGCGGGCCTCCGCCCGGCCAGTGTTTGGTCATGCAAGCTACGCTGTTTGGTCCAAGTTCGGCCCCTTGAAATCCGTAAATGTAAGCCGCTGTCATTTGTGCCGCCAGGTGGGCATCCTCGCCAAAGGTGCCATTGATGCGACCCCAGCGAGGGTCGGTGGCCAAGTCGGCCATAGGGTGAAGTGCTGTTCGGATTCCCACGGCGCGATATTCTTGACTGGCAATACGCCCGAACTCGACCACCAGTAGGGAGTCGCGAGTGGCTGCCAGTCCAATGGGCTCGGGCCATTTCGACCAGTTGCCGTCGAATGAATTCCGGCCGATAAAATTCCGAATGCCGTGACGCGGGTCGGTACTGATGCTTATCGGAATACCCAGTCGGGTTTGTTCGGCCAGTTGCTGAATCTTATTCGACCAGATGGCCAATTCCCGTGCTTCCGAAACATTGAGCAGGTTGAAATGATTGAGCTTTCTATAAATAATGGCATCGTAGGTGGAGACCGAACTCAGGATGCTGGGCTTGGCTTGCAGTTCTCCTTCATCGTCAATGCCAATTGGAGGATGCCACATTAACCCGATTTTTTCTTCCAGGGTCATCTGGCGCAGGATATCATCAACCCGAAGATCAACAGGCTGGCGGTGATCTTCATAAGGATCAAGCTGCCCGTTTTTATTCAGATCACGAAACGGAAGTCCGTCAACGGTTAGTTGCGATACTTCCTGGAGCTCCTTTGCAGCCCGCTTATTCAATATAGAATAGTAGCCATTAAAGATGATGGTAGCTACCAGGATGATTCCCAGCGCAACCAGCAAAAAGTAAAGAATGGCGTTAAATAGTTTTTTCATATCAGAATCCATTCAGTTTTTGTACGATAAGATAATCGGAATAAAGTTCTTGATGAAATTTAATCGACTGTTCAATAATAGGTTTTTGGTAATTTCTTTAATCAGCGCTGGTTTGTAATTTATTGTTTATTTAAATGACTTTTCATGGCAATCTATCAGGCATTTTTTTATCTTTAGAGAAAGCATTCAACTATGGATTTACCACAATTAGTTAAAAACGATCTTTACCTGGAGCCGCACGCGCCGGTCATTCTGGAGCGGATTAGTCAAGCCCGGGAAAAAGAGAACGAACTTACGCAGCAGGGCTCGCTGCGCGATTTTGCCAGTGGACACCTTTGGTATGGTCTGCATCAAACCGCCGATGGTTGGGTGATTCGCGACTGGGCGCCCAATGCCACTCAAATCTTTGTGATTGGAGAATTTAATAACTGGGAGGAGCAGGACGAATATCGCTTACAGTCCGTTGGCGAAGGAAAGTGGGAGCTGGAGTTACGTGAGGAACAATTGACGCATGGGCAGCTATACGCTTTCTCGATGCACTGGAACGGGGGAAGTGGCAAACGTATTCCGGCGTGGTGCAAACGCGTGGTACAGGATGAGCACACCAAACTCTTCAACGCCCAGGTTTGGATTCAGGAGAAAGATTTTGGATGGAAACATCCCAACTATAAACGAGCCGACGAAGCTCCTTTGGTTTATGAAAGTCATGTGGGGATGGCTGGTGAAGAGGAACGGGTGCATACATACAACGAATTTCGCGAGCAGGTTTTACCTCGTATAAAAGCCGCCGGATACAATACGGTGCAGCTGATGGCTATTCCGGAACACCCCTATTATGGAAGTTTTGGCTATCACGTGTCCAGCTTTTTTGCCCCTTCATCGCGTTTTGGAACCCCAGAGGAGCTGAAACAGCTGATTGATGAAGCTCATGGCATGGGCTTGGCTGTCATTATCGATCTGGTGCATTCGCATGCCGTTAAAAATGAAATGGAGGGATTGGGAAATTACGATGGAACGCGCTACCAGTTTTTTCATTCCGGAGCCAAAGGGGAGCACCCGGCATGGGATTCGTACTGTTTTAATTATGGCAAAAATGAAGTTTTGCATTTTCTACTGTCCAATATTCGCTACTGGCTGGAGGATTTTAAGTTTGATGGCTTTCGTTTTGATGGAGTAACCAGCATGCTTTATTTTGATCATGGGCTGGGAAAAGCGTTTACCAAATATGCCGATTACTATGATGGAGGAGTAGATCCCGAAGCAGTAAGCTATTTCTACCTGGCCAATAAGCTGATTCACGAAGTAGCCCCCAATGCGCTGTCGATTGCTGAGGAGGTGAGTGGCATGCCCGGACTGGCAACACCCATTGACCAGGGAGGCTACGGTTTTGACTATCGGATGGCGATGGGCGTGCCCGATTTCTGGATCAAGCTCATTAAAGAGGTGCCGGATGATGATTGGGATATGGGGCAAGTTTTTCATGAATTGACTTCGAAACGGCTGGATGAGAAAGTGGTGAGTTATGCCGAGTCGCACGACCAGGCGCTGGTGGGTGATCAAACAATTATTTTTCGCTTGCTGGATAAGGAAATGTATTTCAGCATGCGGAAAGATCAGTCGAACCTGATTGTAGACCGCGGAATGGCTTTGCATAAGATGATTCGGTTGGCAACGGCAACCTGCGCCGGAGGAGCTTACCTCAATTTTATGGGCAATGAGTTTGGGCACCCCGAGTGGATCGACTTTCCCCGGCAAGGAAACAACTGGTCGTATAAACATGCCCGGCGTATCTGGAGCTTGGCTGATAACACAGAGTTACGCTATCACTGGCTGTCGGACTTTGATCAGGTGATGATGCAGTGGGTGCGCCAGATGGGCTTGCTTGAGATTCCGGAAGTACATTGGCGTTATGATGATAAGGCAGATAAGATCCTGAGTTATCAGCGCGGCGATTACCTCCTGGTGTTCAATTTTCACCCCACGCAGTCCTTTACCGATTATGGAATTCCTTATGAACCCTCTAAGTTCAAGATTATTTTTACAACCGATGAGGGACGCTTTGGAGGGCAGGATCGCATCGATCAACGAATGACTTATTATACCCGTCCATCAGCCGGCCAGACCAGCCAGCACTATTTGCATCTCTATTTGCCGGCCCGAACGGCCATGGTTTTAAAAAGAGAAGCTTTTAAACGTATACGATAATATGAATCAGTATTTCACCGAAGTTAAAATAAAGGATCTGGGATGGGAGATCGATCATCAGTCGAAATTGATGATGGCGGGCTCGTGCTTTACCGAAAATATTGGCCGGCAAATGCAGCGGCTCAAGTTTCAGGTCGATATCAATCCCTTTGGAATTTTGTATAATCCGCAGTCGCTGGCCAAAAGCCTTCGCTTGCTGATGGACGCGAAAAAATATACAGCTGACGATTTGTTTGAACACCAAGGGGTATGGCATAGTTTCGATCATCACAGCCGGTTTTCGTCCTCCGATCAGCAACAAGCGCTGGAAGGCATTAACCGGCAAATGGCTCAGTCAGCAGCGCATTTGAAAACAAGCGATTTCCTCATTCTTTCGATGGGAACGGCCTGGATTTACGAGCTGAAAAGAACCGGCGAAATTGTTTCCAATTGCCATAAATTGCCAGCGGCTGATTTTAAACGACTTCGCTTAACTCCGGGCGAAATTGTGGAAGAGTATCGGGAGCTCATTTTAGCACTTTGGAAATTTAACCCAAAGTTAAAGATCCTCTTTACTGTCAGCCCGATACGTCACTGGAAAGATGGTGCGGTGGAAAATCAGCTCAGCAAAGCCACTTTGTTGCTGGCTATCGACCGGTTAATTACCGGCTTTGGCGAAGAACAGTGTGCCTATTTCCCGTCCTACGAAATTGTGATGGATGAACTACGCGATTATCGGTTTTATGCTCCTGATATGTTGCATATTAGTGATCAGGCAGTGGCGCATATATGGCAAAGGTTCGCCTCCAAACTGCTGAGTAAAGAAAGCCTGGAAATTAATAAAAAGGTATTGAAAATCGTGAAGGCTCGCGAGCATCGTCCGCAAAATACGGACTCACAGGCGTATGAGAAATTTCTGTTATACAACTTAAACGAGATCAATAATTTATTGAAATTTTTTCCTTTTCTTAATTTAGAAAGTGAGAAAAAATATTTTGAACTTGAATTGAATGGTTATCAGGAGAAAAGCGTAAAATGAACCGGATTCTTTCCATACATTTGTACATAGCCGCGTTGGCTTTCTGATCACCTGCTTGGATAAATATAATTTACTAACTCGATAAGCCCAAAGTCTGGAACTATGAGCTACCTTAAATTTGATAAAAGTCGTTTAGTGAACCTGGAATATTCGCTGTCAAGAGAAGTTCTTCGGTCCAACCGGTCAGGTTCATATGTCAGTACAACTATTTCCGGATGCAATACCCGAAAATATCATGGTTTGTTAGTTTGTCAGTTAGACGAATTGGATGGAAACAAACATGTGCTGTTATCCACATTCGATGAAACGGTGGTTCAGCATGGTGCTGAATTTAACCTCGGGATTCATAAGTATGGAGACGATTATTATGAGCCCAAAGGGCATAAGTACATTCGTGACTTTGTGATTGATCGAATCCCGAAAACAACCTACCGGGTTGGTGGGGTCATTCTTTACAAAGAACGTCTGCTGGTTCAGGAAGGACAACAGGTTCTAACACGCTATACCCTGAAGGAAGCCAATTCACCTACAGTCTTAAGGTTTAAGCCTTTTCTGGCGTTTCGGAATGTACATGAACTGAGTAAGGCAAACCTTTATGCCAATACGAAGTATGGGAAAGTGCCTAACGGAATAAAGATGAAACTGTATGAAGGCTATCCGTTTCTGAACATGCAGTTTTCAAAACCTGTAGAATTTATTGGAGTGCCCGACTGGTATAATAATATTGAATACCTGAAAGAGAAAAACAGGGGGTATGATTATCTGGAAGATTTATTTGTTCCCGGCTATTTTGAAGTGCCCATTGAGAAAGGCGAAAGCATTGTTTTTTCAGCCTCCACCAGCGAGGTGAACGCCAGTGCATTAAAAGCAAAATTCACTCGCGAAGTCAATAAGCGTTATCCGCGCGATACCTTTATTGGCAACCTGGTCAATGCGGGGCAGCAGTTTTTTGTAAGCAAGGGAGAAACAACGGATCTTTTGGCCGGCTTTCCTTGGTACGGTTCCATTCCCCGGCAAACTTTTGTGTCGCTGCCCGCATTGAGTCTCGATTTGGAAAAATCAGACCTCTTTGAAGCGGTGGTAGATACCCAGTTGAAGAGCCTTAAAAACGGACTATTTCCGAGTGTTAATGGACAGCATCAGTCTGCCTATAATGCGATTGATACGCCACTTTGGTTTTTCTGGGCTTTACAGCAGTATGCCAATGAAACGAACAACAGCCACGATATATGGGAAAAGTATGGAAGCGCAATGAAGCAAATCCTGAATGCTTATCGCAATGGTACAAGCTACAATATTAAAATGAATCACTTGGGGCTGATTGAGGGAGAGGCTGAAAACGTGGCACTCACCTGGATGGATTCTTATGTCGACGGAAAACCAGTTGTGCAGCGGGCCGGTATGCCTGTTGAGGTTAATGCCTTGTGGTACAATACCGTTTGTTTTGCTCTTGAGCTGGCTCAGGCGGTTGGCGACAAGGCCTTTGTTGATGAATGGGAAGCCTTGCCTAAGCAAATTGCAGCCTCCTTCATTGACGAGTTTTGGTGCGAGGAGCATGGGTATTTGGCCGATTGCGTGAATGGTGATATGAAAGATTGGTCGGTTCGCTCCAATATGGTGATTGCGGCAGCTCTGGATTATAGCCCGTTGGATCGGGAAAAGCAAAAGCAGATTTTGAGCGTGGCGAAACAGCAGCTGTTGACTCCGAGAGGACTACGAACCCTGTCTCCCCGGAATGCACACTACGAAGGTATTTGCGCCGGTAGTATTGCTAATCGGGAAAAAACGCTCCACCAGGGAACGGTATGGCCATGGCTATTGCAGTTTTTTGTTGAAGGTTATCTGAAAATTCATAAAAGAGGCGGTTTGCCTTTTGTTAAAAAAATTGTTGATGGGTTCGAAGAGGAGATGACAGAACATTGTATTGGTACCATCCCGGAGAATTATAACGGCAATCCACCGCATCAGGGAAAAGGAGCGGTGTCGCAAGCCTGGAGTGTTGCCGCCTTGATTCGCGCCTATAAAATGACCCTCAATTTTCTCGAATAATTGTAAAAAAGGAATGTCTATGAAAGTATTAATGTTTGGTTGGGAGTTCCCTCCACATATTTCGGGAGGTCTTGGAACAGCTTGTTACGGATTGACAAAAGGGTTGGCGGAGCACAAAGATGTTGAGGTCATTTTTGTAGTTCCCAAAGCGCATGGTGACGAGGATCAATCAAGCATGAAATTACTGGGGGCCAATAAGGTGCCAATAACCCGAAAGCAGGTTCATTTCCGCGATCTTCAGAAGAAAATTGATTATTATGAAATCGAATCGGGCATGGTCCCCTACATGGATCCGGAGGAGTTCTGGAAGCTGAGTAGTAAGAAATATTCAGAAAAAACACGGTTTATCGAAACCGATGAACAAGGTAGGCTTGAATTTAGCGGCACCTATGGAAAAGATTTACTGCAAGAAATTTACAAATATTCGCTGGTGGCTGAGGTGATTGCGCGTGATGAAGCGTTTGACCTGATTCATGCCCACGACTGGCTGGCTTACCCGGCTGGCATAGCGGCCAAGGAAGCTAGTGGAAAGCCTTTGGTGATTCATGTGCATGCCACAGACTTTGACCGGAGTGGCGGCAGCGTGAATCCGCAGGTGTTTGACATTGAGCAGCGCGGGATGCAGGCAGCGGATAAAATCATTACGGTGAGCAACATGACCCGTCGGACCGTGATCGAGAAATACGGAATTGATCCCCAAAAAATTACCACCGTTTATAATGCCGTGGAACCACTTAGTCTGGAGGAAAAAATCCGCTTGAAGAAAGGAGTGGATGAGAAGATCGTTACTTTCCTGGGGCGGATTACTATGCAAAAAGGACCGGAATATTTTGTTGAAGCAGCCAATCTGGTGCTGAAGCAAATGAAAAATGTTCGTTTTGTGATGGCCGGAAGTGGCGATCTGATGAATCGGATGGTGAAGCGTGCCGCAGAGCTTAAAATGGCCGATTCTTTTCATTTTACCGGATTCCTGAAGGGAGATGATGTATTCGATATGTTTCGCATGAGTGATGTGTTTGTCATGCCTTCGGTTTCTGAACCTTTTGGTATTGTGCCGCTTGAAGCTATGCAAACCAATGTTCCGGTAATTATTTCCAACCAGTCAGGTGTTGCAGAAATTTTGAAATACGCTGTAAAAACCGACTACTGGGATGTACATGCCATGGCCGATGCCATTTACGGCTTATTAAACTATCCGAGTATGTGGAATATGTTTATGAAACATGGAAAAAAAGAAGTTGACAGCTTGCAATGGAAGAACTCGGCAAGCAATGTCCGTGATGTATATTACGAAGCATTAAAAAACGAATAAAAAGACAAAAGATATGAGAGCCATTTGTTTTTATTTTCAAGTTCATCAGCCTTTTCGCTACCGCCGCTACCGTTTTTTTGATATTGGCAACGATCATTATTATTACGATGATTATGCCAATGAAACCATTCTGCGAAAGGTAGCTGATCGTTGTTATTTGCCGGCCAACAAACTGATGCTTGAGTTAATCAAAAAGCATAAGGGGAAATTTAAGATTGCCTACTCGATAACCGGAACCGCGCTGGAGCAATTTGAATTGTATGCTCCCGAAGTGTTGAAATCATTTCAGGAACTGGCTCAAACCGGACAAGTCGAATTTCTGGCAGAAACTTATTCCAATTCGTTAGTATCTCTGAAGAGTAAAGAGTTGTTTCAGGAACAAGTCAATAAGCACAGCGAAGCCATTGAACACTATTTTGGTCAAAAGCCTCAGGTGTTCCGAAACACCGAACTGGTGTATTCCGACGAAATAGGAGCCGCTGTTGCCGACATGGGATTTAAAGCGGTAATAACAGAAGGTGCCAAGCATATTTTAGGATGGAAATCGCCTAACTTTTTATATTGTAATGCTATCAATCCAAGGCTACAGGTTTTGATGCGCAACTATAAGCTAAGTGATGATATTGCTTTTCGTTTTTCTAATCAAGGGTGGAATGAATACCCCCTTACTCCGGAGAAATTTGTGCAGTGGATAAACCATGATGAGAAAGATGAAATCATCAATTTGTTTATGGATTATGAAACCTTTGGAGAGCGCCAATCTGAGGAGACCGGTATTTTCCGATTCATGGAACAACTGCCGGAGGCAGTGTTTAAGGACTCCAACTTTAAGTTTGCAACACCCTCCGAAATAGCAGCTGAGTTTCAGCCGGTTTCAGCGGTTAGCGTCCCCTATGCTATCTCTTGGGCCGATGAAGAGCGGGATATAACGGCTTGGCTTGGTAATGAGATGCAGCAGGAGGCCTTCGATAAGGTATACCAATTGAAGGACCGCATGGCTAAAGTGAGTGATGAAGCCTTGAATAAAGATTGGCATTACCTGCAGGTGAGTGACCATTTTTATTACATGAGCACTAAATTTTTCTCCGATGGAGAAGTACATAGTTACTTTAATCCTTACGAAAGTCCGTATGAGGCTTTCATTAACTTTATGAATGTCTACAGTGACTTTAAACTAAGACTAAATACGTTTGTTCCAGAAAGTGAGCTGGAAGTAAAGTTGGCAGCACTCAATAAAGTATTAGATGAGAAGGAAGAAAAGTTAAAGAAATACGAACTGGAAATTGCTCAATTGCAAGCTAGGAAAAAGCGGAAGAAAGCTAACGATAAATCGAAAAAGACTTCAATCAAAACAGGAAGCAAAAAATAGTTTTAGCGGAAATTCGAGACCTCTGAGAATTGTTGAAAAATTTGGATAGAACGTTATTATGTTTTTGCATCCTTTTTAGCTCAGGAAGTATGATGTTGAAAATAAAAAAAGATTTAGTATAATTTAATTGATAGATGGAGATGAATACAGAAGGTGTAAGATTTATAAAACGACCTGTTGTAGATATGCCAAATTGGAAAAAATTGTTTGTTGAATCAAGCATTCCTGAACGTTTAGCTCCTCTGAAAGAGTTGAGCAAAAACCTTTGGTGGGTTTGGAATACCGAAACACGTGAATTATTTGCAAAGATAGATGAGGAAATTTGGGATGAATGTGATCACAATCCCATTATTTTGTTGGAAAAGGTAAGCTACCAGCGTTTTAAAGAGCTGGAGGACGATGAATTCTTCTTGGAGGATATGGATCGAATTTATGCCCGATTGCAAAACTACCTGACAGATCGTGAACAGCAGGAAGGGCCTAAAATAGCCTACTTCAGCATGGAGTATGGCTTGCACGACAGCCTGAAGATTTTTTCGGGCGGACTGGGAATTCTGGCTGGTGACTACCTGAAAGAAGCCAGTGATTCGAAGGCTAACCTGGTAGCTGTCGGGCTGCTTTATCGGTATGGCTATTTTAAGCAGACCATATCGCTGCAGGGTGATCAGATGGCCAACTATGAGGCCCAACAGTTTTCGAAAATTCCGGTGCAGCCAGCTCTCGACAGAGATGGAAATTGGATACAGGTAGAAGTCGAGTATCCGGGGCGGACGCTTTATGCGCAAGTTTGGGAAGTGAAGGTTGGCGCTGTCAGCCTCTATTTGCTCGATGCCGATTTTGATGCCAACAATGAAAAAGATCGCTTTGTGACGCATCACCTGTATGGTGGTGATATCGAAAATCGCTTGAAGCAGGAAATGTTGCTGGGGCTTGGAGGTATTCGGGCCTTGCGCAAGCTGGGCCATATTGATGCCGAGATCTATCACTGTAATGAAGGCCATGCTGCAATGATTGGCTTGGAACGGATTCTTGGGTTGCAAGAGAAAAGTAACCTGACGTATGCCGAAGCCAAGGAGATTGTTCGGGCATCGACCTTGTTTACAACCCATACACCGGTTCCGGCTGGGCACGACTCTTTTCATCAGGATTTGTTTGCCATGTACATGAAAAACTTTCCGGAGAAAATAGGCTTGAGCTGGGATGAATTTGTGATGCTGGGCAAAACAGCTCAGCATGAAGATCATTTTAATATGAGCTTCTTGGCGGCCAATCTGTCTCAGGGTATTAATGGTGTTAGCATGTTGCACGGCGATGTGTCGAAGCATATTTTGAAACCTTTGTTTGAAGGGTATTTGTCAGAAGAGCTGAATATTGGCTATGTGACCAATGGGGTTCATTACGATACCTGGACAGCCAAAGAGTGGAAGGCAATTCATCAGAAATATTTTGGGAAGGATTTCACAAGCAACCAGTTGGATGTTGATTTGTGGGATAAGATCTACAAAGTGCCGGATCAGGAGATCTGGGAACTAAAACAAAACTTAAGGTTAAAACTGATTGATTACATCAAGAAACGGTTTACCGATAACTGGGTGAAGCGCAACGAAAATCCAAAGCTGATCACCGAAGTTATCAGCTCGTTAAATCCCAAGGCACTGACTATTGGCTTTGCCCGGAGGTTTGCTACCTATAAGCGGGCCCATTTGCTGTTTCGTAATCTCGATCGTTTGTCCGAGATCGTTAATGATTCGGAGCGTCCCGTTCAATTTATTTTTGCAGGGAAGGCGCACCCTGCTGATAAAGCCGGGCAGGATCTGATTAAATACATTGTGGAAATTTCCAAACGCCCCGAGTTTTTGGGTAAGATTTTATTTATTCAGAATTACGATATGAATTTGGCCAAGATGTTGCTTCAAGGTGTTGACATTTGGCTGAACACGCCAACCCGCCCACTTGAAGCTTCGGGCACCAGTGGCGAGAAAGGAATCATGAATGGCACCTTGCACTTCTCTGTTCTCGATGGCTGGTGGGTAGAAGGCTACCACGAAGGCGCCGGCTGGGCTTTGCCTTTGGAACGTTCTTATGATGTGCAGGATTTTCAGGATGAGTTGGATGCGCAAACGATCTACAACCTGTTTGAAGATGAAATTATACCGACTTTTTATACTCGAAATGCTAATGACATTCCGGAAGAGTGGGTGGGGTACATCAAAAACACTCAGGCCCAGGTGGCTCCCCATTTTACAACCAGCCGGATGATTCGTGATTATCAGGAACGCTTTTATGCCCCGCAGGCAACGCGCGGCAATCAATTGAAAGCTGATGATTATAAAGAGGCGCGGGAAATCGTTATCTGGAAAGATAAAATGGCCTCCAAGTGGGATGACATTGAGGTAAAGGAATTGGAAATAGCCGACGGAATAACCAATGCGATCCGTATTGGTGAAGAATATCCGGCGCAGGTGGTGTTGGACTTGAAAGGTCTGGCGCCAGAAGAAATCGGTGTGGAAATTGTGATGACCGAGAATAACGACGTTAATGATGAGCCGGAATTGGTGGAACGCAAAGAGTTTGATGTTGTAAAAACCGAAAATGGGTTGACAACCTACAAGCTTGAACTTCATTTGGTTCATCCAGGGGCTTACAGTTATGCCATTCGCATGTTTCCTAAAAACGAGAAGTTGCCGCACCGGCAGGATTTTAAGTATATACGCTGGTTGTAATCATTTAATTCCTCACGGGTTGCCGCGAGGATCGTCAATTCGAACGATTTTTTTGACGGATAAACTATCGAATAATATGGAAGGCAGGCTCATGGAGCTTGCCTTTCTTCGCTTTGGGCAAGATACTGCATGTTGAAGGATTAAGTCGTCGATTTTCCCCTTGACTGGTCATCCTTTTATGTTGTATCTTTAGGTTTAAAACCAGTCAACACGAAAACCTTGGCGGTTGGCTAAGGCCAACGAGTCTGCTCCCGAAAAGGTATCACGCTTTTAAATGGTGCATGTTAACCCTTAAAGAACGTTTGTATGACTGAGCCTAAGACGATTCGAATTGGTATTTGCATGGCTGGTGCCGTTTCCGCTGGTGCCTACACGGGTGGAGTGATTGATTATCTGCTTGAAACCCTCGAACATTGGCAACGGGCTAAAGACCTGAACCTGCCAGGAGTGCCCCGCCACGAAGTGAAAATTGAAGTGCTCACCGGAGCTTCGGCAGGAGGAATGACCGCAGCTATCAGCACCTGCGCCTTGCAACAGCAATTTCCAGCTATCACAACATCGAATTACAAGTCGAAAGAGGCAGCTGAGAATTTGCTGTTTGATGCTTGGGTGAACCTCACCGAAACTGAGTTCGAGAATATGATGGATCAGATGCTCGATACGGAAGACATTAACCGGCATCCGGATCATGAGGTTAAGTCTATCTTTGATTCAAGCTTTATTGAAAAAGTGGCTTCGCGACTGATTGATACCACGGTTAAAGATCCACAGGTTCGTCGACCTTACGTTGCGGCAGATTTAGAGATCCTAACCACACAAACCAACCTTCGCGGCTATAATTACGAGCTGAAGTTTAAGACTGCCTTGGGCGAAAGTCTTCACCGAATGACACGTCATCAGGATCTGGTACACTTTAAACTGACTGATGATGGAGAATATGGAGGTGATGGCTTGATTCCTTTATCGTTTGCAACCGTTGAAGGGGTTAACAAAGCCTTGTTAATTGATGCGGCCATTGCCACCGGAGCTTTTCCGGTAGGACTGAGTCCTCGGAAAGTTACTCGCCCGCCTCATTATGTTCTCGATAATTCATTTCTAAATAATGGGAAAGATCATCTCCAACTAAACACGGAACAGGATTATGCCTGTGTGAATGTGGATGGCGGGGTGATCAACAATGAGCCTTTTGGCTTGACTGACCAGATTTTGGAGCGCCGGGCGAAGGATAAGCTGTTGGCAGAAGGGAAAAAGATGGAGGCACGAAATTATGAGCTGAAACGATCTGCATCATCCTTTGATACTACGCTGATTATGATTGATCCTTTTCCGAGTGACCAAGGGCTGGTGGAGGAAAACGAACCGATGGATGCCATCAAGTTTGCAGTTCCTGAATTGTTGAATGCCATGCGTCAGCAGTTGATGTTTAAAGAGGAAGAATTGGTGAAGGCTTATGATGAGGAGAACTATACCCGCTTTATGGTTTTGCCGGTTCGTTATCGAAATAACGAAAAGCAACGTTTTCCTTTGGCATGCGGTGGCTTGGGCGGTTTTGCCGGTTTCTTTAAAAAGGAATTCCGGGAACACGACTTCTTACTGGGGCGCCGAAACTGTCAGCTTTTTTTGCAGAGGTATTTTAGCGTTCCGTTAGAAAAGAACAACCCGATTTTGACAGCGGGTTATCGCGATGTGGATCGATTTCGAATTTCTGCACAAGAAGGGATGGGCGTTTTTCTACCCATCATCCCGGATATGCGAGTGGTGAAAAATCCGGATGGAACGAGCAGTTTGATGGATCAGGTGCCTGAAGAAAGCGGTATCGATTATGATTCGGTAAAAATCAGACTTGGCGAATTATTGGCATTGGAAGATAAGCTGGAAGACCGCTTTGAAGCCGTATTGGAGAACATCATGAATGGCGAAAGGAAAGTTGAAGGCGCTGATACTCCCAGTGAGATTGTGGCTCGTCTGCGAAAGAAAAGTCTGTTTAAAAAGTTAGTGCATCGTGTTGCATCCCGGGTGGGAATGCGCTTAGGGATTGCCCAGGCTAAGAAAATTATGGCCGCTAAGTTTATCGATGCGGTAATTATTGAGCTCGAGAAGCGGCAGTTACTTTTAGATGATCTTTAATCAATCGAATAGCCAAAGAGTGGGAAAAGATCTCGCGGTAGGTTTATATCGGTTTTTTATGGCCGTAATACTCCAATAAGAATCCTCCGGGAGTTTGCTTGAAATTTATATTGTTTCTAAATGTCTTGTCAATTGCAATAAGCAAGCGGTTTCTTGTGTCTTCGCGTTTGACTGCCTTAAAAATAAAATTAAATTTGTGGGCAGACTTAAAGTGAACCGGCATGGCAAAAAAACATGATCTTGGAAAAAAAGTAAAACAAGTTCGAGAATCGAAAAAAGTAAGCCTGGAGGAAATGGCTGAAAAAACGAATATCGATATTGATCAGCTTCAAAAAATTGAAAAAGGCGAGGTGTTGCCGTCTCTGGCACCCCTCATTAAAATTGCTCGGGCATTGGGCGTTCGTCTGGGAACTTTTCTGGATGACAGCAACAACCTGGGGCCGGCGATTGTGCGTGCGGACGAACATGAAAAGGGCGTTCGATTTTCATCGCAGCAGAATGGCTCGCGTGAGCACCTGAATTTCTTATCACTGGCATTTGACAAAGTAGGACGCAGTATGGAACCGTTTATCGTTGAAATTGAACCCGGTGAGCAATCGGATTATATGCTTTCATCGCACGAAGGCGAAGAGTTTATCTATGTTTTGGAAGGACAAATCGAGATAAATTATGGCAAAGAATTGTATCAGTTGGGAACTGGAGACAGTATATATCTTGATTCCATTGTATCGCACAATGTGCATGCCGGGAATAAAAAGCCAGCCAAAATATTGGCTGTGGTGTATGCCCCTTACTAAAACACGCTTCGATTCAAAAAAAAAGAAATCATGCAATTACTCGACTATACGCTTGGCGGAATTTTAGAGAAATACGCTTACGAAACACCCGATCAGGAATTTATGGTTTATCCCGACCGGGATTTACGTTTTACCTATAGCCAATTTAACGACCGGGTCGATAAACTGGCCAAAGGCTTAATGTTTAACGGTGTTGGCGTGGGCGATAAAGTTGGTATCTGGGCGAACAACGTCCCCGACTGGTTAACGTTTATGTTTGCTACTGCGAAAATCGGGGCTGTTTTGGTGACCATTAATACCAACTATAAATTAGCCGAGCTGGAATTTTTGCTGAAAGACGCGGATATTCATACCTTGTGTTTGGTTGATGGCTGGCGCGATAGCGACTATGTCAACATGATTTTTGAGCTATTACCCGAGCTCAAGACGCAATTGCGTGGAAATCTGAAATTGGAAAAATTTCCTGAACTCCGGAATGTTGTTTTTATAGGACAAGAAAAGCACCGGGGAATGTACAATACTGCTGAGCTGATATTGCTGGGCGAACATTTGGACGATCTGGAACTGGAAGATGCTAAGTTAAGAGTGAGCCCACACGATGTGGTGAATATGCAATATACCTCGGGAACAACGGGTTTCCCAAAAGGGGTTATGCTTTCGCATCACAATATTCTTAATAATGGTTATTCGGCTGGAGAATGTATGAAATATACGGCTGCCGATCGTTTGTTGGTTTGTGTGCCTTTTTTCCATTGTTTTGGTTGTGTGCTGGCTGTTTGTGCCATTGTTAGTCATGGCGCAACGATGGTTGTTACTGAAAATTTTGATCCGTTGATGGTGCTGGCCTCAGTTGAGAAAGAGCGCTGCACGGCTCTTTATGGTGTGCCTACCATGTTTATTGCTGAGCTGAATCATCCGATGTTTGACCTGTTCGACCTAAGCTCGTTGCGTACCGGAATTATGGCCGGCGCTTTGTGCCCCATTGAAACCATGAAACAGGTGATGACCAAGATGCATTGCAAGGACATCATCAGCGTCTACGGTTTAACAGAAACTTCGCCCGGAATGACTGCCACTCGCACACATAACTCGGCCGAAGTTCGTGCGACAACGGTAGGGTTTGAATTTCCAAATGTTGAAGTTAAAATCGTCAATCCGGAAACCGGAGAAGAATGTCAGGAGGGTGAACAAGGGGAAATATGCTGCCGGGGCTATAATATCATGAAAGGGTATTATAAGAATGAGGAAGCTACCCGGAATGCCATCGACGAAGAGGGTTGGCTGCACTCGGGCGACCTGGCAGAGAAAACGACCGATGGATTTTACCGCATCACTGGCCGTATTAAAGACATGATTATCCGCGGAGGCGAAAATATTTACCCACGTGAAATTGAAAACTATCTGTTTAAATTGGATCAAGTGGAGTCGGTTGAAGTGGTAGGAATTCCAAGTCCAAAGTATGGTGAGCAAGTTGGTGCTTTCATTAAACTGAAAAAGGGACAAAGTATGGCGGAAGAAGAAGTTAAGGAATACTGCCGCGGGCAAATTGCTCGGTTTAAAATACCTAAGTACATATTCTTTGTTGAGGACTACCCCATGACTGCCAGTGGTAAAATTCAAAAGTACAAACTGAAAGAAATCGGTCTGGATTTGTTAAAGGAAAAAGGCATTGAGGTGGTCTAGCTGAAGGGTAGAATAGGTGATGCTAATTTTTTTGAGATTCACTGCCAGCGATCTGCCCGATCTTGATGAGTCTAAGAAATCTTGTTCGTTCCAATATAAGAACAAAAATAAAACCCTCTGAGAGAGCTTGTCTTCAGAGGGTTAATTTTTTTTAAGGCTTTCGGCTATTTGCGTCCGCCAGGCTTCCCTCGAAAATTTTTCTTGTTGCCGTATTTCCCTTTTCCTCGTCCTTTTTTTGACACTTTCCATGCAGGACCTTCACCCAGCTCTGGGGGCAGCGGTGCTTTAAATACTTCTGATTCAATGAGTGTTTCAATCTGTTGAAACTTATACATGTCATCCTCATTGATTAGCGTAAGGGCAATTCCGGTGGTGTTTGCACGTGCAGTCCGGCCCACCCGGTGCACGTAATCTTCGGCATCTCCCGGCACATCGTAATTGATGATCAGGTTGATGTCTTTGATATCGATGCCTCGGCTCAATACGTCGGTTGCTACCAAAATGCGGATCTGACGGGCCTTGAAGCGCATCAGCACATCTTCCCGGTCTTTTTGTTCCAAGTCTGATGAAATACCTTCAGCAGCAAATCCTTTTTTCTTCAGGGCGCGTGCGATTAGCGAAACTTTTTTCTTGGTTGAGCTGAAAATAATAATGCTTTGGCAGTCATCTTTTCCTTCAATCAACGATTCAATAAGCGGAGTCTTTTGATTTTCGTGGCATAGGTAAGCCGCTTGCAGAACTCCTTCGGCAGGCTTACTAATCGCCGTGCTGAATTCTTTGGGGCTGCTTAAAATTTTTGAGGCCAGCGTACGGATCTTCGGCGGCATGGTGGCACTGTACATTAGCGATTGACGTTTCTCTGGGAGGTTGCTGAAAATTTTGATGATGTCATCGTGAAAGCCGATATCCAACATGCGGTCAGCCTCGTCCAGTACGACAAACTCGACACTGTCGAGCTGGGCAATGCCGTTGTCAAGAAAAGAAATTAATTTACCCGGGGTCGCTACAATCAAATCAACACCTTTTTCAAGTGCCTGACGTTGCAATTCCCATTCGCTGCCATCGCCACCGCCATACATAGCAATGGAGGTGATTCCCAGGTAATAGGCAAATCCTTGAACTTGTTGTTCAATCTGAATGGCTAATTCGCGCGTAGGGGCAATCACCAGGGCGCGGGTTTTTCCTTCGGGGTAGCTGGCTATTTTATCCAGAATGGGAAGAATGAATGCGGCTGTTTTTCCGGTTCCGGTTTGTGCACAGGCAATTAAATCGTGGCCTTCAAGAATGATGGGGATGGTGCTTTCCTGAATGGCTGTGGCTTCTTCGAAGCCCATATCGTAAACGGCATCTAGAATGTCATCATGTAAATCAAAATCGTCAAATCTCATATAAAAATTGGAATGTATTTCTAATTATCAGGAAAAAGAATCTAACCTTTTGAGAAAGGTGCTTGTCCGGATTTATTCAACACAAAAGTAGCATTTTTTTTGGAGTTTAGGAGAATTGCTTTTTGGAGTAAAAAGTTAGTCTCCAGATTCCTGATTGATCGCTGTGGTTTAGGTACTGGATGACGGATTCTTGAGGTGCTCTACTCGCATCTCTCGATTACCATCCCATAAAGACAATGCCAACTCCACTGACGAGGATGATCAGCCCGGCCACTAAGTGCAGGTAACGTTCGTGTTTTTTGAAACGTACCATTGCACTTCCTTTATGGCCGAGGTAAACAGTTAGTAGCATGGTTCCAATGGTGGCCACCCCAAAAATGAGGGCTACGGTAATCATTCCAACTGTGCTGTGTTCGTAAGCCGGAAAAATAAGCATGGGGATCAACACTTCGCAGGGGCCAAAAACAAAAATAAGAAATAGAATCCACGGTGTCAGTTTGGTGTTGTCTCCTTCTTTATCTTCGGTTGGGAGATGCTGCCATTGCCGTATGTTTTTGGGTAACAGAAAGGATGGTAGATGCGAATGGTGTATGCTTTTTACATATTTGTAAATTCCGTAGATGGTGTAGGTTAGCCCAAAGGCCAGCAGCAGCCAGCCAACCAGTTCGCCGCGGATGGCTTCAATCGATTCGAGCTTGTTGAGGCTGATGCCCAAGGCAATCCCCAGAAAACCAATCAATACAGAGCTGCTGACATGGCCCACCCCGGAAACGAAGGTGATCCACATGGTTTTGTTGCTCGACCACTGCCGTGCTTTACTTAAAACGATGAAAGGGAGGTAATGATCAGGACCTAAAATGGTATGAATAAAGCCCAGCGAGGCGGCTGAGATAGATAGTAAATACAATTCGTTCATTTTTCTTTCTGTTAGAGTTTATTGATTAATGAAGCTTGACAGGCAGCTCCAAAACCATTGTCTATATTGACCACGCTGACGCCGCTGGCGCAGCTGTTGAGCATGGATAGTAAGGCAGATAGCCCTTCGAAGTTGGCGCCGTAGCCAATGCTGGTGGGTACGCCAATCACGGGTTTATCAACCAGACCTCCCACCACGCTGGCCAGTGCACCTTCCATGCCAGCCACCACAATAATCACGCGTGCATTGCGGATGAGTTCCAGCCGGTGAAACAGCCGGTGAATGCCAGCCACCCCCACATCATACACTTTCTCTACGCGGTTACCCAGAAACTGTGCTGTTTCCATGGCTTCTTCAGCCACGGGTAGATCAGAGGTTCCTGCTGCTACAATCGCGATATAACCTTTTGTGTTGGGGGTATGGCTTTGTTTGTAGGTGATGGTTTGGGCCAGTTTGTTGTAGTGTGCACCGGGAATCCGTTTTTTTACTGCTTCAAACATTTCAGGCGTGGCGCGGGTCGCCAATACATCAATTCCTTTTTGGTACATCCGTTCGGCGATCAGGCTCACTTGTTCCACTGTTTTTCCTGAAGCATAAATCACCTCAGGCAGTCCGGTGCGACTGAATCGGTCTGTGTCGATGGTAGCAAATCCCATTTCTTCGATTCCGCGGTCGGGGAATTGTTCCAAGGCCTCGGTCAGGCTGATTTCTCCGCTTTTATATTTCTCCAGCAGTTCTTTGGGGCTCATGATTTCAGTTGATTTTGAATTTCTTTTTCAATTTCAGAAAGACTGATTTGGTGCTCTTTGGCGAGCTTTTTACAGTCTTCAAATTCCGCTTTCGAACGAACTCGCTTGCCTTCAAAATAGCTGTGTTTGACACGTACTGGCCCGTAGGAAGTTGGTATGCTTGTTTCTTCGCGACGAAGTTTAGTTTTGCTTACCCGGTATTCGCGAATGCCGAGCGATGTACTGTGTCTGAAAATCAAGCTCTTCAATTTTAGCGCTTGCTCTAGCGGACATAAAACCGATAGCTGAACCGCCGGACGCGATTTTTTCATAATTATGGGCGTCAGCCAGGCATCGCTGGCTCCGGCTTCAAAAAGTTGATCGAGCAAGAAATCGTAATGCTCGGGATTCATGTCGTCGATGTTACTTTCCAGTAGCAAGGCCTCTTCCTTATCCACATCTTTTAGTGTTTGGGCCTCTTCCAGCAAATATACCCTTAAAACATTAGGCACTTCGCTGTCGCGATTCCCAATACCATAAGCTGTTTTGGTGATTGGCAGGCTGATGTGCTCAGTAAATTCATCGACCGTAGCCACCAGAATAGCTGCCCCGGTAGGGGTGGTGGCTTCGTGGTTTACCAAGCCGGTTTTAATGGGAATGTTTTTTACAATTTCAGCGGTGGCAGGAGCGGGCACGGGCATGATACCATGCGCACATTTAACAGTGCCTCCACCTAGTTGAATGGGAGAAGCCATCACCTTATCCACTTGGAGATAATCGAGACAAATAGCAGCACCCACAATGTCGGCAATGGAGTCGAGGGCACCTACCTCATGAAAATGAACTTTCTCCTTTGAAATGTTGTGAACCTTTGCTTCGGCCACGGCTATCAGATCAAAGATTGTTAGCGCGTTGGCTTTCACTTGCTGGGGGAGCGAACTGTTGTTGACAATTTCTTCCACATGCCGCAGGTGGCGGTGTTTTTCATTATCCGGATTTTCAATGATCACATCAGCTTTAGTGCCGGTAATGCCGCGGCGCTGGTCTTTTTTTATTTCGAGGTGAAAGCCTTCAATATTCAGTTTTTCCAATTCTGTTTTGAGGTAGTTGGCATCCACTCCCAGATCAATTAGGGCGCCCAGATTCATGTCGCCACTTATTCCTGCAAAACAATCGTAATAGAGAATTTTCATTTTTGGCTATTTAGTTTGATTAATACCCTTCAAGACCCGGTTGAGTTTTCCTGAAACCAAGCCCTCGCGGTCGATTTGCACTTTCTGAAAACCGAGGCCTTTGATTTGTTCAATCACTTCCTTCTCAATGGCCAATAGTTTGTCTAATTCGGATGGCTGAACTTCTACTTTGGCATAATTTCCGTAGTGGCGAACGCGTACATCTTTGAACCCCTTTTCATTGAGGAGGTTCTCTGCATCTTCAACTTGTTGTAGTTTTTCGCGGGTTATTTGGTGGTTGTAGGGGATGCGTGAGCTTAGGCATGGGCTGGCCGGTTTATCCCAGTTGGGCAACTCAAAATGTTTGGCAATTTGGCGCAGCTCATCCTTGGTCAACTGGCAGGCGGCCATTGGCGCCAGCACCTGGTACTTGGCAGCAGCTTGCAAGCCGGGACGGTAGTCGGCCAGGTCATCCTGATTGGTTCCGCTCAACACATCAAAGTCCGGGTGTTTTTTGTTGATAACCTGCAAATCATGAAATAGGTGTTCTTTGCAGAAATAGCAGCGGTTTTCCGGGTTTTGGTTGTAACGCAAGTCGCTTAGTTCTTCTGTTTTGATGACTTCCAGCTGGATGTCAAAATCTTGACAAAACGATTGAGCCAGCTTGAAATCTTTGGCTTTCAGGCTTTCGGAGTTCGAAATGACCGCAATGGCATTTGCCCGGCCCTGAAACTTCCTGGCGAGAAAGAGGACCAGCGTTGAATCGATTCCACCGGAAAAAGCGACAATGGAGCCTTTTCGTTGTGAGTACCAATCTTCCAACTGGCTGAGTTTATTTTGAAGGTGAGGGGCTAGATCTTTCATCGTACTATTCATTCTTTCGTTTTGGTTTATAGAGGTATTGTGTGAAAATTTACGGCCGGAGTAACCAATTAATCAATTCGGCTCATGGCCAGCTTGCCGTGTTGCATTCCTTTAATTGTGATTAATTTATCGGCCAGTTCGGTCAGCCGGTTGGCTACACCTTTGATCGCTAAAATTTCCATGTGTTTGGATTGATTTAAGATCAGTCGTTGCGTTGAGATAATTTCCTCGTGATACTGCGCTACGATGTCTGTGAGTTGGTGTAATATTTCCCGGCGATTTGGATCGTAAACCAAGGTTACAGAGCCTGCCACTTGGTTGTTGCACTGCCATTTTTGCTCAACAATGTTACGGCTGATTAACTGTCGGATGGCCTGTGATCGGTTCGAAAAATAATTTTCCTTTACATATTGATCTAAGGCATTAAGCAGATCTTTTTCCAATGAAACGCCAAATCGGGAAACAGTCATAGTAACATCTTTTAGTAAAAAGGTAACATGTTTTCAAAATTAAGAAAAAATGGGTAGCGACATGAGTTATTAACATTTATTTGCTTCTATCTTCAGGGCTTGAAAAACAGATTTTTCGAAGGTGTATTTCATCTCAGGAAAAACAATTATATTTGCAGTCAATTATGAACATCGTGTGCTTGGTAACCACGTAAAAAACAAGAAATCATGAAGAACAAAGTATCTGTTTTATTCCTGTTGGCAGGAGTGCTATTCGCTGCCTGCCTGTTAATCTCAAACATTTTAGCGTCAAAAATCATTCTCATTGGGCCTTGGTCGGCACCAGCAGGAGTGTTGATTTTTCCCTTGGCATACATCATCAACGATGTAATTGCAGAAGTGTGGGGCTATACGAAAGCGCGCCTGATTATCTGGGCCGGGTTTGGTGTCAATGTTTTGGCAGCCCTCTTTTTTATGCTGGCCATTAGTATGCCTTCGGCTCCGTTTTATGAAGAGCAGGCCGCTTTTCAAACCATTTTGGGAAGCTCTATCCGCATTGTGTTAGCCAGTTTGATGGCTTATGTGGTTGGCTCTTTTTTGAATGCTTATGTGATGAGTAAATTCAAGCTGATGACCCAGGGAAAGAATTTTTCACTGCGTGCTATTGTTTCGACGTTGGCTGGTGAAGGAGCCGATTCGCTGATTTTTATTACTATTGCCTTTGCTGGAATATTCCCGATGCCGGTTATTTTGGGGATGATTGTTACTCAGGCCTTGTTGAAAACAGCGTATGAAATTTTGGTTTTACCTCTGACTTATCAGGTGGTGAAAAAAGTAAAGTCAATCGAAGGTATCGATACCTTTGATGAAAACATTTCCTATAATCCATTTCGATTTAAGCAAGTCTGATGAATAAGGCATTAGTTGTCTTTTCGGGAGGGCAGGATTCAACCACCTGCCTGTATTGGGCTAAATGTACATTTGATGTCGTGGAAGCCATTTCCTTTGATTACGGACAAAAGCACCGATTGGAATTGGAGCTGGCAGCCGCGATTGCAGAAAAGGCCGAGGTGCCATTTCATGTGTTTCCGTTGGATTTACTGCCTCTGCTAACCAGCAATGCCCTGACGAATCCAGCATTGCTGGTGGAAAAGGATAAGCCAGCCGATCGCCCGCCCAATACCTTGGTGGAGGGACGGAACCTGCTGTTTTTAACTTATGCTGCCATTTTTGCCAAGTCGAAAGGCATCCATCACTTGGTAACAGGTGTGGGGCAGGCTGACTATAGTGGTTATCCGGATTGTCGAGATAATTTTATCCGTTCGTTGAATCAAACTCTGAACCTGTCGATGGATTACCCGTATGAAATTCATACGCCGCTGATGTGGAAAAATAAGGAACAGATTTGGCAGTTGGCCGATGAGCTAGGCGTTTTCGACCTGGTGCGGTATGAAACGCTGACCTGCTACAATGCGGTGGTGGGCGATGGTTGTGGTCAATGTCCTGCCTGTCATTTACGTCGAAACGGACTGGAGGCGTACTTGAAAAAGCGGGAAAATGGAGATTTATGAGAGTGGGGTGATCTTTAATACTCACTACTGATGTTTTTTCTTGAATAATGTAATTAGAAATTAATAGTTTATGAATGATTTGAAACAACTCGGAAAAGATTCCAATTATTCGTTTGATTACAGCCCCGATGTTTTGGAAGCCTTTGATAACAAGCATCCGGACAATGATTACTGGGTGAAATTTAATGCTCCTGAATTTACGAGCTTGTGCCCCATTACCGGGCAGCCCGATTTTGCAACCATCTACATCAGCTATGTGCCCGGGAAAAAGATGGTGGAAAGCAAGTCGCTGAAATTGTATTTGTTTAGCTTCCGTAATCGTGGTGATTTTCATGAAGACTGCATCAATATTATCATGAAAGATTTGATTAAACTGATGGATCCCAAATATATTGAAGTGTGGGGTAAGTTTTTACCACGCGGAGGCATTAGCATCGACCCGTATGCCAACTATGGTCAAGTGGGCACTAAATACGAAGAGCTGGCCTGGTTTCGTATGCAGCACCACGATTTGAATCCGGAGCGCGTTGATAATCGCTAGTGAAAGTTGATTTTGTTGAAGAGAAGTCTTTTACGTGTTTATTTCAAAGAGGATAATTCTTCAAATATCCTGGCTTATCTATTTTATGGAGGAATTTGTAAACAATTTGTCAGTTTGAAGTTGAGACCCGTATTTTCGTTTCAGATTAAAAATAAATATATTGTATTTTGTTAATCATGTGATAGATTATTGCTAAATTTAACGGAAATGCATTCTGGCAATGAGCAAAACTCCAAGCCAATGGTTGCTGATTCTGTAATTCTAGACAAAGACTGAACCATGAGACAAGTCAAAACGATCATGCTGGCTTTTGAAAACAGGGCGGATCACATCAAGCGGACAAATGTTTTAGGTTCGTGGCTGTTGTCAAATGAGCAATTGGATAAATCAAAAGATGAGGGGCAGGATTCAGCAGGACAGCTGGTGACCAGGTTTAAGTTAAATTCGGATTCTACGGCTACGGTTTTCGCAAGCTATTTAGGCGAAAGAAGCACGATTGCTGGGAGTTGGAGATGGAAGGCAGATAAGAAAATGGGAAGCAAGACTTTTGGTCTTAGTTTGCAAAGTGATGTCCTCATTGAAGTTCAGGGAAAAGTAATCTTAGGTTTACGCCTGAAAGAAATTGACGGAGAAATTAGCTTGATGGTTGGTGATGCTGCTTATATGACAGCAAGCCAGTGAATTGTCAATAGATGCAAACTCCTGTTTAACCGAATGCTTATGAACGAATGAATTAACAGAGTAAGTGGATTTTTAATTTAAGGAATGTCAAACATCGAATTAATAATAGAAGAGCGGGCGGCCAATATAGGCCAGTTTTTGGTGGGACGATTGTTGCCTTTTCTTCAGAAACGTGCCGTTGGTCCTTTTGTCTTTATTGACCATATGGGACCAACTAATTTAGAAGCTGGCGAGAATTTAGATGTCGCTCCACATCCGCATATCGGGCTTTCTACGATGACTTATCTGTTTGAAGGGGCTATTATGCATCGGGACAGCCTCGGCTCTGAAGTGGAAATTCAACCCGGCGAAGTCAATTGGATGACTGCAGGAAAGGGAGTGGTGCATTCGGAACGGACACCCGACTATTTGCGAAAACAAAGCAAGCCCCTGCATGGCTTGCAAATATGGGTGGCATTGCCAAAGCAGCTGGAGGATATGGAGCCTTCTTTTACTCATGTTGAAGCGAGTGATCTCCCTCAGTGGGAGCAAGATGGCGTTCAGGTGAAGTTGATTGCCGGCGAAGCCTTTGGACGAAAATCTCCGGTGCCGGTTCATAGTGCCATGTATTTCATTGAGCTTAAAAGCACACAGCGGACTTGCATAACACTTGGTGCCCATCTTTTTGGAGAGAGTGCTTTGTACCTCTCCCAAGGGCATATTTATAGTGAAGGTCATACTTACTTGCCCAATCAGCTTTTAGTTGCCAAAGACAGTAGCTTGTGTTCCTTTGAGATGGGCGAAAACTCAGTTGTTTATCTGTTGGGTGGTGAGCCTTTTTCTGAAGAGCACTTTATTTACTGGAATTTTGTTCATTCTGATAAGGAGCGGATTGATGCAGCAAAGCAGAACTGGAAAGAGCAAAAGTTTCGACCTGTATTGGGTGAAACGGATTTTGTGCCACTCCCTGAGGAGTAGATTAAATTTATAGCTGATGGAACAGATACCTGTAGACGCATGGAAAACCCTGATGGTTTTTACATATCCTCATGAGGCGCACGTGGCTCAAAGCTTTTTGAAATCAGAGGGAATTGACTGTGTGCTGGTGGATGAAATGACTGTGCAGGTTCACAATTTTTACTCGAATGCGATTGGGGGAATAAAATTACAGGTAAGGGAATCAGCTTACGCTGAAGGTTTGAAAATATTGAAAAAGGGCGCTTATGCGCCCTCTGAATCAATATCGCAGGAAGTTGTTCGTCTGTCAAAAGCCGATCATTTCGATCGGGAGCATTGTCCGTTTTGTCAGTCTGCGAATATCAGCATCAACCGAAAGCCGAAAGTGCTGATGGTCGTCGTTTTCGTTATTTCAGGGATTTTATTCCCGTTCCTGAAAAGGAGCTATACCTGTTTTGATTGTGGCCGGCAGTGGAAGTTTGTAAGAAATAAAACTTAGCAACCCAATTCAGTCGTAAGCTTTCCTCTGGTCACTCAGGCTTTTACAACCATTTTTCCGGTGTTCTCACCCTTAAACAGTCCAAGTAGAGCTGATGGTAATTGGTCGAAGCCATCAATTATCGTTTCAGTAAATTTCAACTGATCAGCCATAACCCATCCTGTTAATTCTTTCAGTGCATCAGGGAAGTGCTTGGCAAAATCGCTGACAATAAATCCCTGCATGAGGGCACTTCGAGTGAGTAGCCGTGGTTGAATTCGCGGTCCTACGGGTGTCTCGGTATTGTTGTACAGCGAAATTTGACCACAAAGAGGAATCCGGGCGTGGAAGTTAATATTATTGATAACCGCATCCGAAATGTCACCACCAACATTGTCAAAATAAATATCAACCCCTTTGGGGCAAGCTTTGGCTATGGCTTTTTGCATGTCGGGCGTGGTTTTGTAGTTGATGGCTTCATCAAAACCGAAATCTTCTTTTAGTAGGTTTACTTTCTCATCGCTTCCAGCAATCCCGACAACATGGCAACCTTTAATCTTTGCAATCTGACCGACCACAACTCCGACAGCACCGGCAGCACCCGAAACCACAACTGTTTCTCCGGCTTTCGGCTGACCGATTAGTGTTAATCCCAAATGGGCGGTAAGGCCAGTCATGCCCAGTATCCCTAGGAAGTAACTAGCTTGTCCAACTGCCGGATCAATTTTTTGTAAGCCTTTTGCTGAGGCTGTCATCTGCTCACGCCAGGGAAGGACTCCGACAACTAAATCGCCGGTTTTGAATAGCGATGACTTACTGTCTGTTACTTCGGCCACCACGCCACCTTCCAGTGGCAGGTCAATCGTAAAAGGCGGTACATACGATTTCGCATCGTTCATTCGCCCACGCATATACGGGTCAACCGAATAAAACAGCCCTTTCAGGGCGACTTCGTCTTCTTGTATTTGTGGTAGTTCAACGGCTTCTTTTCTGAAATTCTGAAGGGTAGGGGTGCCTTTGGGGCGCGATGCCAATACGAATTGTTTTGTATTCATGTGATCGATTTTATCTTGATTTTATGTGTGTGAAACGGAACCTGATTGGTTTGTTAGTACCAACGAATGCCTGCTGGGGAAAGTTCACCAAAATCACGATCCTTTGCGATCACTATGAGTTGATGGCCTACTTCGGCTCTTTTAGCTCACAGGCATTGGCAATTTTTAGATTAAATACAGAAGGGTAGTTACGCATCAACTCTTTCATGCTGGTGTTCAGTATTTGCATAACTTCATCATATTCTCCACGAATCAAGGTGCTCATGGTGCCTGATTCAACCGTTATTTCTGGCTGGTTGTTGAGTAAATCCAGCAGTTGAAATACAGGCTGGTCGTAATTCTCGGTGAGTGGGTAATAGCTTATTTCGACGGTAATGTACATCAGTTTGTTTTTTGAACGGTTGCTGCCATGAAAACCCCAGGAATTGTTTGTTCCTCAGTCGTTTTATTTACGAGTTTAAACTCAGGTGAAAGATGAACCCCGATTTTCAGGATTGGTTCTCCAATGGTCGATAAGTGTTTGTGAAGCTCTGTTTTTTTCATGAAATGGGCATGCTTAAAAACCGGATCCTGCGCTTTGTTTTTACCCAGGATCGAGTCGGCATTGAGGCAACCGGCAATGAGCCATCCTCCAGGTTTCAATACCCGTTTGATTTCGGCAAATGCACGGGGAATATCGCCGCAAAACTCCAAGGCTGTAATGACGCCTACCTGGTCAAAATGGTTGTCGGGGAAGGGTAGTTGAAAAACACTGGCGGTTTGAATTTCAGTATTGGGGAGTTGTTTTTCTCTAGCTAATTCAAGCATGGCTTCAGACACATCGGTGGCTGTTATCTTAAATCCTTGTTGACTGAAAAAGGCAGTCCAATGGCCGGTGCCGCAGCCAATCTCCAATAGTTTTCCCGGAGTCATTGGTTGGATTAAATCTTCAATCATCTGTTTTTCCAGCAGGTCGATTTGCTTGCCCAGGGGTGTTCCATAGTAGGCATCATATTCTTGTGCAATTTCTTTCTCAGCAAATATGTTCATAGTCGAATCTGTATTTCTAAACGATTAGCTTGCTTTTTTATTAAGGTGATTTAATGATGACTTTTGAGAAACTACTCGTCCAGCCCGATAGTTGTTGCTGTTTGGTGTGATTCGCCCGGAGCCAGCGTAATGCAATGCTTAAAGGCATTGGTCGCTTCCACGCAAACAAAGGTTTCGTAGCCCTCATCCGGAATATCCTGTATGTTGAGGCAAGCTTCTTGTCCGGGATTCCAAAGGGTGGTGACCTGGCTTCCTGCTTTTTGAACCTGAATTCGTCGGCGGAAAACGGGATCCGAAATGACGACTGGCGATTGAGTATCCAGATAGTGCCTGGTGAGAGGCTCTGATATTGTTAGGTTTTGTTCTTCCTGAACGGCGTGCTCGTTGGTGAGCTGGTTGTAATAAGTGGTTCCCTGCAAGCCTTCGATATGAATGTTTTCAATTCCCGACAGGTTAAAATACGAATGCAGGGCACAGCTGTATTCAAAAGCTTCGGAAGAGGTGTTGGTAACCTTCAAACTCAGCTGCAGTTGCGCGCCTACGGTAATGGCCAATTCGGCTGAGAAATCATAAGGCCAATACGTTTTGGTAGCTTCCGAGGCGTTGAGTTGAAAACGAATAAAGGTTTCGCCAGTAGCTTCCGATTTGGTTTCAACAACCTCCCAATACGTCAGGCGGCCAAAACCATGCTGTGGTAATTGAGGATCGGTTTTGTGCGGCCCAAACCAAGGGAAACAAACCGGGATTCCACCCCGAATCGCTTTGCCTTCCTCCGAAAAGCTGTCCGGACTCATCCACAGCAGCTCGAACGTTTTGTGTGGTGTAAAGCTCATTACATGAGCACCATATAAGCAAATGTCAGCCTGGGCATATTTGTTTGAGATGCTGATGAAAGGCAGTTCGCCTTCCATCTCCATGAATCCTACTTCGCCTTCAATACTATATTTTTTATCCAGTAAATCGATATCAATGGGATACTCTAAATTCATTTTGTATGTTTTATTGGTTAATAACCCTCATCTTAATCTTCGCTCGGAATTAATTCATATTTTTCCTGGCAGGAAATGTCCTTTGATTCTTAGTTCCGATGGGGAAGATGAAATACGAATGGATTTTAAGTTTCGACAACAAGGTCATCTTGAAACACATAGCGTTCGGTGAGCCACCCATTCGTTATAACTTGCTTTAAAACTACAAAAACATACTGAAATCCCGTAGCGGACAGCCATAAGTTGGGACAAAATTTAGCGAATTCCTCTTTCGCTAGTTGGCTGAAACCACACAGCGAAAGCCGGTATGGTTGAGACTCGTGTCCCAACTTGTTTTCATGCGAGCTGAAACCCGAAAGCCTGAGCAATATTGGTCATTGCATAAAAATGAACCTCCACGGGTTACTTTCTTCTGAGCATAGGGTTCATCCGGATCAAAGGCCTGATCAGGGCCTTGCGGATTGGTTACGACGCCTTCTGTTAAACAAGTTTGGTAGTAGTCGTTTCGGTACCAGTCGGCGCACCATTCCCATACATTACCACCCATGTCATATAGCCCATAGCCATTTGCGGCGTATTGCTTCACCGGGGCGGCACGCTCAAAACCGTCGTTTGCCAGATTTTCATAAGGGAAACGTCCATCCCAGGAATTGGCTTTCACCTGTCCTTCGTGGATCAGTTCATTGCCCCAGGGATAGATGATTTGTTGTTGTCCTCCTCGGGCAGCATATTCCCACTCGGCCTCGGTTGGCAGACGCTTGCCCGCCCACTGGGCATAGGCCGCGGCATCTTCCCACGATACATGCACTACTGGATAATCTTCCTTGCCCTCGATGGAGCTGCCCGGTCCTTCCGGATGTTGCCAGTCGGCACCCGATACCCAAGTCCACCAAATTGTTGGATTATTGAGAGACACGGAACCATCGGTTGGTTTGAAAACAAGCGATGCGGCAACCAAAACGTCTTCAGAAGGTTTGGGCGTTCCTGGTGGAACCTGCTTTTTCAGTTCTTCCCAGTCGGGTTTTCGTTCAGCCATTGTTACATAGCCAGTAGCATCAATAAACGCCTGAAACTGTCTGTTAGTCACTTCGTGTTCATCCATGTAGAACGACGAAATTGTTACTTCATGATGTGGGAACTCATCGGGGCGCCCCCAAATGGAATCGCCTCCCATTGTAAAGTTTCCTCCCGGGATATAAATCATGCCTTGCTTCTGCGCCTTTGCTGCTTCAGCAGGAATAACCGATGGACTGTTGGCAGAGGAAAAGCGATCAGGCAGCTTAGAGCAGCAACTAGAGATAGTATCGTTTGCCAAGAAGGGCTGTTCTTTTTTATTTTCAGAAGTTGACTGGCAGCTAAGCAAAGCTATAAGGATCGGAATATAGACGAATGGTTTCATGAAAGATCAATTTAAAAGGGTTAAACACCTGCTATTAAAAAGGGTTTAGCTTTGGGGCTTATTTAGAAACCAATTTGAGAAACAGAATTTAGTTCTTAAATTCATCCATCCTAAATCAAATCACCATGCGATCATCTTATCTAGCAGAAAACAACTGGAAAACCATTAAGAGCCAAGACGTCGATTTGGTAATTCTTCCCTGGGGAGCCACTGAAGCTCACAACTATCATTTGCCTTATGGTACCGATAATTATCAGGTCGAAGCCATTTCAGCAGCCTCGGCCCAAAAGGCGAATGAGCAAGGAGCCAATGTCCTTGTTTTGCCTGCCATACCGTTTGGCGTTAACACTGGACAGTTGGACATTAAGCTGACCATTAATTTCCATCCTTCTACTCAAACTAAAATTTTATTCGATGTTGCTGAAAGCCTGAGTCGTCAGAATATTCGAAAGCTGCTGATTATGAATGGGCATGGCGGAAACGATTTCAAGCAAATCATCCGGGAGGTAAATACCCGTTTCCCTGAATTGTTGATCTGCACTAGTTCGTGGTTCAAACTATCCGGACGTGAGCGTTTTTTTGATGCTCCCGGAGATCACGCCGATGAGTCGGAAACCAGCTTGATGCTATATTTGTGTCCCGATCTGGTGCTGCCTTTAAGAAAAGCAGGAAGCGGGGAGAGCAAGCAATTTAAGGTGCAGGCCTTGAATGAAGGCTGGGCGTGGGCCGAACGGAAATGGACCGAAGTGAGCCAGGATACTGGCATTGGTTCTCCTTATTTGGCCAGTGCGGAGAAGGGGCAAGCTTTTTTCGACTACTTGGTAGAAGAGTATAGCCAGTTTATGCTTCAACTCTCTGCCCTCGATCTGGAGGAAGGCTTGTTCGAATAAACGTTCGGTTAGAAGTGGTGAGCTATTCTGAATTCGAAACTCAAAAGTTTGCGACAATAAACAATCCGGAATGTGTGGGGATAATCATTCATAAAAAATCCCGTCCAATCGAATGGGCGGGATTCTATGTATTTTGTATATGGCTGATTACATGATCAACTTGTAGCCTTTTCCATGCACATTGATGATTTCGACAGCCGGTTCATCTTTGAGGTGCTTCCGTAGTTTGGTGATGTACACATCCATGCTTCGGGCGTTGAAATAGTTGTCGTCAATCCAGATGGTTTTCAGCGCAAAGTTACGTTCCAGTACATCGTTGGCATTGTTGCACAGTAAGCGCAGTAGCTCAGATTCTTTGGTTGTCAGCTTCACGGTTTCGTCATCGGTAACCAAGGTTTGCTTGCGGTGGTCGAAAGTATATTTGCCCAACTGATAGGTTGATTGCTCGGCACTCTTGCTGTCGCTGGTGCGGCGCAGAATTGCTTCAATCCGGAAGATCAGCTCTTCCATACTGAAAGGCTTAGTGATGTAGTCGTCAGCTCCCATTTTGAAGCCTTCTAAAACATCTTCTTTCAGGTTTTTGGCTGTCAGGAAAATAATGGGTACCTCCGAATTCATCATGCGGATGTCTCTGGCCAGTGTCATGCCGTCCTTTTTGGGCATCATAATATCGAGGATGCATAGGCTGTATTGATGTTTTTTGAAGCCTTCATAAGCAACTTCGCCGTCGCCAAAAAGGTCGGTGTCGTATCCTTTGGCGATTAAGTATTCTTTTAATAAGAGGCCTAAGTTTTCATCGTCTTCGGCCAATAAAAGTTTTGCTTTTGTTTCCATTTACTTTCACATTTAGTGGGAAATAGATCATGAATTTTGTTCCTTTATTTAGGATGCTCTCAACTTTTATTTTTCCTTGATGAGAGTCAATGATTTTCTTTACATAGCTAAGTCCTAGTCCAAAGCCTTTTACATCGTGCACATTACCCGTTGGGACCCGGTAGAACCGTTCAAAAATCTGGTCTTGATGTTCCTTAGCAATTCCTATGCCATTGTCCTTAATGGAAACGATCACGAAATCATTTTTGTTTTCCGTTTTTACTTCAATCGTTGGCGTACTTTTGCTGTACTTCATGGCATTGTCAAGCAGGTTGAAGATCACGTTGGTGATGTGTACTTCGTCTCCTTTAATCAGATCATCCTCAGCCGTTATGGCCGATGCAAGAGTGCCATTTTTACTCTTGACACGCAATTCAAAGTTGATAATTACATTGTTTATCAAGTCATTTAGATGGACTTCCTTGAATTTTAATTTTAGTCGGCCTTCGTTGAAAACAGCCATCTGTAAGACTTTTTCCACCTGAAAACTTAAGCGCTTGCTTTCCTGCAAAATCACATTCGAGACGTGCTCAATGGTTCGAGGGGTGTTGCTGATGCTGTTGTCGTGTAGCATCTGGCTGGCCAATGATATGGTTGAAATGGGGGTTTTCAGCTCATGCGTCATGTTGTTGATAAAGTCATTCTTAATTTTCGACAGTTTTTTCTGCTTCAGAATAATCAGAATCGTGTACACAAAAATGCCGATCAGCATGGCGGTTAAAATTGCTGTTGGGATCACCATTAGGCCGGCCTCTTTCAAAAGGTAGCTTTGTCGCTTTGGAAAATAGACGGATAAATAGTTAGGCTTTACCTCAATGACGTCGTTCGGGAAAAGCAGATTCTTGTATGGCTTTTTATTCTCCAGGTTAAAATCGGAACTACCATAAACTTTTACCTCCTGCCCGGGGGGATAGGTGAAAACAGCATATTTGTATTCCAGGTTAATGTTTGAGTTTTCAAATTCATTTTGAAGTGTGCGTTCTAAGGTTTTGCTGTCAATACGGTCTTTCACGGGCAATTGCGAAAAGAGATATTGATTTTGCAAAATGCGATAATAGTTGGCTTGTTGATTCATGCGCATCTCATACTGCTGACGGATGTATCCGTCGTAGTCATGAATCTCATTAAAGGCAGAAGGAAACTCGCCCGGCATACCTCGTTCATTATTGAAAATTGCGCTCGAGTCATTGTAGGTAATCGATAGCTCTTCGCTGTAGCTTCCAGTCGTTTTTTGCTTTGAAAACCGAAAGGAAATATTGACATCTCCTTGGGTGTTGGGCTCAGTGCTATTGGCGGTTCCCGGGAAAACTTTAATTTGTTGGTTTTTTCTGGGGAAGATAGAGCTGTTATAGGCTTGTTGGTTGCTTTGTGCAATTAGGCGGGAGGCTTCTTCCATTTCCAGCCTACGAACAACTTGATAGATGGCTCGGTTGACTGATTGGTCAAACTGTTCTTCTTTTATCTGAAAAGCTTTTTTAATTGAATTGGTTTGCACCACGATCAAGCTGGTCATTACGGTGGCCATGATCACAATCAAAAAGATGATAACTCTTCTGCTCATAGGTACAAAGATAATCTTTAAAGGATAGGGTAATTCGCTGCTTAACAATATTTAACATTGCATACAGTAAAGGGATTCCCGAAAGTTTTTAGAAGCGAAATTCTTAACAGGCTTTAACATTTGTTTGCACCGTTAAACGCTTTCAGTCTCTATATTTGTGACAAGCAAATGTAAAACAATACTTTACAGAAAAGTAGATAGACAGTATTTTTTTATAAATAGAATTTAGGTTTTAGTTTTTAGAGCGGAGTTGAAAGACTCCGCTTTTTTTTGCTTGGGAGAATGGTAATGGAGGGCAGTTGGCAGTTGTTTGGTTTAAACGTCCAGTTGATCCAGTTTGGCCAGCGCTTCTTTTGAGGCATTTTGCTGCGCCTCTTTCTTTGAAGCTCCTTGTCCTTTTCCCACTAACTGGCTGTTGACAGTAATGGTGGACTGGAAGAGTGGCTGGCGACTATCTGAGGTCGTTTTTTCAACCGTTTCGAAATCCACATCGTTCTTATTCTTCTGGCTCCATTCAATTAACTGACTTTTGTAGTTGGTGTTGGTATGTTGAATTTCGTCCAGATTAACTTGTTGTAAGAGCAGTTTTCGGATAATAAACTGTCGGGTAACCTGGTAGCCTTTATCCAGGTATAGGGCACCAATAATGGCTTCCAGCGCATCGCCGTAAATATGGCTGTTCTCTTTAGTGTTGTTGGTGTTGGACTGGATGTAGTAGTTTAGTCCAATCTGAAAGGTTAACTCCGTCAGGAAGCTCCGGTTAACCAACTTGGAGCGCATTTGTGTGAGAAAACCCTCGTCCATGTTTGGAAAACGGTTGTATAAGAACTCGGCAATGACGGCTCCTAAAATAGCATCGCCCAAATATTCCAGGCGCTCATTATTAACCCAATTTCCTTGCGAATCCGTTTTGGAGGCCGACCGGTGGGTAAGCGCGGTTTCGTATAACTTGAGGTTATTTGGAGTACTGTTAAATAGTGCTCGTAAAAATAAATAAAACTCTTTTCTCGGTGAAGAAAAGAGTTTTATTTTTTGTGCGATATTTCTAATCACTTATTCAGTATTTCTTAAAAATAACAGTCGCGTTGTGTCCTCCAAAACCAAAGGTATTGCTGAGGGCATAAGTAATCTTACGCTCTTTGGCTTTTCCAAAGGTGAAATCCAATTTACTGTCAATCTCAGGATCATCAGTAAAATGATTGATTGTTGGAGGAATAATTCCATCTCTGATAGCCAGAATGGAGGCAATGCCTTCAATAGCACCAGCTGCTCCCAGCAAGTGTCCGGTCATCGATTTGGTGGAACTGATGCTTAAATTATAAGCATGCTCGCCAAAACATTTTTGAATTGCTTTTGGCTCTGCAATGTCTCCTAGTGGAGTAGAGGTTCCGTGAACATTGATATAATCAACGTCTTCCGGTTTTATGCCGGCATCTTCCATAGCCCAATTCATGACTAAAGTAGCGCCTTTGCCGTCAGGATCAGGGGCAGTCATGTGGTAAGCGTCTGCAGACATTCCTCCACCGGCAACTTCGCCATAGATTTTGGCACCACGTTTTACAGCGTGTTCATACTCCTCAAGAATAAGGGCGCCTGAACCTTCCCCCATGACAAAACCATCGCGGTCTTTATCAAATGGGCGAGATGCTGTTTTGGGGTCATCATTTCTGGTCGAAAGTGCACGCATGGAATTGAAACCACTTAATCCGGCTTCGTTAATTGCTGCTTCTGATCCACCTGTGATGAACAGGTTGGCTTTGCCCATGCGGATGTAATTGAAGGCTTCAATTATAGCATGAGACGCCGAGGCACAAGCAGAAACTGTCGTGAAGTTTGGTCCTCTGAATCCGTAACGGATGGAGAGCATACCCCCGGCTATGTTGGCAATCATCTTTGGAATAAAGTACGGATTAAACTTGGGGCGTTCAATATTGTAGGCCCGGGATTCTTCAAAAAATGTTTGAAGTCCTCCGATTCCTGCTCCCCAAATAACACCGGCACGATCTTTATCAATGGTTTCCAGGTCAAGACCTGAATCTTCCATTGCTTGTTGTGCAGCACCGTAGGCATACAACGTGTAAAGATCGTGCTTGCGCACTTCCTTTTTCTCTACATAAACTGTAGGGTCAAAGTCTTTGACTTCGCATGCAAACTGAGTTTTTTGCAGATCAACATCGAATTTCGTAATTCGACCAGCTCCGCTTTCTCCGTTTTTCAGCGCTTCCCAAAACTCCTCAACAGAATTACCAAGCGGGCTCACGGTTCCAAGTCCGGTAATAACTACCCGTTTAAATTCCATAAATGTTTAATTCAAATTTATTACTTTACGTTTGCCTCGATGTGCGAAACAGCTTCTCCTACTGTCGAAATCTTTTCAGCTTGATCGTCTGGAATAGCTAAATCGAATTCTTTTTCGAATTCCATGATCAACTCAACAGTATCAAGCGAATCTGCACCTAAGTCATTTGTAAATGAAGCTTCGTTAGTCACTTCACTTTCGTCAACGCCTAATTTGTCGACAATAATTGCTTTAACTTTACCTGCAATATCAGACATAGTTCTAATTTTAAGTTAATATTCAATTTTGTTTTTAAAAAATCCGGTGCAAAGTAATAAATTTACCCAAAATATATCAAAGAAAAATCGAAATAAATAGCTGTTTGGAGCTGTAAGTTGTTGATTATCTAAACTATATTTGAACATGTGAGTCTAATATTCAAAAACGAATCAGAATTAAAAATAAGATGAAGAAGATTGCCATTTTCGCCTCAGGATCAGGCACTAATGCTCAGAATATCATCGAGTATTTCCAGAATAACCGACATGTTACTGTCGATTCATTGTGGTCGAATAATGAGAATTCCTATGCGCTTATTCGTGCCGAACGACTTGGAGTTGAGACTTTTACTTTTTCGCGCGATGAGCTTTATGGTAGCGTTGACGTGCTGGAGGAGCTCGTTGATCGAAAAATTGACATGATTGTGCTTGCAGGCTTCCTTTGGTTGGTCCCAAAATACCTTACGGAGGAGTTTAAAGTCGTCAATATTCACCCAGCCTTGTTGCCCAGGTATGGTGGAAAAGGAATGTATGGTCGTTTTGTGCACGATGCCGTTGTGCAGAATAAAGAGAAAGTTTCGGGTATTTCTGTCCATTATGTGAATGAGCGGTATGATGAAGGGAATATTATCTTCCAGGCTACCTGCGAATTGGTGAAGGGTGATCTGGCAGAGGATGTGGCCCGGAAAGTTCATGAACTCGAACTGGAGCATTTCCCCCGGGTGATTGAGGAAGTTCTTTTTGCTGAAGAGGAAGACTAACGACTTCGATTGAGGCCATCTACCAGAGGAGAAATCAGTTTTTCCTCTAGTAGATCTTAACTTTAAGTGTGGCCCGGAAATTTCGTATGCCCTACTGTTGGAAAGGAATTAACTCCAGTTGCTTACTTAGAGAGTCTTTAAGAGCATTAAAACTAGCTTTATTGGCTTCAAAAACCGGTTCCACCGGTGGAGCTTCCACTTTGAGCGGATCCATCGGCGATCCGTTTCTGAAAACCCGAAAGTCGAGGTGCGGCCCTGTAGCCAGCCCGGTTGCTCCCACATACCCGATTACTTGTCCTTGCTTGACGCGCACTCCGGGGGCCATGCCTTTTGCATAGCCATGCAGGTGCATGTAGCATGTTGTATACACCGAGTTGTGCTTGATGTAAACATAGTTTCCACCGCCACGACGCTGGTAGGCTTTGCGAGTTATGACGCCATCGCCGATTGATCGCACCGGTGTTCCGGTTGGAGCGGCATAATCAATGCCATGATGTGGACGTCTTATTTTTAATACCGGATGGTATCGGCTGTTTGAAAAGCGACTGCTAATGCGCGAAAACTCTAAGGGTGATTTCAGAAAAGCCTTTTTAAGACTATTCCCTTCTTCGTCGAAATAGCTTAAGGTGCTGTCTTGTTCAAACAGGAAAGCGTAGAAGTCCTGCTTCATATGCTGAAACTGACAGGCATAAACTTCGCCAATGCCAATCGGGGTGGAATCGACATACATTTCTTCATAAATCAATCGGAACTGATCGCCCCGCTGAATGCCATAGAAATCGATGGTCCACTGGTAAATGTCGGACAGTTCATTCGCCAATACCGGATTGATGTTATTGTCCGTCATGGCATTCCAAAGCGACGATTTGATGGTGCCGGAGGCGGTTCTCAATTCCCGATGGATTGGTTTCTGACCTCGGTAAACGTCAATGGAGTCGCCTAAAAGATAAACCACATAGTCGGTGTTATCAATCTCATAAACGAAATAGGCCGGTGTGTGAAGGCTGTCTTTCTTTAGGAAAAAGTGGTAGCGGTTTTTATGTTTTATTTTTCGCACGTCGAAAATGGGTTTCGATTTTCGCGCGAGCTGGTCAATCATTTGGTACGAAATATTTTTCTTTACCAGAATGTCGGATAAGTTCTGGTTGCGCAGGATGTTGTCGGTTTCAATGTTAAACGAATCAGCCGGAAGGCCAAATTGCAAGACCGGTTCAGGGATTGGGATTGGTTCCGGTTTGGGAACTCGTTCCGGTTTCGATTCGGGGGGGCTTGTTATAAATAGAACCAATAAACTAATAGCGACTAGTAAAAAAATAACTTCTGCAATATATTTCTTCATATTAATGTTTCATCTTATCAAATCCTTGTCCGAAAACGCCCATCACACTTCCCATCGAAATAAACGCCTCAGGGTCTATTTCTTTTAGCTTTCTGAAAATCAGGCTGGATTCTCTTTTCCGGACAACGGTCATGACTATTTTTACATTTTGCTGGGTGTACCAACCTGTTCCGTCCATTACCGTAACGCCTCTACCTACATTATTATTGACGTAATTGGCAATTTCTTCAAAATTCTTCGAAAATATAAAAATTTGGGCAGAAGCATTCGATCCATTCAAAAAAGCATCGATTGCAAAGGAAACAACCCACATGTTCACAAAGCCATAAACAAGTTTTCCGGGCGACTGAAACACAAAATAACTGGAGGCAATAATAATAACATCGCAATACATGATAATACGCCCCGGGCTGATGTTGCGGTTTTTATTGATAATCATGGCGATGATGTCGGTTCCGCCGGTGCTGCCGCCACGGGTAAAAACAATGCCGATACCTGCGCCGCCAAGCATGCCGCCAAGTACAGCCGACAGGAAGGTGTCATCAATTAGCGGAGTGGTGATCATGCCGGGAGTTAACCAAAACAGGAAGGTGGCTACAGCCATGCTAAAAACTGTTTTGATCCCGAAATTTGTTCCGAGTGTTTTGATGGCAATAAGGATAAGGAACACATTAATAACAAAGTAGGAAACCGCAATTGGAATGTTGGTGCCGTAGAAGATAACTGCTGACAACCCACTGATACCACCTCCGGTGATCTCCGCAGGAATCAGGAATACGGTCCAGCAAAGGACGTATAGCGTCATCCCGAAGGTGATTACCAAGTAATCCATGAAGGTTGTTTTCAGCTTTTCTTTATATTCTTGTGTCATTTCCTCTTTTGTTATCTCGATTGCTAATTAATTGTTGTCATTTCACCTTGAATTGACAGGTGGCTTGGGCTGCAAAAGAATGCTTTTTTATCGAGGAAAAGATGGATAAATATCACTGTTTGTAAGTTTAACGAAAAGCTTATGTTTCGGATAGATTGGGAGCTGTTTGGGAAGAGAAAAAAGAGGTTCATAAATTCAGAATAACCCAGTTGTCTTTGCGTTGCGACCAAACAAAATCGACGCTAATGGCCAGCCATGGAATGGAAGGAACCCTTAACTTTAGATTGGTATAGGCTGAATAGTATGGTTTAGCATTAAATAGACTGAGGTATTTTGAAGCTCCATTCCCCAGGTTGAAATAGAAGGACTGAACCATAGCAAGCCATTGTCGGTTGAAGTAGGTCAGTTCGCTTCCGATGGAGGCTGCATAATAGGCTTTTCCGGAAACCTCGCCGGCATAAGTTCCTTTTACATCATTTCGGTAGAAAAGCAGGGAAGGGATGTTGGTCGAGGTATAGGCCGTTGTGGCGGAGCACGAGAATTGAACCACGCGATTGAATAGTTTGTGATAGGACGCTCCGGTTGATATGGTGTGATAGCTTGGGCTGTCGGTTGTGAGGCCAAGTCCCCAGCCCACACCCATGCCCAGGTGATAGCCATCTTTTTGATGGCGTTTTTGTTTGATGTAGCCCATTGATTCGCTTATACCAATCTGAAGATAAGAGACCTCGTAGTTGTCGGCGTGGGTGATGTCTGCGCTGATAAGGGTGCTGTCTGTTGCATGTTGGGTCAGGTGAAGGCTGATATCGGGCGAGAAGTTGTACTTGAAATCTGTGTGCCATGGATTTGAAATACCGAGTGAAAATTCTTTTTTCAGATAGCCTACTCCCCGTATTTTTTGCCCTCCTGCGTATTGGTAGTTCATGCTGTTTCCGTAGGTGAAACTACCAGAGAGAGCCATGTTGCGGTAAAGAAGCTGGCGTGGAATTGATGTTCTGATCCTAAGGTGTTTGTTGTTTGTTCCGGTGGTTCCGTTGAGCTCGAGTCCAATGTTTCGGCCCAAAAAGTTGTTGTCGTTTATGCCAGCCGAAAACTGGAAATTGTTTTTATTTCCATTGAAAGATAAGTTGGGGACTATTGTAAAGGCGTCTTTGGCGGTGATGTTAAGCAGATTTTGCCCATCCGGTAGTGAAGTGATTTCATAGTTGATGGTGGAGAAGTTTCCAATATTCCAGATTTTAAGCATGGACGTGTCGATGGCACTCCTCGTTGTTTGGTCGCCCATTTTCAGGTTCAGCTCCTGCAGGATAATGGCATCTTTGGTGCGCCAGTTCTTATTGATGCTTATGGAATCAATGGTAATTTCTTCCTGATGAATTTTGGGCTCCTGAGCAAGTAGGCTTATACTGCATTGCAAGAGAAGCAACAGGATGGCTTGTGTCTTAATCATTTTCATGAGTCCGAAAATAGATTAAGGTTTTATTGTAAGCCTTTGATTATGCTCCCAAAGGGATAAACTTCCGGTATTGGGGATGAATGCATGCCGACACGGGGAGCGGGTGGGCTTAAGGTGGCGATTTTGGGGATGAAATGGCCATTGGTAAATTACAATTGCTGGAGATTTGGAGAATAGGCTGGTAGCTCAGTGTTCTTTCTTGGTCGCTTGTGGCTATTCTGGCAGGACAACAGCAGGACTTGTTGGTATTATCATGGTATATTCCCATTTAAAGGATTTGTATTTTTTTCCTCTTGAAAGAAGTTGAATTCCTTTTATGGCTCCGAAGGTTCCCAAGGCAGCAATGCTGGCGGTGAATGGAATGAGAACAAGGGCAAAGCTACCCTCGGCTGCGACGGCAACTGTGCCGGCAAGACCTCCTGCGCCAGCCCAAATACCCAAAATTGAGAGAGCACTACCTCCTAAATTGCTGGAGGATGTCTTTGCGAATAACTCATCGATCTGGCTTAAATTGATGGTGTCGGACCCGATGGCAAGCGCTTCTTGTGAGACAATTTGAAACTTTCCTTTATAGGTTTGACCATCCTTTTTGATGGTGATTTTGGAGCCTTCCTGAATTACTCGGGATTGTTGATTTTTGAAATTATTGATTAAAAGGCCATTGGATGATTGAGCGGCTCCCTGATGTAAGAACAAGAAAAGAAAACTAAGAATCAAAATGGCTGATTTCATAAATTCTGACTTAAGTGTGTTGTGCTACTTTTGTTGCTGTAAGATAGTGTAAGACAGTATTTTATTGCGTGGACTAGATTGTAACATTCGCTGTGCCCAATTGTTTTGGTTTTGCGATCTAATTTATGGGAACGCCAAAAGTAATTCGCAAAAAAAAGGATGAATTCTACTCGCAGAATTCATCCTTTATAAGTTGGCAGGTCTTCTTACTTAGATGACCACGTTAATAATTTTCTTCGGAACATAAATCACTTTTTTGGGTGTTTTACCGTCCAACCATCGTTGTGACAGCTCGTGGGTGCTAATTGTTTTTTCCACTTCTTCGCGCGAAATATCCAGTGGCAGCTCCAATTTGAAACGCATCTTACCGTTGAATGAAACCGGGTATTCATGGGTGTCTTCCACCAGCAGGCTTTGGTCGGCTAAGGGCCAGGGCTCGTAAGTCAACGATTGTTTGTTGCCATATTGGCTCCACAGTTCCTCGGCCAGGTGCGGTGCGTAAGGCGCCAAAATGCGAGCAAATGTTTCAGCTGTCGCTTTGGTGACTTTCCCTTTTTTGATGGCCAGGTTGTTGAATACCATCAGGGCCGAAATACCCGTGTTGAATTTCAGGTTTTCAATATCGTCGCCTACTTTAATAATGGTTTGCTGCAACAGTTTTAGTACGTCTTTATCTTCTTCACCTTCCACAATGTTGTCGGGGTTGGCAAAGAAACGGTGGGCGCGGCTCAGGAATCCAAAGACCCCTTTCACTCCATTTTCAGCCCACGGCTTGGTGTCGTCCAGCGGCCCCATAAACATTTCGTACAAACGTAGGGCATCGGCACCGTATTTCGCAACCACATCGTCGGGGTTGATCACGTTTTTCAACGACTTCGACATTTTGGCTACAATCTGGCGCAGCTCTTCACCGGTTTGCGTGTGGAAATATTTACCGTCTTTTTCTTCTACCAGATCCGAAACCACTTTGGCTCCCGTTTGCGTTTCATAGGCAAATGCCAGAATCATTCCCTGGTTGTACAATTTTTTGAAGGGTTCCTCGGTCGAAACCACACCCAGGTCGAACAATACTTTGTGCCAGAAGCGCGAGTACAGCAAGTGCAGCACCGCATGTTCGGCACCACCAATGTATAGGTCAACCGGCATCCAGTAGTTTTCCAGTTTCGGGTCAAAAATTTGCTCATCGTTGTTGGGGTCGATGTAACGCAGGAAGTACCAGCACGAACCGGCCCATTGCGGCATGGTGTTCGTTTCGCGACGCCCCTTGCGGCCATTCTCATCCACTACGTTCAGCCAGTCGGTGGCATTGCCTAGTGGCGATTCGCCTCCTTCGCCGGGCTCAAATTTTTCCATTTCGGGCAAGGTCACCGGCAAATCATCTTCTACAACGGTTACTTCGCCATCTTCCCAGTGAATAACCGGGAAGGGCTCGCCCCAATAGCGCTGGCGGCTAAACAGCCAGTCGCGCAACTTGAAGTTGGTGGTTGCCTCACCAATTCCTTTTTCTTCCAGCCAGGCCGTAACCTGGGCAATTCCATCTTGCTTGTTCAGCCCGTTAATGTCGATGCCAGTCAGTTCGCTGGCCGAATTGATGTAAGCGCCATCTTCAGTCCAGCAAGCTTTGCCGGCCAGTACCTGTTCGCGTAATTCGGGTTCAGCATCTTTCGGATCGAGGATGCAAACGATGGGGATATTGAATTTTTCAGCGAACTCAAAGTCGCGGGTATCGTGCGCCGGAACAGCCATAATGGCACCGGTTCCGTAGCCCATCAATACATAGTCGGCCACCCAGATTTGGATTTTTGATCCATTCACCGGGTTGATAGCATAGCGACCAGTAAATACACCGGTCTTTTCTTTGGCCAGCTCGGTGCGGTCTAAATCGGACTTCAGCGAAGCAGCTTGTGAATATTTCTTTACTTCTTCTTTTTTGTCTTCTGCCAACAAGGCGTCCAGCATGGGATGCTCGGGCGAAACCACCATATAGGTAGCGCCAAACAAGGTGTCGGGGCGGGTGGTGTACACACGCAGTTTATCGGTCATGCCTTCTACGGTGAAGTCCACTTCAGCACCGATCGATTTGCCGATCCAGTTTTTCTGCATGTCTTTCACTCCTTCGGGCCAGTCCAGCTCGTCCAGTCCTTCCAGCAGGCGTTGGGCATAGTGTGGAATACGAAGCAACCATTGTTTCAAGTTCTTGCGAATCACCTGATGACCACATTTCTCATGCGCTCCATCGGTCAGCACTTCCTCGTTGGCACAAACTGTTTTACAGTTTTCGCACCACCATACCTGCGCATTGTCGTAATAGGCCAGGCGTTTTTTGCTGATATATTCTTTTACAGCGGCATCGCCTTCGGCTTTCACTTCCTCAGGAATAGGAAGCTCGCTGACAGGGCGACCTTTGCCTTGCTCGTAATCAAACCAAGTGTTGTACAGCTTGGTGAAAATCCACTGCGTCCATTTAAAATACTTCGGATCAGTGGTGTTGATTTCCCGGTCCCAGTCATAACTTAACCCCAGGGTTTTAATCTGCCGGCGGAAGTTGTCGCAGTTTTTGTTGGTGGTAACCGCCGGATGGGTTCCGGTTTGAATGGCATACTGCTCAGCGGGCAAACCAAAGGCGTCCCAACCCATGGGGTGTAGCACGTTGAACCCTTTCATCCGTTTGTAGCGGCTGATGATGTCGGTGGCCGTGTATCCTTCCGGATGCCCTACATGTAATCCCGAACCCGATGGGTAAGGAAACATGTCGAGAATGTAATATTTTGGCTTCGAAAAATCATTTTCGGTTTTGAAGGTTTTGTTTTCCTCCCAGTAGGCTTGCCATTTCGGCTCAATGTCCCAGAATTTGTATTCCATCGTATTGATTGATTAAAAGCATTTTTAGGTCGAAGACCTGTTTTCGTTTATTCATCGAAGAGTTGGTGGTTATTGCCGGCTTGCATCCGGAGATATTAACTCGTGTACCTCATTCGATTTGAGGCGCAAAGATAGCAAAAAGAAGGAAGAGTGCGAAGGGGAAAACAGGAGAGCTTTGAGTGTTGCCAGATGACAGTTGAGAGTTGTAAGTTGTCAGTTGTTAGTTTTCAGTTGACAGCAGTTCATGCTTTCGTGAGTTCATAAGTTCGTCGGGTTAAGCGTCTTCCTGAACTTGTTTCAGGATCTGTTGCTAATCAGAAGTTGTCGGTTTCGTGCGTTCGTACCTTCGGTTATGGGTTGTCCAAATAGCTTTGACCCGGTGCTTGGCCATTAAACGCTGACATGACCTTCGGACGCTGTCAGGTTGTGGGCTACCGTTTACGGATACGCTCTTTTCTCCTTCTTTTTTTCAAGGAGCAGTGGCACCGGTTTACCGGTGACGAGGTGGTTTTGTTGGTTAGGCTTTTATGTCAACGGCGATTTTCATTTCTTACAGTGAAGTTGGAAATAGAATCTCTGTAACTGCCAGATTAAGTCTGCACAGCTTATTTCAAAACGACTCCGGGGAGAGTTTGATTAAAACAAAATCGGTTCCCCAATCGCTGTTTACTAAATGATTCACCTGGCCGTTTCTTCCTTGCTCTTTGCCCCATGCGCTCTGCTCTTTTCCTTCAAGCAACCTTGTCCTTTTGGTTTGATCCAAAAGAACGAAAAAATCAAGGCGGACGATGCTTTTGAACGAAAACGACGGATCAGTCGCTCCTCGAAACCCAACTCCTCCCGCTGGTCGTCAAACAGGGTTTTCTTAGCGAGTGCCCGCGCTGATTCCTTCCCTTGTTTTCTGTTTCACAACCCTCGTAGGCCGCGCTTTTCACCTGCCGGTGAAGTTGGTGGAAGCAAGTCTTGCTGGTCATCGATTCGTACGTTCGTGACCTCGTACCCTCATGCGTTCGTACCTTCGTTGATCTGTCCTTTTGGCTTGATCCAAAAGAACGAAAAGATCAAGGCGGACGATACTTTTGAGAGAAAACGGCGGATCAGTCACTCCCCGAAAACCAACTCCTCCCGTTGGTCGTCAAACAAGGTTTTCTTAGCTAGTTCCGGCGCGGATTCCTTTCCTTGTTTTCTGTTTCAAAACCCTCGTAGGCCGTCCTTTTCACCTGGCGTTGAAGTTGGGGAGTTAGACTTTGTCTGTTGTTGGGAATCGGTTCGTGCGTTCATCTGTTTGCATCTTCTATTGCATTTTTCCGGACAGAATCATCTTCGGGCCAACTCCGGATCTTCTGCGTTGCTTCTGGGTATATTCTGTGTATCTTCTGTATTGACAAACACAGAAGATACGTTGAAATAATGTAGAAAAAACGTGGAATTAGTGGACTTGGTACGGAGCGATTGAGGGATTGACAAGTTTGAGTGCAGCTTGGTTGAGGCCAGCTGGGTTTTCAAGGCAGAAAATTAAGTTTGCAATAGTTCAATTAGAGAGGCAGATAAAGACGGAATGCTGAATGTTTTTATTTTAAAACAGCCTTGCTTTTTGCAATGATACGGATACAAATCCTCGCCAGTGAATGAGGTGCGAAAATGATGGTGAAGGGTTTAAAAATGAACTCCAGTAGCTAATTGGAGCATTCGGAGCAGCGCAAAAGGCTACTTCTGAAGTTAACCATAACGGCTCTACAGCATAAAAAACATAATGCAGTTTATCATTTTGTTTTGCTAACTTGCCTTTCGAAACAATAAACAACTATTTTCATTCAAGCTAATTAACTTTCCTGTAAATCGATAAACAAAAACTAATGAGAAAAACCCCTCTACGAACACCAACCACACCCAACAGGCATTTTAACCAGCAAAAACACATCCAGCTAAAGCGAATATACCCACAAGACTGTGGATATATTCGCTTTAATCCAAATAACAGGAAAGCCTTTAAGAACCTAAACGATAACGATAAAAATCGATTCTCATGACCAGAGAACAAACTGACAGCTTAATGGGCATGCTGTTAAATACTTCAGTTGCTTTAGTACTGATCGGTGCATTTTTCAAATTGCAACACTATCCCTATGGAAACCTCATCCTATGGACCGGATTCATCTCCGGCCTGTTAATACAGAGTTTTGAAATCAAGCGTTTAAAGCGAATTATTAAGAAACTGGAAAATAACGAACAAGAACCGGAATAAAAGCCTGTGCTAATAAAGTCCATATCGCATAGGGTTTCGGCAACTGATCGGCTGATTCGAAGTCAACCGATCGGTAAAAAAACTGATACGAATTCACTAACTAATTTTTAAAACTTATCAAATGAATCAACAACAATCTTTTAAGCTGAGCCCTGAAGCTTTAGCCGGTTTTAGCTCCGTTTTTATGAAACTGGTTTTTATGATTATCGCGGTTTACCTTTTAGTTATGGTTATCAATTTTTTGCGCGACAAGTTCATTAACCAAGAGGTGAGCAGCAAAAAAGAAGACATTTCCGATTTACTTACCATCTTGCATAAACTATTCTTTTTCGCAGGTTATGGATTCATTATTGCCAATATTATGCAGTATTTTTTTTCCAAGCTTCCTCATCGCTCAGGCGGTATGGTGAATATGAATCTCAGAGGAGAATGGGACTACCTGGCCTTTGGAGTCATAATCATCTTCATTGGTCTTGGCTTTAAAGCTGCGAATCGGATTTTGAAAAAATGAACGCAAATGAATAAATGCCAGCCTATAAAGGCACCGCATATGAGCTGACAGAATCTGCAAGGTGGGGCGCTTGTTCTTGTTTTTGAGGGTCTTATGTAGTTTAAAGTCAAACATTCTAGCTCATTTTGACATCAGAACGAATTTTTATCACTATTTTCAACAGGTAGCTTAAAAAACTTGATTCGGTTCATTTGTTTCTATCAGATGAGGCTTTTTAGACAGTCAACCGCCAGGCCCAATTAATATTAAAAGGGCTATTCTGATTACATCAGAGAATGATGAATCAAAAGATGAAGCAGCGGGGTATCAAAAAGAATTGAATAATTGCCAAATTAGTGCATGCTTATTCGAAATAAAAGTACCTGACGAAAAATAAACGCCATGGAAAAAGGTGTTACTGTAAGCTCTTTGCGTGGCAAGTTCATAAAGCAATTTATTAGGAGAACTCGTAAGTTATGAGATATCAATTTATAAAAAAGGGGGGACTTTTAGTTTCGGTTTTTGCAATAGCAGGCTGCCACATGGAGCCAAAACAAAATCAACCGAACATTTTAATTATTCATGCCGATCAGCACCGGATGGATTGTATTGGTGCGTATAACAATAAGGATGTAAAGACTCCGGCTATTGATAAGCTCGCGGCAGAAGGGGTGATATATCATAACTCATATTGTACTTTACCGGTTTGTACGCCTTCGCGCTATTCATTACTCTCAGGCATGTATGTGCATGAACACAAAGGATGGACAAATCACAGTACCTTGAATCCTTCGATTGAGACGTTTCCTGAAGTATTGCAAAGCGCAGGATACAAGACCAAAGCGATTGGGAAAATGCACTTTGCCCCAACTTATCTTGATGTTGGTTTTGAAGAAATGATTTTGTCAGAACAAGATGGTCCCGGAAGGTGGGATGATGATTATCATCGGGACTTGATGAAAAATGATTTGGTAGATGTAATCGATTTGGCGGATCAACGCCAGGAGTACCGAAAAAATGCATCAGAGGAATATTGGAAGTCCTATGGTACAATTACAACGAACTTGCCTGATGAATTTTATTCTACGAACTGGATTGCTGATCACGCCCTTGAAGCGCTTAACGAATGGGATCAATCGGGAAATATGTTGATGGTGGGTTTTATTAAGCCTCATCATCCGTTCGATCCTCCAACGAAATGGGCGGAAATGTACGACCCTGATCAATTGGAACTCTTGCCTGGTTGGACAGAAAAGCCTATTAGTGATGATATCCGTCAGCATCCCGGATATTTTTCAAATGCAGAATTAGATGAATCGATCTTGCGAAAGAGTATGGCCTACTACTACGGCAGCATTACTCAAATAGATTATGAAGTTGGACGGATGATAGCCATTTTGAAAGATAAAGGGATATACGACAACACCTTAATTATTTATACAAGCGACCACGGCGAGCATTTAGGTTATCATCATCAACTGTTGAAAGGGGGGAATTTATACGAGTCGATAATGAAAGTGCCATTAATTGTTAAATATCCTGAGAGCCAATATGGCGGAACCGAAAATAGAAAACTCGTATCTACGATTGATTTAGCTCCCACCGTATTGCGCATGGCTGGATTAGAACCACCGGAATCAATGTCAGGCTATCGTTTAAACAACGATTCAATTCGTCGAGAATACATTTTCGGACATGCCTGGCTTGGCGATCAGGCGATGGCCCGCTCAGAAAGATTCAAGCTTATTCGAAAAAGAAATGGGGAATCACTTTTTTTCGATCTTCAAAGCGATCCGCTGGAGATGACTAATTTATACCGAGACTCCAATTATCAGGATGAAATAGAATCACATGTACAAGCGATCGTCAGTTGGCAGGAAACAGATCGTTTGTTGGGTGAAAATTACCTTGATGAATATGCACCTATTATAAATCAACCGAACGCAACAAAATACAATGATGGACATCGGGAGAAAGTAACGAACTATTTTAGAAGAAAAATGACAGCCGAAAAAACGGACTATTGAAATAGCCAGCCGCCAATGTTAATTGCAAAAGAATAAAACCCAATGAGAACGATAAGCAGAAAATCAATACTGTTATTTGCCTTAGTTGTCTTTTCGTGTTCAATCCATGCCGAACGGAATCAATCGAATGTGATCCTGATCATGGTTGATGATATGGGATATGAATGTGTTGGTGCTTATGGCTCCACCTCCTATCATACGCCTAACATTGATAAAATGGCATCGCAGGGAATCCTTTTTTCAAACTGTGTATCTCAGCCTTTGTGTACTCCTTCCAGGGTGAAAATCATGACCGGTAAATACAACTACAGGAACTACGATTTTTTTGGACATTTAAATCTTTCTGAATATACTTTTGGAAATCTGATGCAAGATGCAGGATACGAAACCTGTATTGCCGGTAAATGGCAACTGAATGGATTGGCCTATAAAGACCTTATTCCGGATTGGCAAGACAACACCAGACCCCATAAATTCGGGTTTGACGAATATTGCTTATGGCAGCTTACAAAAGAGGGGCGAGAAGGCGGTAGGTATGCAAATCCTCTAATTGAACAGAACGGAGAAATCCTGGATCGAAATGTTGAAGCCTATGGCCCGGATATTTTTGCAGACTATATTTTGGATTTTATTGAGCGAAAAAAAGATAAACCCTTCTTTGTTTATTATCCCATGGTTTTGGTTCACGATCCATTTGTTCCAACACCAGATTCTCCGGATTGGGATAAGGAAGAAATCAGGTCTAAAAAGGATACGTCCTATTTTAAAGATATGGTTGCTTACACGGATAAAATTGTAGGGAAGATTATTCGTAAGCTCGAAGAATTAAATCTGGATGAAAACACCATACTAATTTTTACAGGCGATAATGGCACTCACCGTTCAATTCAATCGCGTGTAGCGGAGGAACTCATTGTCGGGGGAAAAGGAAAAACGACGGACGCAGGAACACATGTGCCTTTAATTGTATATTGGCCTGCCCGAATTAAAGCACAATTTGTATACAATGATTTGATCGAGTTCAGCGACTTTTTCCCAACATTCGCTGATTTAACAGAAACTGACATTAAGTCCGATGGAAAAAGTTTTTATCCCTTACTAATTGGCGGTGAGCATCAGCCAAGAAAGACTGCCTTTGTTCATTACGATCCTCGCTGGGGTAAAAATGTCAATCAATACAGAAATCAATTTGTACGATCATTGGAATATAAACTATACCCTGATGGCCGTTTTTATAATCTAACAAATGATAAGCTGGAAAAGAGTCCTTTATGCTTGGATGCTCTCAGCGCAGATGGATTAATAATAAGAACAGCTTTGGAGAATGAATTTGAGAAGCATCCAGCATGGAGATAAAATAAGACGCAATTGCGCGGTAGCAGGGGGAATAAAAAAACGAAACCCAGTAGACTAACTTTAGACTTTAAATATTTATGACAGCTCTTGGATTTATTAGTGGTGGAGAGATAATAATCGTACTCTTTTTTGTTTTATTTCTATTGGTTTTTGCACTGATTGCTCTTGTGGATATTTTAAAAAGCAATTTTAAAGGAAATGATAAACTGATCTGGGTAATTGTTGTGATTTTTCTTCTCCCCATTGGGGCAATGCTCTATTTCTTAATTGGCAGAAACCAAAGGATTTCAAATCCATAAACCAACTGACTAACTAATTTTAAACGTAGTTTATGAAGCGTATTAAGCGATTTAATGTTTGGCAAACAGCGAAAGTGGTTGCCTTGATGTATGTTCTGGTTATTGCTATTTTTATGATTCCACTGGGGCTGATTGGCAGTGTTGCCGGTGGCTTGTTTGGTAATGCCTTCCCGTTTAGCGGGGCGATGCTGATTTTTTTGCCCTTTGTTTATGGTATTCTCATTTTCCTGATGACCGCCTTGGGCTGTGCCATTTACAACCTGGTTGCCCGATGGGTAGGCGGAATTGAAGTGGAAGTTGAGCTGGTTGAGGCGTAAATGCAAGGTTTTCCGAAGAGGGGGAGCTCACTCTTCTTCGGACGTTTTTTTTTGAAACCAGTTGCCGGGGTTCAGCCGGGCTTTGTATTTGGTGAAAAGTTCTTTGCCTACCAGTAGGCCGCCCAGCCAAAAAACTACTTCCATTGCAATGAAACTGGCCGACGACCATACGACTTTTTGTTTGGTTTCGAGCTCCAAAAAGGGAATGAGCAGGGTGAGGGCAAAAAATACCCCGCTAAAAATCATCAGGAAGATACCCCATTTAAAGTTTTTCTTTTTCATGCTCTAACTAAAACGGTTGACTAAGCCGAAATGTTTGCCGGCCGGGAGGCGTGATCGTGAAAACGGTCGTGTTTTTTAGGCTGCTCAACAAGGCGTAATTTTATTTGATCGTTTAGAAAAATGTTCTGTTATTCGCAACATAGAATGTTGTCGGCCGATAGCCGGACACGAAATTAAAAACCGATAAAAAGTAGTATCAAGTTATGTTGTCATCCATCGTTGAATTCCTGGTCATGTTAAATCCGTTCGCCTTGTTTCTTTACCTCGAACCGATTCGGAAAGATTTGTCGCATCGCGATTTCATGATGGTAATTTTTAAAGCCACCTTAATTTCATTCTCCGTTTGTCTGATTTTCTTTTTGTCAGGCGATCTGTTTTTTCGCAAAATTTTCCAGATCGACTTTGAGTCTTTCCGGATTTTTGGTGGGGTCATCATCTTCTCTTACGCTTACTTTTACATTGTAAAGGGGCAGAAGGCATTGATTATGATTAAGGAGAACCTCGATGATCTGGCTTCTGAAATTGCTTTGCCTTTTATGGTGGGCGCCGGTTCTATTTCCCTGAGTATTTTGTTAGCTCACGACCAGTCGTACCTGATTGGGGGCGTTTCGCTGGCCGGTATCTTCCTGATCAACTTTCTGGTCATTTTTTTGCTGAAGACTTTTCGGGATTCGATTGAGAAGAAGAAGTTTAAAACAGCCTTTGATAAAAACATGGAAGTCTTGCTCCGTCTGAATGGTTTCTTTATTGGTGCCATTGGTATCAACATGGTGCTGATGGGTATCAAAAACCTGTTTGGAATTGGGTAGTGCGGGCAGTAGCCGAAGCCGAAAAAGGGATGAATCGATGCGATTCATCCCTTTTTTCTGAAAGTCATTTTTTTCTTGGGCCCTATAAGGTTTTTCGATAATTGCTTGAGTTATCCATGAAGTCTTATCAGATGGATTTTCCTCTTTGTCTTGAAACAAAGAGGAAACAGGAAATTTCAGAAAGCACTACGTTCAGCAGCTCCAAACAAGCTTGGATGCTGCCTTCACTCAAACGTGCTTTTCAAGGCTGATTTTTATCTTCATCCTCCATCTTTCTTAAAGCTAAGTTCAACGAGCGATTTCCTCCTTCGTCGGAACTTCTCGTTTGCACTAGCTCTTAGGTTGATTTCGGCCTTGATAAAAATAGGCCCATCCGCGTCTCAAAAAAACAACTCAAATTAGCATTCTTTCCTTTTAGGTCACTTTCATCCTTGTTGATATTCCTCATGAAAATTAAATACTTTTCGTCGGTTGTTGGAGAATTTCTTTAGAGTACGACACCGCCGCCGGTTAGTTCATCAAATTCCTTGAAGGTCATGTTGCGCAGGTCTTTGTCTGACAGTTGTGGGTTTTTTGCCGGCCATTGGATGTTGAGTGTGGGGTCGTTCCAGATGATGGCGCGCTCCGATTCGGGCGCATAGGCATTATCAACCTTATAGGTTACTTCGCTGATTTCGGAAAGGGTGCAAAAGGCGTGGGCAAAGCCACGTGGGATAAAGATCATCTTCTTGTTTTCCTCGCTCAACTCAATGGAGTCCCACTGCCCGTAAGTAGGCGATCCTTTGCGCAGATCGACACAATAATCGACAATGGAGCCGCGTATGCATCGCAGCATTTTGGTTTCGGTAAAGGGGGGCATCTGGATATGCAGTCCCCGGATGATCCTGGCTCTTTCCGATCGGGAGTGGTTTTCCTGCACCCAGTGCCGCTCTAGTCCGGCTTCTTTCAGGATTTTTTCATCGAATATCCGCATAAAAAAGCCACGCGGATCCATATGTGGTTGCAGTTGAATTTCGTATACACCTTTGAGTTTTCTTTCTGTGATTTTCATGTTGCAACGGTTTTTAGTTTTACATTATGCGGTGAAGTGCTATTAGTCCCATATTTTCCAAGTCGGATCTTGCTTCCATAGTTTGTTGAGCTCTTGGTTGTCGCGAAAGGTATCCATACACTGCCAAAAGCCTTTGTGCCGGTAAACCGACAATTGGTTTTCGCGAGTGAGTGCATCAAAAGCCTCCATCTCGAGGTCGGCCCCCGGATCGTTGGGGATGTAGTCAAGAAATTCTTTTTTGAATACAAAGTATCCTCCGTTGATTGGTTCTTTGTGGCAGGTATCTTTTTGTTTCTGTTTAAATTTTTCTACCTGTGCGCCGTTGGTTACCATGTCGCCAAATTTCGAAGGCGGGAAAACGCCGGTCACCGTGCCAATGGAGTCGTTCTTTTTGGCAAAGGCAATTAGCTCTTCGATGTTTATATCGGCCACCGCATCACCGTAAGTCAGCATAAAGTAGTCGTCATCAACAAATTTGCCGGCCAGCTTGGTTCGAAAACCTGTCATGGAATTGTCCCCTGTTTCTACCAACGTTACTTTCCAGTCTACATCATGGTCTTTGCCATGTATTTCAATATCTCCATTGGAGAGGTCTACCGAGAAGTTCCGGTTGTAGTTATAAAAATTAAGGAAGTAGTCGCGAATCACGTCGCCTTTGTAGCCCAGGGCTAGAATAAATTCGTTGTGTCCATAGTGGGCGTAGTGTTTCATAATGTGCCAAAGGATGGGGTGTTCGCCAACTTCAACCATTGGTTTGGGTTTGTATTCCGTTTCTTCTCGTAAGCGGGTGCCCATTCCCCCACATAGTATTATTGTTTTCATAAGTTATTGTTGTATTTGGTTTGTAGATTATTTATAAAGAACAGGAGACAATGTGGGTTTAATTTAATTGTGATTAAAAGTTACAATAATCCCTGTAATTGTGAGAGTTCCAAGTTTGATTTTTTACTATTATTTGAATATTCAACAAGAATGAATGGTGTATTGTTGAATGATATATTGATTTTGTCGTGGTTCTTTTCATGAATAAAAGTGAACTTCAACTGCTGTCTCGTATATTAAGGAGTCGGCCATGGTATTAAGCAAGCTGGCGAGAAGAATTGCCTCAGCGTTTTTCTTTGTGACGAGCACACTATAAAGGTTCATCTTCAAAAATCAAGGATTTCATTTGTCTTTTTCAAGCATAATTAGCTAGTTTTGTTCGGATAAGTTGATGAAAAATAACAATCATAAATATATTGTACAGGAAGGTTGGATCTCAATTATGACCAACCTGCTGCTGTTTGGGATTAAGTATTGGGCCGGTATTGTTTCCGGGTCCATTGCTCTAATCGCCGATGCCTGGCATACCTTGACCGACTCCGTGTCGTCGGTCATTGTTTTGATTGGAGGCAAGCTGTCCAGTAAACCGGCCGATGAAGAACATCCGTTTGGACATGGGCGAGCCGAACATATTGCCGCCATTATTATCGGAGTGCTGCTGGCCCTGGTCGCTTTTGATTTCGTTTTAAGTGCCATTGAAAAATTCAATAGTGGGGAGGGAGGCCGTTTTGGCACCATTGCCATTGTCGTAACCATCCTATCGATTTTGGGAAAGGAAGCTTTGGCTCAGTATGCTTTTTGGGGCTATCGCAAAACGGGCTCTTCCATTTTAAAGGCTGACGCCTGGCATCACCGCACCGACTCGCTGTCGTCGATTGTTATTTTAGTGGGAATCCTAGTGGGGAAATATTACTGGTGGATTGATTCTTTGTTAGCAATGATCGTCGCTTTTATGATTGCGTATGCCAGTTATGAGATTTTGTCAAAAGAAATTAAGAGTTTGCTGGGCGAGCGAATTGATCCGGAGTTGATCCACTTCATCAAAGTCGAGATTGATGGTCTTTTGGAGCGGGAAGTATTTATACATCATTTTCATTTGCACCAATATGGGCAACACAATGAGCTGAGTTGTCATATTAAACTTCCGGGCACTATGTCTTTAAATGAGGCGCATGTTATTTGTACCCGGATTGAAAACCGGATTATGGAAAAGTTTGGCTTGGTGACCACTATTCATCCGGAACCATTGGAAGACTAAGGAAAGCGGGAGAATCTTTTCCGTTGGGAAGCTTTCTTGTTTTATTTGTTAAAAAGTTCTTTCGGTTTGACTTCCATTCATGGGTAATATCCTTAAATTAGCGTTTTTGATTTTCGAAAAGATGAGAAAAATTCTTTACAGCTTGATTTGGCTTGTCCTGTTTGTGGCGTGCCAGGATGTTTTCGAATCTCCACCGCAGGCCTTGCTTGAAGTGAAGATTAAAAATGTGGATACCCTGAATACCCGGCAGCCAAAAGTGTCGGTGCATGGCGTAGGGAAGGACAGCATTTGGATTTATCAGGTAACAACCGATGTGTTTCGCTTGCCTCTTAGCAGTGGCGATACCACCAATTATGTGGTTTTACTCGATTCTATAGCAGATACGCTTAGTATCATTCATTCCAACGAACTGATTTTTGAATCAGCAGAGACGGGGTTTTACCAGGAATCAAAAATTTTAGATATCGAACACAGTTTTAATCGGATTGACGATTATGAAGTTACGGATAGCGCGGTCACAAAAAACTGGCATGAAAATATTCAGCTTTACATTTATTCTTTGCCTGCTGGCGATAACTAGCCTGGGGCAGCAACCTGAGCTTAAAAAGAAACCTAAACGGACCGATAAGTTCATCCATATGGATGGATTGCGGGTTGGTATGGATCTCTCGCGACCTATGCAACACTTGTGGAATAAGGGGGATCGATACGGTACCGAGTTGAGTTTCGATATGGAGTTGATTCCGAATCTGTATCCGGTTATTGAAACCGGTTGGGAGAAGCTGAAAATAGATCACGATTACCTGGACTATAGCTCGGCCGGGTCGTATACTCGCTTTGGTTTTGATTATAACCTGTTGGTTGCCGAGCATGCGAAAGATATGGACATTGTTTATGTTGGTCTTCGTTATGGTTTTAGTTTTGCCAACCAGCAAGTGAAAGAGTACCTGATAACAAACTATTGGGGGGATGTGACTGGTCGTATGGGAAAACAAAATTATACAGCTCAGTGGGCTGAGTTTGTGTTGGGAATCAAAGGAGAGGTTTTCCGGAATCTGTTTATGGGGTGGAGTATTCGTGGTAAATTGAAAATGAGTCAAAAGGACTTTGAGATGCCGCATGTGTATTTTAATCCCGGTTATGGCCCCGCTGAAAAGGAATTCAACTTCGACTTTTCCTATTCTATCTACTACAATCTGCCTTTTAACTTCCGAAAATAAGAAATAAGCACGCGTTGCCGGATACGTGACTCCCTTTCTCTGGAAATCAGAGAATCCAAATTTCCTTGCCCTGATTTTTGACTCCGGGACTCCCGATTTGTCCTATGTCGTGGCACACTACTGATGCTCTTTGCAGCTATTTTTGAAGCATGATGTTAGATCGCGTGAGCTTAAGAGTTTCGGTTGTGCAAGATTTATGCATAGACCAAGAATTTGGATGTGAGCCATTATGAAATACAGCCACTGACTTTGCGGCATAAAAAAACAGCGCATCAATTGAATGACGCGCTGCCTTTTTTATTTTAGATTTACTAATAATCGGAATGGTGTTCGATTACATCATGCCACCCATGCCGCCGCCCATTGGAGGCATAGCAGGAGCTGCAGGAGCATCTTCTTTTTCGTCTACCAACACGCACTCTGTAGTCAGGAACATACCAGCAATTGAAGCGGCATTTTCAAGGGCTACACGAGTTACTTTGGCAGGGTCGATAACTCCTGTTTCGTATAAGTTTTGGTATTCGTCAATGCGAGCATTGTATCCGAAGTCACCTTCGCCTTCACGTACTTTTTGTACGATTACAGCACCTTCTTTGCCGGCGTTGCCTACAATCTGACGTAGTGGCTCTTCGATGGCGCGTTTCACGATCTCGATACCTGTTGTTTCGTCTTCGTTGTCTCCTGTCAATCCTTCTAACGAAGCAATGGCGCGGATGTAAGTTACACCACCTCCAGGAACGATTCCTTCTTCAACAGCAGCACGTGTGGCACTCAAGGCGTCATCAACACGGTCTTTCTTTTCTTTCATTTCCACTTCAGAAGCGGCACCAACGTATAGAACAGCAACACCACCGGCTAATTTAGCCAGACGTTCTTGCAGTTTTTCACGGTCATAGTCAGAAGTTGTAGCTTCAATCTGACGTTTGATCATGCTTACGCGAGATTTGATTGCTTCATCTTCGCCAGCACCAGCAACAACTGTTGTGTTTTCTTTGTCAACAGTAATTTTTTCAGCTTGACCCAACATTTCGATTGTTGCGTCTTCCATTTTCATGCCTTTTTCTTCAGTAATCACTGTTCCACCTGTTAGGATGGCCAGGTCTTCCAGCATTTCTTTACGACGATCACCAAATCCAGGAGCTTTAACAGCGCATACTTTCAATGAACCACGCAGGCGGTTAACAACCAAAGTAGCTAGAGCTTCTCCGTCAATATCTTCAGCAATGATCATCAATGGACGGCCAGTTTGAGCGGTTTGTTCCAGTACAGGAAGCAGGTCTTTCATGGTGCTGATCTTTTTGTCGTGGATCAGGATGAAAGGATTTTCAAGGCTGGCTTCCATTTTTTCAGTATCAGTAACAAAGTAAGGAGAGATGTAACCACGATCGAATTGCATACCTTCAACAACATCAACATAAGTTTCTGTTCCTTTGGCTTCTTCAACAGTAATTACGCCTTCTTTGTGTACTTTTTCCATCGCTTCAGCAATCAATGAGCCGATTGCTTCGTCTCCGTTTGCAGAAACTTTAGCGACTTGCTTAATTTTGTTGTAGTCGTCGCCAATATTTTGAGCCTGATTGCGAATGCTTTCAACAACTTTAATGACGGCTTTGTCGATACCACGTTTCAGGTCCATTGGGTTAGCACCTGCAGTCACGTTTTTCACACCTACATTAACGATTGATTGAGCCAAAACAGTTGCCGTAGTTGTTCCGTCACCAGCGTCATCACCTGTTTTGCTGGCTACTTCTTTCACCATTTGCGCGCCAATGTTGGCATATGCGTCTGGTAGTTCAATTTCTTTGGCAACAGTAACGCCATCTTTGGTAATTTGAGGAGCTCCAAATTTTTTCTCAATAACCACGTTTCGGCCTTTAGGTCCAAGGGTTACTTTTACGGCGTCAGCCAATTGGTCAACTCCTCTTTTTAGCAATTCTCTTGCTTCGACATCGAATTTAATTTCTTTTGCCATTGGTATTCTTTTTAAAGATTTTCAGTTTAAATTAGACAATGTATAAAACATCGGTTTGTGACATCAACAAGTAATCTTTTCCGTCGATGTTCAACTCCGTTCCGGAGTATTTTCCGTAGAAAACAGTATCGCCAGCTTTTAATTCCATTGGCTCGTCTTTTTTAGCTTCACCAACCAAAACGACTTGACCAACTTGTGGCTTTTCTTTTGCTGAATCAGGAATAATAATTCCACTAGCTGTTTTTGTTTCTGCTTCCTGCGGTTGAACCAGGATTTTACCTGCAAGGATTTTACCTTTTAACTCTGCCATCTTTCAAATTATTTTTAGTTAGACATATTTTAAAATTGTTACCCTTACCTATCGAATTTTGTGCCAAAACAAATCCACCGTCGAATGGCGAATGAATTGAGACATTTTTTCATTCAAAAGCGTAGTGAATGTCGGGTTGTCTGGGTTTAATTGCTTATTGTCAGTATTTTGCTGCTTTTGTCAGGGCGGTTGGATACCTGACATTTGGGCATAAAAAAACCACTCGCTTAAGGAGTGGTTTCTAACTATGAGGTTAAAATAATTTATTCTGCAGGTGTTTCTTCTGCGTTGTCTTCTGCCGGTGCTGTCATTGGGAAATCAGGAACGGCATTAGGATCAACTGCATTTTCAATTTGCTCCTGAATTGCTGATTGGTTAGCTTCTTCAGCTGATCTTGGGATGAATGCGCTTCCCATGACAGACAAGACTAACAGCGCTCCGGCTAAATACCAGGTTGCTTTTTCCAGGAAATCAGTTGTTTTGCGAACGCCCATAATCTGATTTGAAGACTGGAAGTTGCTTGCTAAACCACCACCTTTTGAGTTTTGAACCAATACAATCAGAATCAAAAGAGCACAAGTGATGAAAATTAAAACAGTAATTAGCGTATACATGGTTAGCTATTATTTAATTCGTTAATTTTTTTAAAATCTTAATCTGCTCGGCAAAGTAAGTATTTTTTTCCGGAAATTTCAAACTTAATTTTTCATATACCAGAATTGCTTTCTTGTAGTGCTTTTGTTGAGCATATATTTTGGCGAGCGTTTCTGTAACCAGCGAGTTGTCAGCTAGTTCGGCTTGCTGTGGCTCTTCCGGATTGTCCGCGTCGTCCAGGGCCTTTTTAACTTCTTGTTTTCGAATTGAGCGAATGAGGTCGACCAGCGACTCTTCGCGTTCTTCTTTTCGGTTACTTAATTGATAGGCTCCGGGAGCCATGTATTCTTTGGCCAGCGGATCATCTTTATCGAGGGTGGCTGCTTGCTCTAGCAATTCAGGATCTTCCTGATGCAGAAAATGGTACAGCATACGCCGGTCGGCAATGCGAATGGCTCCTTGCTTCAGGTAGCTGTCGAAGTCCGGGTGATCAAGGCGTTTCAAATTTTTTAGCAATAGGATCCAGGCTGTCTGAAAAGCCGGATAGCTTTTGACTACTTCTTTAAGTTCAACTAAACTCTCCTGGTTTAGCTGTTCCGGGTGTTTTAGGTAGTTGTAAAAAGCTTCTTTTTGCATTACCAGTTTGCAATCGATGCGTTAAAAATATCTTCTGTTAGTTTGTCCAAAATAGCGATTACCAATTCATCTTCAACGCTACTTAGAATTTGGTTGCTGTCAAAATCTTCATAGGCTGAAAAGGTCTTTTCCCAGTCTTCGTCATGATTGGCGTTGTTGGTATATTTTACTTTTACGGAAACAGTTAAGCGGGTTTGTGACGCCAAGTCGCCTTGTGAGATATTCATCGGGCGGGTTTCGTAGTTGGTAATCTGGCCTTCAAATTCGAGGTCGCCGCTTTCTTCCTGCTGATTCAGCGATGTTTGCCGAAGCAGTTTGTCCTGCAGCGCTTCGGTCATTTGCTGACTTAGGTTGGGATTAATTAAGCGAGCCCGGTTGGGGAAGTAATACACCGAGAATGTTTTTACTTCCGGAGAAATAGAAGCCCCAGTAAAGGAGTAGGAAACTTTGCAGCTTTGCAGCAGGCTACTCACTCCCAATACGAGTAAAATAATTAGAGTGAGGCTTTTGATGCTATTAGTTAATGTCATATTCTTTAATTTTTCGATACAGGGTGCGCTCTGAAATCCCCAGCTCCTGTGCGGCGTATTTTCTTTTTCCTTTGTGTTTGTCGAGAGCTTTTTTGATGAGCTCGATTTCTTTGTCTTCCAGCGAAAGGGACTCTTCTACAAATTCTTCGGTGTCCTGAATGTCATCCCGGTTAATAGAATCATTGTAATGAATAGAAGACTGGCTAGCTGTTTTCGAGACCATCGGATCACTATCTTCCTGATAAATTTTCCGGATGATTTGTGCATTTTCGGAATGGAAATCGGGGCGGTCGGCGCCATCAACCATGAGGTCGTGAACCAGCTTCTTTAAGTCGTTCATATCCTTTTTCATGTCGAATAAGACCTGGTAAAGGATTTCACGTTCGTTGGCAAATGTTTTTTCATCAATTCCCTTGTATATTGCCGGTAAATTGTTTTTGGCGCTGGGGATGTATCCGTGCATGGCATGGCCGTCAATGATTCGGTTTTGTTCGATGATGGATATTTGTTCGGTAATGTTTTTGAGTTGACGAACATTACCTGGCCAGTTGTAATTCACCAATACGTTTTGTGCTTCTTCGTCCAGTCGAATGGGAGGCATGCGGTAACGCTCAGCGAAATCAAGAGCGAATTTGCGGAAAAGCAGGTAGATGTCTTCTTTGCGATCGCGCAATGGCAATACCCTGATCGGTACGGTGTTGAGTCGGTAGTACAAGTCTTCGCGAAACTTACTCTCTTCAATGGCTGTGGGGATGTCCACATTGGTGGCTGCTACGACACGAACATTGGTTTTCAGTACTTTTGATGAGCCAACTTTCATGAATTCGCCAGCTTCCAAAACGCGTAGCAATCTTACCTGGGTCGAAAGGGGCAGTTCTCCGATTTCATCCAGAAAGATGGTTCCACCATCCGCTTCTTCGAAGTAACCTTTCCGATCAGACAAGGCACCCGTAAATGCTCCCTTTTCGTGTCCAAATAATTCGGAGTCAATGGTTCCTTCAGGAATTGCACCACAGTTTACGGCAATGTATTTGCCGTGTTTGCGGGAAGAAAATTGATGTATGATTTGAGGAAATGCTTCTTTACCGGTTCCACTCTCGCCGGTAATTAAAACCGACAAGTCTGTTGGGGCAACCTGTACCGCAACTTCAATGGCCCGGTTGAGTCCCAGTGCATTTCCAATAATTCCAAAACGTTGTTTTATTTCCTGAACATCCATAGTTACGCAACTGATTTTTCAACGCACAAAGTTACAATTTTAACTTTTAAAGCCTTTGCTTTTCTTGGTTAAGAATGATGATGTGTCAATAGTATAGGCGAAATTAACAATTTTTAGTTTTTTTGCGAGTCAACTAGCTGTTCGTGCTACCTTTGTGAATCTTTAATTTTGAAAGTATGAAGTTTATTGGAGTTATCCCTGCTCGTTATGCGTCGACCCGATTCCCGGGGAAACCCTTGGCCTTGTTGGAAGGAAAACCGATCATTCAGCATGTTTGTGAGAATGCCGGACAGGTGTTGGATGAGGTGTGGGTAGCCACCGATGATGAGCGTATTGCTCAGTGTGTGGCTGATTTTAAAGGACAGGTTGTCATGACCCGTGCAGATCACCAAAGTGGTACCGATCGCTGTGCTGAAGCGGCGCGTTTGTTGTCCGCGAAGCATGATTTTGATGTTGTTATTAATGTGCAGGGTGATGAGCCTTTTGTTCGGGTTGAACAAATTGAAGCCTTGAAAGCATGTTTTGCTGATCAGGATACTGACATTGCCACGCTGGTCAAAGTGATTGAGCAGACGGAGGTTCTTTTTAATCCGAATCGTCCGAAGGTGGTAGTCGATTGCAATCAGAATGCGTTATTTTTTAGTCGTGAAGCAATTCCTCATGTTCGGGGTGCTAAGAAGGAAGATTGGCTGGCCCATCACCAGTTTTACAGTCACCTGGGCATGTATGCTTACCGGAAAGACGTATTGCAGCAGCTGACTAAATTAGAGCCTTCCAGCTTGGAGTTGGCTGAATCGTTGGAGCAGTTGCGTTGGCTGGAAAATGGCTTGCGGATTAAAGTGGGGCAAACTCTTTTTGAAAGTATTGGAATAGATACGCCTGAAGATTTGGAGGCTGCCCGTCAGTTTTTGAGAAATCAATGAGTTGATTAGGCGCTTGGTAAAGAATCCTTTACTGTCAGCTATCCTTGTTTCGATTGGGAATGCTGCTTTTGTTTATTCTAAAGTAAAAGGATTGGATAAGTGAACTCATCCAATCCTCGATTTCTTATGATTCTGTAATCACAATTTTTTCGATCGTATCTCCTTGGCGGATGGCGTCAATGACTTCCAAGCCTTCGTATACTCTACCGAAGCAGGTATGGTTACGGTCGAGGTGAGCTGTGTTTTCTCTGCTATGGCAAACGAAAAACTGAGATCCACCTGTGTTTCTTCCAGCGTGTGCCATCGATAAAACACCGCGGTCGTGGTATTGATTGTTTCCATCCAATTCACACTTAATTGAATAACCAGGACCGCCAGCGCCGGTTCCGTCCGGACAGCCGCCCTGGATAACAAAGTTTGGAATTACCCGATGAAAAGTCAGCCCATCATAAAAGCCTTCTTTCGATAGTTTTACGAAGTTTTCTACTGTCCCTGGCGCGTCTTCTTCATAAAAGTTGACTTTCATGACGCCTTTGTTGGTATGAATTTCTGCTTGTTTCATATTTCTGATTTTAATGTTCAGGGGCAAAAGTACAACTTTCAGTTTGTATTTTGCCTTTGGTTTTACCAAATCTGAGGCTCAGAGTCTATTGGGCTTAGCTGTATACTTCGCTTGTGAATGATGAGCAGACATCCCGCAAGGGTCAGAGCAGCAATGAAATAGAGCAGTAGGTATACTTTGGTGTTGGAAATTGTTGACTCGATATTGAATCCATTGTCTAGCAGGTAGTAAGCTCCATAGGCAATTCCATTGTAAAGCATATGTGACAGGATGCACAGCGAAAGCGATTGAATTTGCCAATACAGATAGCCGAGAAAAATGCCCGAAATCAATCCGGAAATGAGTTGGTTGATATTGAAATGAATTGCGCCAAAGAGAAAGGCGGTAAGCAGAATGGACTTTAAGGGCGAATAGTTATTCAATAAGCTTTTTAATATGATGCCCCGAAACAAAATTTCTTCTGTAATCGGAGCAAGCAATACAATAATAATGAAGGCGTAGGCTTTCAGTTCAAGCAAGTTGATGAAGAATTCCTGAATGGGAAAGGGGAGTGGCAGGATTTGCTCCAATGGGTCAAGCAGGAAAAATAGGGCGAATGTTCCAAGCATGACCAAGGGAAGAAAAGAAAAAGGGAGGTTCCTTAATTCGCTGCTAAGACTGAAATCTTCTTGAGTTTTTTTTCGATTGATGGCATAAATGATGATCATGATCTGAGCCAGAACTAATACTGATGTTATATACACTGTTTTGAATGTTCTGTTTTCGACTGCGTTGTTGGTCAGGTGCGAAAAGATGAAAATGGGAATGCAGAGGCAGAGAATTAGAACAAGAAGCCTAAAAAGGAGAGTGACTGCATTTTTGAGTGAAGGATAGTTTGAGATCATAGGGTTTGGTTTTTAAAGAACATAAAGTTAAGGGAGACGAATGAGGCATCAAATACTTTTTCATTTTTTTTGATAAATGGCCTGTTTTTGATGCCTAAATGCACCTCTGGAGTACATGAAGGGCCTTTGGGGCTTTCAGATAAAGATGTTTTTTTCATTCATATTCGTCGAAAGATAGCTTGAAAAAATCTCCTCGATGGCGATTTTAGGGTCAAGTTTTGATATTTGTGAAACGCGAGGTGTCGTGTAATGATATATTTCCTGCATTCAGTCAGTTTGTCTGGCTTGATGCCACCTGTGTACTGTTAATAAAAATGAGTCGGCAGCTGACCGGTTCTGTGCTTTCTGGAGATGCTTTTGATTTTTGGATTGCTGGTGATCTAAATGTTGGTTTTGCTGTGTTTTTAAGAGCTAAAGGTCAGAGAAGTATGTGAGTTTTTGATTAATTGACAAAACGTTTTAAATAAATGAGGACTTGCTTTTATTTCATGAATATTAAATTGACATTTGTTTCTGTTTTTAAACATTATTATCGTAATTAATTGTTGAATAAAGTCAGTGTTTTAGGTAATTATCGTCTATTCCTTTGTCTAAAGCAATTGGTTGTTCATTTGGAAAAAAAATAAACAAGATGAGAGCAGATATCAATGATTTCATGTTGGGCTTAAAAGCCAAAACACCTGGTGAAAACGAATTTCATCAGGCCGTTCAAGAGGTGGTCGAATCCATTTGGGATGTTTATCAAGAAAATCCGCGTTATAAAAAAGCTAAGATTCTCGAACGCATGGTTGAGCCGGAGCGGGTCATTATGTTTCGGGTTCCCTGGATTGATGATCAGGGGGAAGTTCAAATCAACAGAGGGTATCGGGTTGAATTTAATTCTGCCTTAGGACCTTATAAAGGAGGTTTGCGGTTTCACCCAACGGTGACGCTTTCTATTCTGAAGTTCCTGGGGTTTGAGCAAACATTTAAGAATAGCCTGACAACTCTGCCAATGGGCGGAGGGAAAGGTGGATCTGATTTTAGTCCCAAAGGAAAATCGGATAATGAAATCATGCGTTTTTGCCAGAGTTTCATGACTGAGCTGCAACGTCATATCGGACCCAATACGGACGTGCCTGCCGGTGATATTGGCGTTGGAGGCCGGGAAATTGGCTATTTGTTTGGGCAGTATAAACGTATCCGAAATGAATTTACTGGCGTGTTGACTGGAAAGGGCTTAGCTTGGGGTGGAAGTTTGATACGTCCGGAAGCGACGGGTTTTGGCGCAGTGTATTTTGTGCAGCACATGCTCGAATTGCTTGGCAAAACAGTTGCCGGGCACACCTTTGCTGTGTCCGGTTTTGGAAATGTGGCGTGGGGAGCAATTATGAAGATCAATGAACTCGGCGGTAAGGTGGTTACTATCTCCGGACCTGATGGCTATATTTATGATGCAGAAGGGATCAGCGGAGAGAAAATCGATTACATGCTTGAGCTTCGGGCCAGTAACAATGATGTTGTAGAGCCATATGCCGATGAGTTCGACGCTGAATTTTTCCCCGGTAAAAAGCCTTGGGAGCAGCCGGTCGACATTGCTATTCCATGTGCTACCGAAAATGAATTGGATGTTAGTGATGCAAGTTTACTGGTATTAAACGGTTGTTTCTTATTGGCGGAAGCGTCGAATATGGGCTGTACAGCCGAGGCTGCAGAATTCTTAACCGAAAAAATAAGTTATGCTCCCGGGAAGGCTGTTAATGCCGGAGGCGTTGCTGTGTCGGGGCTGGAGATGACCCAAAACAGCCAGCGCCTGAACTGGACGCGTGAAGAGGTGGATGCCCGGTTGCATATTATAATGCGTGAAATTCATGATACCTGTGTGCGGTATGGCCGCGAAGGAGATAAAATCAACTACATAAAAGGAGCCAATGTCGGAGGCTTTGTGAAAGTCGCTGATGTTATGATGGCTCAGGGGGTTGTCTAATTAAGGGGGGAGAGAGGGAAGCGGTTGTTTCCCTCTCAAAATTTAAAAACCTCCGGGTGGAATTATCAATTAGATAATATTTCTTTTAAGGTTAGCTAATCGAAATTGATTTTCTTTGAGCCAAATTTTTGAAATGTTAATTGATACACACGCGCATATTTATTCCGAAGAGTTTCTCGACGATGTTGATGATGTTATTACCCGGGCCTACGACAATGATGTCCGGAAAATAGTGTTGCCCAATATCGATAGCTCCTCGGTTAAGAAAATGTTGGATCTGGCAGATCAGTATCCTCAAATTTGTTATCCTCTAATGGGATTGCATCCCACTTCGGTAGGCGAAGATTATGAAGAGGAATTGGAGTTGATCGAATTTTGGCTGAAGAAACGGAAGTTTTATGGGATTGGCGAGATCGGTATTGATTTGTATTGGGAGCAAAGCTTCCTGAAAGAGCAAATTAATGCTTTCCGACGCCAGCTACAGTTGGCAAAAAAATACAAGCTTCCGGTTGTTTTGCATGTTCGGGAGTCATTCGATGAAGTTTTTGCTGTTGTCGATGAGGAAAATCAAGCTGATTTGACTGGAGTGTTTCATAGTTTTACGGGAACTGTAGCGCAAGCCGAAAAAATTATTGACCTGGGATTTAAAATAGGGATAGGTGGAATTGTCACGTTTAAGAATAGTGGTTTGGATCAGGTGATTAGGCAGATCGACCCAAAACATCTTATTCTGGAGACAGATGCTCCCTATCTGACCCCCACGCCATTCCGAGGTAAACGCAACGAATGTGCTTACCTGATACATGTAGCTCGTAAAATCGCAGAACTCCATGATTTGTCGGTAAATGAAGTGGCAAAAATTACTTCAGCCAACGCGGTTAATTTATTCGGTATTTAGTTAGATGTTTCCTTACCTTTGAAGTCAAAATAGCGAACACGTGAATGATCAGTCGATTCTAATAATTTACACCGGCGGGACTATCGGGATGGTACAAAAGAATGGAAAAGGAGCACTGGCTCCGGTCCGCTTTGATCAAATAGCCGATGAAGTTCCTGAGCTCCGGCGCCTGGGGTGCAACTTGGAGTCACAGACTTTTCACCCGCCGCTTGATTCTTCAGATATGTCGCCTAAAACCTGGGGGCGGCTGGCCAAAATTATTTTGCAAAATTATCGAAAGTTTGATGGGTTCGTTATTTTACACGGAACCGACACGATGGCCTACACTGCTTCGGCATTGAGCTATATGCTCGAGAATCTGGATAAGCCCGTTGTGATGACGGGCTCACAATTGCCCATTGGTGTTTTGAGAACCGATGGAAAAGAAAACCTGATCACAGCTATTGAGATTGCAGCCGCTCAGGAAAATGGTACGGCTATCGTGCCGGAGGTGTGTATTTATTTCGACAATAAACTCTACCGTGGCAACCGGGTCGTTAAAAGGCATGCCGATCACTTTAGCGCATTTGATTCGGTTAATTATCCCATTTTGGCTAAAGCAGGTGTCGATATTAAGTTTTTTCATGAGAATATTTTCCATCCGGAGAAGAAAGGGATCATGAAAGTAAGCTCTAATTTTGATGATCGGGTGGTTGTTTTGAAGTTTTTTCCGGGCATGAATCGGGAAATTTTTGAGCAAATCATCAATATCTCAACAATAAAAGGAGTGGTTTTGGAAACATTTGGTTCGGGTAATGTGCCAACCTTGGGTTGGTTGATCCGGGTGATCCGAAAAGCCATCCGCCGCAATGTGGTTTGTGTTAATGTTACGCAATGTCAGGGTGGAACGGTTAAAATGGGGCAGTATCAAACCAGTAGAGAGTTGAAAAAGATTGGCGTTGTAAGCGGAAAAGATATGACAACAGAGGCTGCTGTAACCAAGCTCATGTTCTTACTTGGGCAGGGTTTGAGCCACGAAGATGTCAAGTTACATTTGCGGAAAAATTTGAGTGGGGAAATAAGTGAGTAGCTTATTTCATTTTCATATTTTTTTTGTATTTTGCAGCCCTGAAAAATACTGGTGACAGTATAATATATTGGAGAGGTGCAGGAGTGGCTGAACTGGCACGCCTGGAAAGCGTGTGTACTCCAAAAGGGTACCGAGGGTTCGAATCCCTCTCTCTCCGCCGACAGGTTAATGTTAATGGTAGAAAGCATTAATCAATGAGGTTTAAAAATAGAACAATCAAAAGTTATCATCGCTTTTGGTTTAGTCAATTACAAAACAAATAGTATTATAAAATTAAAAATTCAGAAGATTTACTAATTAAAATTAAAACCAATGATGAAAAAACTATTTGCGTTTATAGCAGTTCTTGGGATGCTTTATATTGGAGCGTCGAACAATGCCGTTGCTCAGGATACAAAAGAGGAAGCAACTACTGAGGTAGCAGAACAAACTGCTCCTGCTGTTGATTTAGCCGCCGATGCTGAGGAAGAAGCAGCCGCTGCAGCCGAGGAAGGTAAATCATTGCACAGTCAGTTGAAACAAAAATTCATCGAAGGTGGACCTACTTTTATGTCTTTTGTATTGATCTGTTTGATTTTAGGTCTTGCAATGTCATTAGAAAGAGTGATCTATCTTAACTTGTCAACAACCAATACAAAGAAATTGTTGGTGAAAGTTGAAGAAGGTTTGGAAAATGGTGGTATTGAAGCAGCAAAAGAAATTTGCCGTAATACACGTGGACCTGTTGCCAGTATTTTCTTCCAAGGTCTTGACCGTTCAGACGAAGGTTTAGAAGTGGTTGAAAAAACCGTTGTTTCATACGGTGGTGTTCAAGCTGGTTTGTTGGAAAAAGGATTGAGCTGGATTTCTTTGTTCATTGCCTTGGCCCCTATGCTTGGATTCATGGGTACAGTAATTGGTATGATTGCTGCATTCGATGCGATTGAAGTTGCTGGAGACATTAGCCCTGCATTGGTTGCTGGTGGTATTAAAGTGGCTTTGATTACAACTGTATCTGGTCTTGTGGTTGCAATGATTCTTCAGGTATTCTACAACTACTGTTTGGCTAAAATTGATAGTATCATTAACGACATGGAAGATGCATCTATCTCTCTGATCGATATTCTAGTAAAACACAATCTTAAAAAATAATTTAACTTATGAAGTTAGATAAAATATTATCCATCGTTTTGTGGGTACTATTAGCAGTTTCAGCTGTTCTGATTGTGTCAATGATGACAAATATCAGTGAGAACGAAGCTGACCCTACTATGGGTGCCTGGATTAACTCGAACCTAACCTGGTCATACATTCTTTTGGGTGCTGGCGCGCTTATCGCCGTTGTTTTTGCCCTATTTAATACCTTTACTGACAAGTCAGCTGCTAAAAAAGGTGCTGTTGCGCTGGTTTTTGCTGCTGCAGTCGTTATTGTTTCTTATGTTCTTGCATCTGATGCAATCCCACAATTTTATGGTGTCGAAAAATTTGTTGCTGACGGAACATTGACCGATTCAGTCTCAAAAATGGTCGGAACAGGTTTGTATGCAACATACGTACTGTTTATTCTGGTGATGCTGGCTATTGCTGGTTCATCGCTGAATAAAGTTTTTAAATGATACATAATTGTAGGAATTAACACAGGAAAAATAAAATAATATGGCAAGAAGAGTACCAGAAATACCGGGGTCATCATTAGCAGATATTGCTTTCATGTTGCTTATTTTTTTCCTGGTAACCACCACAATGGATGTTGACAGCGGATTAGAGCGTCGTCTTCCCCCTATGCCTCCAGAGAATCAGGAGGATGATGATACTCCGCCAATTAAAGAACGTAACGTGTTCGTGGTTTTGGTTAACGCCAATAACCAATTATTGGTGGAAGGTGAAATTAGCCGTATCGAAGACCTTCGTGAGAAAGCCAAAGAATTTATGGACAACCCTTATAATGAAGAAAACTTACCTGAAAAAGAAGTCAAAAATGTTGATTTCTTTGGGGAAGTGGAAGTTACTAAAGGGGTTATTTCTTTGCGAAATGACGTAGGTACTCAATATGGAACTTACATCGCTGTTCAAAACGAGTTGGTTGGTGCCATCAACGATTTAAGAGAAGATCTTGCTAAACGTAAGTTTGGCAAATCATATGAAAGCTTGGATAGGGAACAACAAGGAGCGATTAGAGATATCTATCCTTCTAAAATATCCGAAGCAGAACCTAAAAAAGTGGGAGGAAATTAGTATGTCAAAGTTTAGAAAGAATGACTCTAAGGAATTACCACCGATTTCAACGGCATCATTGCCCGATATCGTATTTATGTTGCTTTTCTTTTTCATGGTTAGTACAACCATGCGGGAAGTTACTTTGATGGTAAAAGTAACCGTACCTGAAGCAACTGAATTATCGAAATTAGAAAAGAAATCTTTGGTTAGCTACATTTATGTAGGAACTCCGCATAACCAATATCAACGTGTGTTTGGTTCTGAACCACGCATCCAGTTGAATGATCAGTTTGCGAAAGTGACCGATATCCAAGACTATATTACAAGTGAACGCGAGGCACGTGATGAGGCTGAAGTACCTTTCATGATTACCTCGTTGAAAGTAGATGAATTTACAAAGATGGGTATCGTTACTGATATCAAGCAGGAACTGCGTAAAGCTTCAGCCCTGCACATCAACTATTCGTCTCGAAAAAGATCTGAAGAATAGTTTTTTGATCATCAATATAGTAAAGGAGAGCCAATGGCTCTCCTTTTTTTGTATAATACGCATGATTACAAATTGAGTCACTCTCGCAGGGGCTGGAAAGGAGGAGCGGAATGCTTTGAGCGTCTTTAAAGTCCGAAATTTATGAACATTGGTACTCCGTATTCAATCTGGAGGATTAGCTATCAGAGCAAGGTATTTGGTTCGCTATGGAGTATCTTTAGGAACAAAGCAGGATAACTAATGGAATTATGGCAACAATCAAATTTGACCAAACACCTTATGACATTGTGCGATCAGGTTTGCAGCGCAAGCTGATTCACACCGATCATTTAATGACGGTATTAATTGACTTTACGGATGGGCCCTGGGAAGAACCAGAGCCTAAGCACAGCCACCCGCACGAGCAAACGTCCTATATTGCTTCGGGCCGTATTCGTTTTTTTTGCGATGGTGAAGTGCCCTAGGAGTTAACAAGCGGCGATATGTTTGCGGTGCCTTCCGGAGTGCCACATACGATTCAGCTACTCAGCGAAACGGCACGTCTGGTTGATAGTTTTAATCCGGTGCGCGAAGATTTTTTAAAATAGAAAAGGGAGCCAGAAACTCCCTTTTTTTATGATGTGGTATTCATTTTTTACTTGGTTTTTAAGTCAACCTTCAGATTCAATTCGTCCAGTTGAGCCTCCGAGATAGTCGATGGTGAATCGATCATGACATCGCGTCCTGCGTTGTTTTTTGGGAATGCAATAACGTCGCGAATGGTATCCAGGCCAGCAAATAACGATACCAGTCGGTCAAACCCAAAAGCGATTCCGGCATGCGGTGGAGCACCGTATTTGAATGCATTCATTAAGAACCCGAATTGAGCTTCAGCTTCTTCTTGGGTAAAGCCGAGCAGGCTAAACATTTTGGCCTGAAGTTCTGCGTCGAAAATACGAACAGAACCACCACCGATTTCTACACCATTAATCACAAGGTCGTAAGCATTGGCGCGAACGTTTCGAGGTTCGGTTTCCAATAGAGCAATGTCTTCTGGCTTTGGTGCTGTAAACGGGTGGTGCATGGCATAGTGGCGCTGCGTTTCTTCGTCCCATTCCAGTAGCGGGAAATCGACAACCCAAAGTGGATTGAAGGTATTTTTATCCATCAAACCGAGCTGTTTTCCCATTTCAAGACGAAGTGAGCCTAGCGCATCAAGCATGTCCGGTTTGTCTCCGGACAGCACTAAAATAAGGTCACCCGGTTGGGCATTGCAAGTAGCTGCCCATTGCTGTAAATCTTCTTGTGCGTAGAATTTATCAACTGATGATTTGAAGCTACCATCTTCGTTGCATTTGACATACACTAGGCCTTTGGCACCAATTTGCGGGCGTTTTACCCAATTGGTTAATGCATCCAGTTGTTTACGAGTGTAATCGGCGCATCCGCTAGCACAAATTCCGCCAATGAACTCGGCTTCGTCAAATACCTTGAAGTCTTTTCCTTTTACCACTTCTGTTAAGTCGCTGATCAACATTTCAAAGCGGGTATCCGGTTTATCCGATCCGTATTTCGCAATTGCCTCGGAATAGGGCATACGAGGGAAATCGATGATATCTACATTCTTGATGGTTTTGAAAAGATGCTTGGTTAAACCTTCAAAGGTATTCAGCACATCTTCCTGCTCCACAAATGCCATTTCGCAGTCGATCTGTGTGAATTCAGGCTGACGGTCGGCACGTAAATCTTCATCGCGGAAACACTTTACAATCTGATAGTAGCGATCGAAGCCAGCAATCATCAATAGCTGCTTAAATGTCTGTGGCGATTGGGGTAGGGCGTAAAACTCACCTTCATTCATACGTGAAGGAACCACAAAGTCGCGGGCACCTTCGGGCGTTGATTTAATCAATACAGGTGTTTCCGTTTCAATAAATTCCTTATTGTTTAGATAGGAGCGGATGGCATGAGCCATGTTTGAACGCAGAATCAGGTTTTCGCGGACCGGATTGCGTCGTAGATCCAGGTAGCGGTATTTCATGCGGATATCATCGCCGCCGTCACTTTCATCTTCAATGGTGAAGGGAGGAGTAGCCGACGCACTTAACACCTTTAGGTCTTTGACGTCAACTTCAACTTCGCCGGTAGCGATATTTTTGTTCTTACTGCTACGTTCACGAACAAGTCCTGTAGCTTGAATCACATATTCCCTTCCAATTTTCTTGAGTTTTTCTGTTAGCTCGCTTGAGGTGTTCTCATCAAAAACCAATTGGGTAATGCCGTAGCGGTCACGCAGATCGACAAAAGTCATTCCACCCAGTTCGCGTTTGCGTTGCACCCAGCCGGCCAGTGTTGTCTCAGTACCCTGTTGTTCCAGGCGTAATTCTCCACATGTATGTGTTCTGTACATAACTTTGTTCGTTTTTGTTTGCCTGCAAAAATAAGCAGATTTTAGCAATTTAAATTGTAGGTTTGTGATTAATTCTGAATGGATTTTGAGATGAAGCCTTTTGATGATACTTATTTTATGAAGAAAGCTTTCCAGGAAGCTCAACGAGCCTATGAAAAGGGCGAAGTACCCGTTGGAGCTGTGGTGGTTGCGCAGGACCTTGTGATTGCACGAGCGCATAACCTAACGGAAACGCTAACCGATGTGACGGCACATGCTGAAATGCAAGCCATTACGGCTGCAGCAAACCTGCTTGGCGGTAAATACCTCGATAAATGCACCCTTTATGTCACCTTGGAGCCTTGTGTGATGTGTGCCGGTGCGTTGGGGTGGTCGCAGATGGGGAGGGTTGTTTTTGGCGCCTATGATGCCAAGCGTGGCTTCTCTAATTTTGCTCCAAATGCTTTGCATCCCAAAACCGAATTTATGGGGGGCGTGTTAGCCGACGAATGTGGCGACTTGATGACGGCCTTCTTTCAGGAAAGGCGCTAGAGAGGAGCAGCGTTTTTGAAATTTATTTTTCGCACAATCATAGTTTCCTAAAAACAAATAAGTTATTCCCAGTTTTAGCAAGTTGTCATTGATAAACGGCAACAGTATTTGCAGCTATTATATGGAATAGCTTAAAGAGAGATTCTCAACCGGTAATTCAAGGGTTTTGGACACTCATCTGAATTGGTTCGTTTTTGAAAAAGTAAGGCTTCGAATTAAAAAGTTATTTTATCAGAAGCCTTGATGTACTCGCTTGGAGTCATTCCGTAAAGCTTTGTAAAACTCTTAGTAAAATAGTTTGGATCATTAAAGCCAGTTTCGTAAGCGACCTCACTAATTTTGTATTCACCTACTTGTAATAATTTCAAAGCTTTCTTGAGTCTGGTGTTTCTAATAAACTCGGAGATATTCAGGCCAGTAATGCCTTTGATTTTACGATAACATTGGGGCTGACTTAGCTGCTGTGAAGAGCAGAACATTTCAACATTGAAAGCAGTATTTGTTAAATTTTCTTCGACACATCTTATTGCATTCCGCAAAAATCGGCGGTCTCTAGAGTTTAAAAGGTCCTCTTCAATGGCGTCCGGATCAGTCATGCTGTATCTCCTTTGAAGTCTTATCCTACCTTCAATTAAATTCTCAATGCTAAGCAAGAGATGTTGTAAATCGAATGGTTTTGTAATGAAATCATCAGCGCCGGCCTTTATTCCATTCAGCTTTGCCTCTTGATTGGCCAACGATGTAAGCAAGATTATAGGAAGATGACTGGTGCGAAAATCAGACTTGAGTTCTTTGCATAATTTAAATCCGTTGATGTCAGGCAGCATGACATCGCAAACGATTAGATCAAGATTGATTGATTTTGCCATTTGAAAAGCTTTTTCTCCGTTTTTTGCAATATTTATGCTATATCGCCCTGAGAGTATCTCTGTCATATAGGCTACCAAATTATCATCGTCTTCAATAATTAACAGTGTCAATTTTTCTCCATTAGAGTCAGCCTGTTCTACATTATCCGCTAGCGGCGTGTGCTCGCTAATACTTGCAATGAGTAATTCACTGTCCAGTTTTGAGTTTTCTACAAACTTCATGTTATCATCAAAGTGGCTAGCCCCAGTCGGGAGCAGAATCGTAATTTCACAGCCTTTGCCAAGAGTACTTTCGACGGTAATTGATCCTTTGTGCAGTTCAATATATTCTTTAACCAAGGCAAGTCCCAAGCCACTTCCTGAGCTTTGATGGGCTGATGGATTGTCCAGTTGATAGAAACGATCAAAAATCATCTCTTGTTTATCTGGGGCAATCCCTATTCCATTGTCTTTTATTGAGAGCTTGATGAACTCTTCCTTGTTCTCATTGGCAAGAGATAATTGAATATTTATAGTTCCGCCGTCTGGTGTAAATTTGAATGCATTGGAAAGCAAATTGAATATGGTCTTTTCTAGCTTATCCATGTCTCCCCATAATTTGATCGTAGAACCCATTGAATTTTTAATGCTTAATTCAATGTTTTTTTGAACTGCAAGTTCGTTGAATAGGAGTACTGCGTTTTGTACAAACGGGACCAGATCAAATTCAGCAACATGCATTCTCATATTATTGGTTTCAATTTTTCTGTAGTCGAGTAATTGATTAACTGTAACTAGAAGTTTCGATGCATTGTTGTAAATATTTTTCAATCGTCTTTTTGTCTCTTTTGTTTTTGTAATTCCGGGCTCCTCTAAAAGATCTTTAAGAGGGTTTATAATTAGAGTGAGTGGGGTTCTAAGTTCGTGCGAGACACTCGTGAAAAAGCTAAATTTTGCCTGGTTTGCTTTCTCAATCTGCTCTGCCATTTGAAGTAAATCGTTACGTTGAGTCACTAGCTGAGAATGCTGGTCGTTAAGCTGCTTATTTTTTTGCTCAATTTTTTCATTGTGCGTTTTAAGTTCTTTATTTTGAGATTCAATTTGCTCTTTTTGGATCTGAAGTGTTTCTGTTTTTCTCTCGACCAAGAGCTTAAGCTTCTTTTTTTGACGACGAATATTCCGTGTCCGTACAAATATAATGTAATGGATGACACCCCATAGAATTAGAGTCATTATCACTTTAAACCACAATGTTTGCCAAAAAGGAGGATTGATAACAATGTTAATAGAAGTTGGAGTTTCATTCCATAGGCCATCCGAATTTGAACCTTTTACTTTGAATGTATATTCTCCCGGAGGTACATTGGTATAAGTGGCAATGCGATTTTCATCCGCATTAATCCATTTATCTTCATTCCCTTTTTCTGTTAAGGAATATTGGTATTTGTTTCTATGCGGTAAACTAAAACTAAGGGCAGCAAATTTAAAATTAAATGTACTTTGCTTATAGCTTAATGTCAAGTCTTGAGTGACACTAATTTGCTGATGAAGGATGTTGGGATGTGAGCGTGGAGTTACCTCCTTGTACTGAATCTCCATTTCTGAAATAATCACAGAAGGTAAAAAATCATTGTAAGGAATTTTTGATGGGTCAAAGATATTGAGCCCTTCAATCCCTCCCATGTAAATTACACCTTCAGAATCTGCAAAATAAGCACCTTCATTGAATTCATTGCTTTGCAAACCATCTTCGTAGGTGTAGTTCTGAAAACGTTTTTCTTTGGTTTCATAGCTTGAGATTCCATTATTTGTGGAGCACCAAAGCGTATTATCTCCATCACAAACAACCCCATATACCGTATTGTTTGCGAGTCCGTCAAAATCAAGAAAACGTTCAATACTTCCATTCTGAGTGTTCAGTCGGTATAAACCTCTGTCACTGCCAATCCACACCTCGTTCCGTATTGATGCACAGAGTGAGAAAATTTTATTAAAGCTAATGAGTTTATCGTACTCTTTACCGGAAATGATCAACTCAAATTCGTTAGTATGTATATCAAATGTATAAAGTTTACCATCAATCGTTCCGATCCAAATCTTTCCTGCATGATCCTTCGTAATTGTATTGATGTAGATTTTTATGATTTCATTGTCGGGATCAATAGGATTAAATAGACTAAATTCGTTTTTATCTGGTGCGTATTGAAGCAAGCCAGTTGCAGTGCCGAGCCAGATATTTTGATAATCATCTTTTACAGAGGATGTAAAAACACTGATATTGATGCCTGTTTGTTGTTCTATCTGTTTTGAGAGAGAAGTATATTCCCCGTTCTTTTTCATTTTTAAAATTCCACCATTAACGGAGCTGCAAATTAGAAAGTCGTTGGTGGAGGTAATGGGGCCCATGAAATGATCTTCTAAGTGAATTTTTACAGAACTTTTAATAAGATTGAAATCATTTTTTTTCAGGCTAAGCTCAACAAGGCCGCTGGATGTGCCGATCCAAGTGGTTTCAGAATCGTCGACATGTACAGACCGGATGTCATTTGTTGCTCTTTTATTATGATTGAAAGACGACAAATGATTTAGTTTTGAAAAGCGATACTGGATAGGATCCATTTTATTCAGCCCCCCGGTAAAAGTCCCTATCCAAATAATTCCGGAGCGATCTTCCAAAAGGGAATAAGCTACGTTGTCATTGATTGATTCAATATCGTGGTCATCATTTTTAAATACATCAACACATCGACTTTGAGCATCATACCTATATAACCCATCATTAGTCGCAATCCAGATATTGCCATCTCTAGTTTCTTTAACACCATGAACTCTGGGCAAATCATTAAAAATAGATCGGATTTTATCGTTGAAATAATTTAATTTTTCAGAGGATGGGTGATAAACAAATAATCCTTTTTGGTAGGTTCCTATCCATAGATTTCCTTTCATATCAAACTCCAAAGCTGAAACATGCACACTTGTTGTATTTTCGGTTAAGGCAACTTGCTTCGGAAGCCCACTTTCTCGGTCATTTCTTGACCAGACAAATAATCCAGATGGTGTACCAATCCATAAGTTTCCGTGTCCATCCTTTTCCAGGCAGTTTATACTTCTGAATTTTGCCATCGAGCTAAATCCTGCTTTAACAAAACATGAGTCTGTTGGATTAAAGTAGCAGATTCCCGCATTTTGAGTGGCTGCCCAAAGTTTATTATCATCAGTTGTAATGATGTCGTTTATTTTGTTCGAGGGGATCAATTTTTGACTTTCAGAATTAAACCCAAATTTGATGAAATTATTCTGATCCCGATTATAGATGCTTATGCCAGCATCGTGGGTTCCAATCCAGAGAGTTGAATCATACGGATTTTCATAGATGCATGAAATATCATTGCCTCCAATGGAATTAGTGTTGTTTGGATCTATCCTGTAGGTCTTAAACTGGAAACCATCGTATTTATTTAAGCCATCAGCTGTGCCTATCCAAATAAATCCTTTGGAATCTTGATGGAGACACTTAACACTTGATTGGGAGAGCCCGTCCTTAATCGTAATATGAGTAAACCGTTCTTTTGCCACACACGGATAAACCAGTGCAATAAAGTAGAATAGAGTAAATGATTGGATAAACAGTTTCATTTCTCGTAATAGTTAGGTTTGGGCAAAGATAAAATAATGAACATCATTATGCGAAAATTGCATAAGAAAGGATTCAACTCTCTGCTGTATGCGTTTCAGTTACCAGTCAATCTATAACATTAGTTTCGTAAGTGCCACTCAAAGGTATAGGAGTAAGCTAGCTCCGTTTATGAGAAAAATCATAGAGAACGTAAAATGAGCAATGTAATCCGGATTATATACAAGGGTGATGTTGCATTGGTGTGACATACAGGTGCTTATCTGAGGGGGGTGGGTTTGGAGTGAATGATATGTTCTTATTGAGGAATGATAATTACTGTCAGTTTATGAATTTGACCTATATATAGTGTTATTATTACAGCCCAAAGGGAAGCTCTTCATATACTTTTAGCATCGAAACGTAGTGGTGAGAAATCAAACCTAACTTTTTGCCACGTATTAAATTAAATCTATTACGTATGAAAAAGACCTTAGTTTTTATGTGCATGGCACTTTTTCTTACTCTTTTGGGAAACGAGTCTTTTGCTCAGACTAAAACAGTTACCGGAATTGTAAGAGATGCAGAAGGAGGAACCCTTCCTGGCGCCAATGTTTTTCAAAGTGGAACGACCATCGGAACGGTAACCAACGTAAATGGGGAGTTTTCTCTCCAGGTTGCGGAGGATGCAGTTTTGGTTATTTCTTTTGTGGGGCTCGAAACTGTCGAAATTCCCGTCAAAGGGAAAACGGTACTAAATGTAAGTTTAAAAAGCGATTCGCAAGCTATTGACGAGGTTGTTGCAATTGGTTACCAAACAGTACACAAGCGTGATGTGACCGCTTCGGTTACGAGTATTCGGAGTGAAGATCTCGAGAATATTCCTGTAACCAGTGTTTCTTCCTTATTGGCGTCTCAGTCAACGGGGATCCAGAACATAACAATTAGTGGAGCGCCTGGAGCAAGGGGAGCTGTTATGATTCGCGGTAATACGAGTATTTCTGGAGACTTAAATGCTAATACTGCCTTTAGTAATCCGCTTTATGTTGTCGATGGAGTTCAAACGTCTTTGGAAGACCTTGCGGGCTACAATGTTTCCAATACCGATTTTTTAGCATCGCTTAATCCGGCTGATATCGAAAGTATTGATATTTTGAAAGATGCTTCAGCAGCGGCTATTTATGGTTCTCGTGGTGCGAATGGTGTTATTATTATTAACACCAAAAAAGGTACGGCTCTGGATAAGCCCGAATTTACCTTTACGGCAAACTATGGTATTCAGCCAAAACCTGACTTGGTTCCTATGTTGGTAGGAACGGCAGAACGCCGAGAAAAGATGAGAATGATCTCTGAATGGTGGTTGAGTGATGTTCTGCAAACGGGAGAAGTTCCAATTATGCTGACGGATAGTTTAAATCCGGCGTTTAACAACAATGTTGATTATCAGGGTATGTTTTATCAAACAGGGGTAAAACAGCAATATAGTTTGAGTATGCGTGGCGGTTCCGCTGCCTCTAATTATCGTTTGTCTCTGGGGTACGATGATAACAAGGGGGTAGTATCTGCAACTGGGTTTGACCGCTATACCTTTTCAGCCAATATAAATTCGAAAGTGGGGAAAAAATTCACGAACCAGTTAAATTCCAGGATCGTGATGACTGACCAGCAAACAGGACAAGGTAACCCTTGGAGATACGAAAATTACTCTAACCCGGCCTTGCCAGTAAATCCGGCGTCATTAAATTCTTCACTTTTCTATATAACTGATGCTAAAAGAGCCTCACTTGAAGGTGAATTGAAGGAAAAGGAAAATACGGACCAAACGGTGGCAACCACGATTTCGAATTTTGCGCGCATGGAGCTGTTTAAAGGCTTAACGCTTAATTCGCAATTAACGTTCGTGTACAGTAGTAATAAGAAGAACTTTTATGAACCTTCAACGACCCGTCCTGAAGGGGATGGTTTTGCCAGTTACTCCTTGTATACACGCCGAAATCTTTCTTCTGACTTGTATTTAAGCTATTTCAAAGATATCGGTGCGCACCAGATCACAGGTATCCTGGGACACAAAGTGGATTACAACCGCTACGAAGACATGGGGCTAAATGCCATTGGTTTTGGTAGCGATGCAATCAAAGTAATTAATGACCGTTATACACAAGATGAAATTGGAGGATATACCGATTTGGCCGCCAATGCGTTAATCTCGTATTTTGGCCGTTTTAGCTATAAGTTTAGAAAACGCTATATATTAGGTGGTAGTTACAGTATTGACGGTTCTTCCCGTTTTGGAACGGATGTACGCTGGGCACACTTTCCTTCTTTGTCAGCAGCTTGGGTATTTTCCGATGAACCTTGGTTTAAACCCATCAAAGATAGTTTTGTAGACTTTGCAAAGGTGAAATTTAGCTGGGGGATTAATGGGAAACAATTTACCGAAAATTACCTGCGATTTGGAAAATATAATCTGGGATATGGTGGAACTGGTTCTGGTTATTTTGGAGCCAATCAAATGTCTCGTTCGTCCTATGCGGGCATAACAGGTGTAATACCCAACTACAATGCCATTGGGAACAACAAACTATCTTGGGAAAATTCCCGCCAGTGGAACCTTGGACTGGAGCTGGATATGTTCAAACAGCGCTTAAGCGTTACATTCGATGCCTATAATAAGTTAACCGACAAGCTCTTTTTTGACATCCGCTTCCCGGCTTATTCTGGATACAATGCAGCCAAAGCCAATGTTGCAGGAATTTTAAACTACGGTTGGGAGTCGATGGTTAGATGGCATGTCTTCCCACGGAACAATGACCTTCGCCTGGAGTTAAGTTCCGGACTTTCTCAAAATAATAACTTTATTAGCAAGCTACCTAATGGTAATCAGGATTATACAGGAGGTAACTATGGATATGTTGTTGGGCGCCCAATCAACCTGTATAAAATGTTTTACAACGATTATATTATTGATGATCTGTCTCAACTACCCGTTAATCCATATACCGGAGATCCCCTGGCTGGGAAAAGTGCCTGGGCTGCTATTCGTCCCGGGTTTCCTATCTGGAAAGACCTGAATGGAGATTACATCTTAAATGAGACTCACGATTATCAATTAGTTCGTGATTATTCTCCAATGCCTGATCTTATGGGATCCTTTAATATCAATCTTCAATATAAGGGATGGTATTTCAGGGCTTACAGTCAGTTCTCATTCGGTGCTGATATTAAGAATACAGTACTACAAAGTTATATGGACAGATATGACAGAGGTGGAACTGGTTGGGCAAAGGCTGGACTAGCAGACCTTAGTATGCACTCTTTCTGGGAAAAGCCAGGAGACGGTGCTGCCGGAGTTCGTTTTCCTGCCCTGTATCCATCGGCTCCTGGCTTGGGGGCATTTTACGGGTTCAGAGAAAACCAAACGTTATGGTTAGAAAGTGGCGATTACTGGAAGGTCACCAATGCTTCGCTGGGATATACTTTTGAAAAAAATAGCTTCATAAAAAAGTATGGCTTAACCCGCTTACGGGTATATGCTTCTGTACTGAACCCATACCAATGGCAACGATCAAAAGCAATTGTTGATGCTTCATTGGTCGATGCTAAGGGTCACGTAGTGGGTAACGGATATCCACAGGCCTCTACTGTTTCTTTTGGTGTTGACGTAAGGTTTTAAATAATAGAAAGACATGAATCAAATGAAAAAAATAACATTATACTTATTAATCTCTTTGTGTTTAATTAGCACACAAAGTTGCAATGATCTATTGGATCAGGAACCTGTAAGTATTACTCATCCCGATGTATTCTGGGTAAATCAGAGTAATGCAGAGCAGGCTTTGGCCGGAGCTTATGGCTTATTGAAATATTCCCTAACTGTTCAATCAAATTTTCTTTTCTGGGGCGAAATTACAGGAATGACTTTTATGAATAGTCATAACTGGATCGCAAATTATATTGAAGGTAGCGGAAACTATAATTTGGCATATCGGCCTTATTCCAGAAACTGGAAAGATCTTTACCGTGCGGCGAACTGGGCAAATACTATTGAAGGCTATGTTGCTGAAATGCCCGATGATCTTTTTACTTCTTTAGATGAGAAAAACCGAATCATCGGTGAGGCGGCTTTTATCAGGGCAATATCATACTTTTACCTCACCAAGGTGTGGGGAGAAGTGCCAATTGTAACTGAGTCTGTTGAAACGTCTGATCAGTTGGTTGGTGAAGACGGCTTTATTGTTCGGATACCAAGATCTTCAGAAAAAGAGGTTCTCGATCATGCTTTAGCAGCAGTTGACAAAGCAATTGAGCATTTGGAGTATTCTTCTCCCGCTGATCCTCAGTGGGCAATTACAGCGAATAAAGCAAGTGCTGAAGCGCTAAAAGCTCATTTAACACTGTGGTATGCCAGCAGAGATGGAGACAATAACGAGATGATTCAGAAATGTATTGAGGCTGCCAGTTCTGTCATTGATAACAGTGGGGCTGAATTAATCGACTATGTTTCCGAAGGTGTTGACGGCTTTGATGATATGTGTTGGGGGCAATCAAAAACAGGGTTGTTTGAGATTAATTTTGATGCCGGAATGAATGAATCCTTTCGAATGACTTCAGGCGACAATAGTTTTACCGGACTCACTTTAAATTACCCTATCTGGAAGGATAAAAATACAAATAAGGCTCCTTATATTGATCCTGATTTTTATGGAAACGAATTTATGGCACAGGATGAAGACCGGGTTGATGATGTAAGAAAAGATCTTTTCTTTTATGAATATGAGCAACCTGACAACTCATTCCTGATGAAATATTCGCATCAATCGCAGGATCAGGATTCAGAAGATCCGTATGCACAATTCCTGGAATCCAATCTTTTGATTTTCCGCCTGGCAGACATGTACTTACTGCGAGCAGAAGCCAAGGCCAAGCTGGGGAAAGGAACAGAAGCGGTTGTGGACTTAAACTTGATCAGAAGCAAAGCTAATGTTCCAGCTTATACCGGAGCTACCGACCGTGCAAGTATGATGAAAGCTATTTTTGAAGAGCGTGCCATTGAATTTGTTGGCGAAGGGCATGCCGGATTTGATCGTATACGTATGGATTATTATTATGAAGGTGTTCCATGGATGAACCAGAACCGGATTGCTAAAAAAGGATATTTCTGGCCAATCGATCCATCTGTGATCTCTGTTAATCCTTCGATTGTTCAAACCGAATACTGGCGAGGAAAATTGTAATGAGTGCATTTAAAACACTAAAGCATAGAAAATGAAAAAGTTAATATTAATAGTAGCCGTTGTTTTTGCCTTATTCTCATGTGAGCAGAATGATTATCTGGTCGATGGAGGTGTCAGTGATGCCAAGGTTGAAATGACCACCATGGAGTTTATTAAATCTCATCCACAATTGGACACTGTAGCGATCTTAATCGATCGTGCCGGATTAGCCGATGAAGTCAATGGGAACTCAACGCTTTTTGTTGCCAACAATCTCTCTGTAAGAAGGTACGTTGACAAGGTCTTGACTGAACTCCGAAAAGAAGATCCGCTTGCCGAATACACTATAAATGATATTCCTACTGATACTTTAACGAAGTATATGGGCGGCTATATTTTTCCCGAAAGAATTACGCGTGATGACTTGGTAAAAGAGGGAGCGATCTACACAGCCATAAATGGCGAACAACGGAGAATTTCTCTTGAACCGCAGCTGGATGGTGAAACCGGATATGGTGATCAATTGAGCTCAGCCCCTGGATATGTCTATTATACCTATAAAGATGGGGATGAATGGGATGAATGGGACAATGTTACCAACGATACCCGGGTAATTGTCAGAACCTCAAATATTATTTCAACAAATGGGATTATTCATGTGCTACAGGGATCACATACCTTGTTTAATTTTGATATTGATGAATAGGTGATTTGTGATGACGTCCCTCTCTAATATTGTAACAAATTGATCGAGATGGATGACAAAATTTTTAAATGAAAACGAAAATGAAAAGAATACTATATTTTATATTTATCGCAGTGTCGGTAGCTTCCTGTACTCAGCCGGAAGTAGGCTATATTAGTGATAATATTCACGCCTTGGAGGATACCATTTTTGTTCCTCGTGGAGTGTTTATGACTTCAGCGGCTCCGGCGGCTGAAGGATCTACTTATCCATTGCACTGGGAAATTACTGATATTAAAGATGAAGATGGCAACTCAACAGATGCTCTATTTGAACCGAAAGAGATATTGATTTGGAAAGAGGCTTTTAATCCTTTTACTGATACGACGCTGGCCTTAGCAGAAGCCAAACTGGAATTAGCCAATAAGCCTAGTATCCTTATTAACGAGGTTAGTGGCGAGATGGCATTCACCCAGGCTACTAAGCATATCGAGAATACAAGTAATGAAGTTTTTTCAGTTGATGTTAATGTCTCGAATGTTAGAGGAGAACGTCAGTTAGATGATTTTGTGATCGTTAAGCTAGAGAAATTTCAGCCGGTTGAGTTTCCTGTTGAAATGCGCTCAAGAATTAATCTGGTCAAGAATGATGGAGGGTTGAATGCACTCTATACGTCATCAATTAGCAATGGTTTCGATGCAGGGGTGCCTAGTGTGCTTGATGGAACTCATCCGTATATTACTGTAGTAAAGGTAAGCGAAGAACCCAAGCTGGGGATTAAGGTAAACATGACTATTGCAGATAGCCAGGATCAGCCATTGAGCCCTTCAAAGGTTGTATTTTACCCATCAGGAGCTACATTTCTTCAAAACTTTCATGATAATTCGACGGAAACCATTGTCAGCGAGACGAGTACTACTTTTTCGCTTCCTGCACCTCCGTTTCCTCAGTTTGGTAGAAGCTACTCTGGTAACAGCTCTTATTTAATGTATTACATTACCACTCGTGATGCTTTTACGGTGGACAAAGAAGCGTATGAAGCAGATAAAGGCGCGCATGACTGGACTCAATACCAAACAAACGAAGCTACTGGCAACATTCTTTGTCAGGCCTACATTCGCTGGGGTATTAAAATCAATGATTCAGGAACCTGGGATATCAAAATGAAAATTCCATATTCAAAAAAGCTGGATTAACGATAATAAGTGGGAGATTTTGGGTTAGTAGATGTATCTCTAATTTTCCAAAAGGCATAAAAAATAAAAGGCTTTCTAAATCCCATAGAAAGCCTTTATTTCAATATTTAAATCGTTGTTAAAATGAAATTGAACTGTAGAATAGCCATTTTTTTTAGTCTGATGTTAGTTGCTTTCGGATGCAACAATGCCACACAACAAACTAAGGTAATTTCAGATTCTGAGATTGACCAATCCTGGCAGGCCGGCATAACCCTCCCTGTCGAAGTATTTCAAAAGTATCCTTTGCCTATTCAGGATATTAAAAACGATAAGGGTATCAATGTAATGATCGATCTGGTTCATCAATGCAAATTCGTCACACTGTGGGGATTACCCGAAAGGTTGAATCGTTTGGGCTATCGTGCAATAGGTAGTCAGGCTTCTGTTCATTCTGTCTTGAATCCTGAAGGCAAAAGCCGAGTGAGGGTAAAATGGGATGAAGAGAATAGAATTTACCCCTTTGCCTGGCATCCTAACTTCAGCTACAATGTTATTATTACGCATCAAAGCGATCCTAATGCACAAGAATACCTCCCCGAGGAACAGGAAGCCCTTGTTGACTTTGTGAATCATGGTGGTGGATTAATTATTTTTGGAGTTCCACCTAAAACGGAGGATGTGGCAGATGGCTGGTCATTAAATCAATTATGTGAGCGGTTTGACGCCAAAATATCAGCCCAAAAAGACACTTATAGAGAAACTTCTTATGCAGTCATTGAACACAGCGATGATTGGGAGCCCAGCCAAAAAGGAGAAAATAACTTGCCAGTTGCCGTGTATCGTAAATATGGGAAAGGGCACATTGCAATTTATGGGCATGATGAACTCCTATCTACAAAGCGTCAGGAGAAAGAAGAGAATTTGCTGAAAAATGAATTGCTGAATTCGACAATATCAAAAGTGGCGCAGGGGAAAGAGCCGGTTGGAGGCGATGCCCGATACCCGATTTCCGGGGGTGGTGGCGGAGGTATTTATCCTGAATTGGAAAAGCAATTTAACGATGTTGTTTTGTTTTATGCTGCCAATCAAAAGCCTGAACTTATAAAAACAGTAGAAAACGATATCCCTAAGGCTAAAGAATTAGTCGAGGGATGGCTACCTTCGAAGCCTACCTTGGAGCCCATGTATTTAATTCTCTCTTCTGGAGGAGGTGGAGGTTGGGCTGTAAATGCATTTAAACCCAAGGAGAATGGCATAATAAGCCTTTCTGGAATGGGAATATTATCCATTTTTGCACATGAACTGGCACACACCATGCATGGTCCTGTAAATGAAGAAGGAGAAGTGGCAGGTATAACACCAATTCCTAATCGCGGAGAAGCTCATGCCGGCTGGTTTCAAGGGAAAGTTGATGCATGGTTTGAGCAGAATCTTCGTGACTATCCGGTAAAAAAATGCAATAAACTATTCGAATTTGATCCGACCGGCGACCAGCTGGATTTAGTAACGCATTATGAAAATGAGAAACTTCGCAAGGATTTTGGTAAAGGTAAAGACTGGACAAAAACCTGGTGGATTTGGCAGAAATTAGATGATCGATATGGTCCTACTTGGTATCCCCGTTGGAAATATGTTCAGCACAATCGTTGGAAGAATACTCCTGAACATCGCCTAACTTGGGATGAAATGGTGGAAGATATATCAATTGCCGTTGGCGAAGATTTATTCCCTTTTTTGAAGAAAGCAGGCTTATCACTTCAGAAAGATCAAATGGGCAGCATTACCTATGAAGGAAAAGTATGGCAGTTAAAAGAGGCTCCGATTTCTGTTTCAAAAGCAGGTAATGTGAAATTGGACAAAATTGGGAATTACAAGAATGAACTTTCGGTCAATCAATAATCCTCCGAATGAACTACAAGTAAGAAGAAATGAATCAAATAATTAAGAATATAAAGCTGCGTAAAGGAAGTTTTGTTTTGTTATCTCTTGGTTTGAGTATAGCTTCATGCTCCAATTCATCAAAAACAGTAGTAACTCAGAAACCCAATATCATCTACATCCTTGCGGATGATTTGGGATATGGAGAATTGGGATGCTTTGGACAGGAATTAATTGAAACTCCCAATATCGATGCGCTGGCCCAGAATGGGATGAAATTCACACAACACTACGCAGGAGCTCCTGTCTGTGCCCCATCACGATGTGTATTGTTAACCGGCAAACATCCCGGACATGCGCAAATCCGTGGAAATGATGAATGGAATGAGCGAGGTGATGTTTGGAATTACAGAGCTCAGTTGGCCGATTCAACACTGGAAGGACAGCGTCCTATGTTAGCAGGCACCAATACAATTGGAAGCATGTTGCAACAAGGCGGATACAAAACAGGCATGGTTGGAAAATGGGGATTGGGGGCTCCTAATACGCATAGCATTCCAACCAAAATGGGATTCGATTTCTTTGTTGGGTACAATTGTCAGCGTCAGGCACATACCTATTATCCTGTCCATTTATATAAAAATGGGTCACGATTGTATTTGGGAAATGATACGGTTGCTCCGAGTACCAAATTAGATGAAGGAGCTGATCCGTTTGATACGAATAGTTATAGGAAGTATGATTTGCAGAACTATTCATGCGATGTAATGTTTGCTGAATTAACCGGATTTATAGCCGAAAATAAGAATGATCCATTCTTTATGTATTGGGCAACACCAATTCCTCATGCTCCCTTACAAGCTCCTCAAAGATGGGTTGATTATTATGTGGAAAAGTTTGGAGATGAGGAGCCTTACCTTGGAGATAAAGGCTATTATCCACATCGCTATCCTCATGCCGCTTATGCTGCTATGGTTTCTTATTTAGATGAGAATGTAGGGAAATTGGTTAAACAGCTTAAAGATTTGGGCATTTACGACAATACACTAATCGTCTTTACCTCTGACAACGGAGCGACTTATAATGGAGGAACAGATTCTCCATGGTTTAATAGTGGAGGTCCATTTAAGAGTGAATATGGATGGGGAAAAGGATTTACCCATGAAGGAGGAATACGCACGCCAATGATTGCTTCCTGGCCAGGAACGATATTGCCAGGAATAGAGTCTGATCATGTCTCAGCTTTTTGGGATGTTTTACCAACCTTATGTGATATTGCCGGAATTGATGCCCCTGAAGATACAGATGGAATCAGTTTTCTACCTGAACTAATAGGCGGAAAACAGAAATCTCATCAACATCTGTATTGGGAGTTTCCAGCCTATGGCGGACAACAAGCTGTACGGATGGGAAAATGGAAGGGCATCCGAAATAATATTAAGAAAGGAAACATGACCATTGAACTTTATAACCTGGAAGATGATATTCAGGAGCAAAATGATATTGCTTCAGAGTATCCGGATATTGTAAGAGAAATTGAAGATATTATGCACGATGAACATCAATCTCCTGAAATCGTACGTTTTAAGATGGAAGAATTAGGAGACTAAGATCGGTAATAGGGGAAACATAAAAACAATCTCTATAAAAAGACGTGTTTTATGTTTCTTTGTTTTTATAACGAGTTGTTTATGATCGATTCAGTGGATTAATGTTAAACACACAAGCTAAGAGTAGCTTCAAATTAGTTTTTAGTTCGTTAATGATTGTTTTGCTTTTCGGAAGAACTATAATCGCGGGTGCTGCTGGCAAGCATCCTCATCCAAGGAATACACCGCAATGTGATGATCTGGATCTTTCTGTTTGGTTGCAGGGAGCTAAGTTTAGGGTGGTTGTTTTGTGAAAACAACTATATACTAAATAATCAAAGGCCTCTGGATTTCATTAAAGTGTATTCAATCCTTTCGTTATACAAAAGCTATAAATAGAGTGAGTAGGAAGTATAAACTTAATTCTGATGTTGGTGATAAATAGGCTGAAATATTTTCTGGTGAAGAGAAAGCTTGAAGGTTATTCATACAGCTCGGCATCGAATTGTGCCAGCAGAACAGGATTGGTGACTGTTAACATTGGAGTCCTGTGTGATTTGCTCAAGCCTCGTGAGTGCGGCACTCAAATATCGAGGGTAACAAATTCCTGGAGATCCCAAGCAGATGACAGGATTCCTCCTCAAGTGAAACTTAGATGACTCAACCTAATTTTCATTTTGCCTCTGCTAGCAACAGTCCCAAAGAAAAAGAGCTTTCAACTAGGGTTGAAAGCTCTTTTGTATTTTATGCGATCGTGAATTAGCTACCGAAATCGTCAAACATGATGTTTTCATCTGGAACGCCTAAATCGTAAAGCATTTTCTGAACGGCGTCGTTCATCATCGGTGGTCCGCACAGATAGTAATCAATTTCTTCGGGTTCTTCATGTTTCCCCAAGTACATATCGTGAATAACCTGGTGGATAAATCCGGTAGGTCCCTCCCAGTTATCCTCGGGTTGTGGATCAGATAAGGCCAAGTGGAAGGAGAAATTCGGGAACTTCTCTTCGATAGCTTTAAACTGGTCGTAATAGAAAACTTCTCTCCAGGAGCGTGCACCGTACCAGAATGTGATTTTCTTATTCGATTCTTTAAGGGTATGGAACAGGTGGAACAGGTGAGAACGCATAGGAGCCATACCGGCACCACCACCAATAAACATCATCTCATTGTCATTCTTTTTCAGGAAGAATTCTCCGTAAGGACCTGAAATGGTTACTTTGTCACCTGGTTTGCGTGAGAAAATATAAGAAGAACAAATTCCTGGATTTACTTTCTGGAATCCACCATTCACACGGTCAAACGGAGGTGTTGCAATCCGTATGTTCAGCATGACGATGTTTCCTTCGGCAGGGTGGTTGGCCATAGAATAGGCACGGAATGTTGGTTCCGGATTCTTCATTTTCAGGTCGAACAGGTTGAATTGTTCCCATTCGGGGCGGAATTTATCATCCACATCCATGTCTTTGAAATCCACATCGATTTTAGGAACATCAATCTGAATATAACCACCTGATTTGAAATCCAGGGTTTCACCTTCCGGCAAACGGACCACAAACTCTTTGATGTAAGTCGCCACATTCTTGTTCGAGATCACTTCGCATTCCCATTTCTTGATTCCCATAATTTCCTGAGGAATCTGTAGCTCCATGTCTTCTTTTACTTTTACCTGACAAGCCAGACGCCAATTGTCGTTTTGCTCTTTACGGGTAAAGTAGCCGGTTTCTGTTGGCAGGATTGAACCACCGCCATCAACAACCTGACAACGGCACATGGCACAAGTACCACCACCACCACAGGCTGACGGAAGGAAAATTTTGTTGTTCCCCAGCGTGGTCAGCAAGGTGTCTCCTGGATTGGTTTCCAATACGGTGTCGCCTTCGTTTATGTTAACCTTGACAACTCCGGAGGGAGTCAGCTTTTTCTTCGCATACAGCAAGATCGATACTAAGAGAATCACCATCAACAGGAAGACAGCGATACTGGTAATAACGACTGTAGTTTGAGTTGCTAAAAATATCATTGTTCTGAATTTTTTATCTGATTATAGTTTTATTCCCATGAATCCCATGAATGCCAATCCCATCAATCCGGTAACGATAAACGTAATTCCAAGACCTTTCAAGGGAGCCGGAACATGAGAATATTCTATTTTTTCACGAATGGCTGCAATACCAACAATAGCCAGGAACCAGCCCACGCCAGAGCCTAAACCATAAACAGAGGCTTCGCCAATATTGAGGAAAGCTTTTTGCTGCATGAACAGAGAACCTCCCAAAATAGCACAGTTTACAGCAATTAGTGGTAAGAAAATACCAAGCTGCGTGTACAATACGGGAGCAAATTTTTCAACAACCATCTCTACCAGCTGTACCATGGATGCAATTACAGCAATAAACATGATAAAGCTAAGGAAGCTTAGGTCGACAGCAGCGAAAGTCGGGCTCAACCAAGTCAGTGCGCCTTCTTTCAAAACATAGTTTTCCAATAAGTAATCAACAGGAACGGTAATTCCCAAAACAAAGATGACAGCCAGCCCAAGACCGGTAGCTGTTTTTACTGATTTGGATACCGCCAGGTAAGAACACATGCCCAGGAAATAGGCAAATACCATGTTCTCAATAAAGATGGATTTGATAAATAAATTAATCAGGTTTTCCATAATTTCTTTTCTTTTTGCGGATTATTCTTCAATCAGTTTACGGTTACGACTACGCTGAACCCAGATAATAATTCCTACGGTAATCAACGCCATCGGGGGCAAAATCATCATTCCGTTGTTGGCATAAAAGCCACCGTTTTCGATGTACCAATTGGCCGGGATTATTTTGAAACCCCAGATACTTCCAGAGCCAAATAATTCGCGTACAAAACCAACAATAATCAGAATGGCGCCATAACCTGCTGCGTTGCCAAGTCCGTCGAGGAAAGAAGGCCAGGGTTTGTTACCCAGCGCAAAAGCTTCCAAACGTCCCATTATAATACAGTTGGTGATAATTAATCCGACAAAAACTGATAATTGTTTGCTAACATCGTAAACAAAGGCTTTCAGAATCTGGTCAACGACGATTACTAAGGCAGCAATAACAACCAGCTGTACAATAATCCGGATCCGGTTGGGAATGGTGTTTCTCAGTAAGGAGATAATAACGTTGGCAAATGCCAACACCGCCATTACTGATAAAGACATCACAACCGAAGGCTTCAATTGAGCTGTAACAGCCAAGGCTGAACAGATCCCAAGCACCTGAACGGTAATTGGATTACTGCTGTTTAGCGGATCGCTGAGCAGTTTCAGGTTTTTCTTTGAAAATAAAGGGTCTCTATCACTCATTTTCTTTTATTTTTTCTGGTTGAAAAAGGCAGTATAGGAGCTCAAGTCATCCAATAGCATTTTCTCTAACCCTTTGGATGTAATCGTTCCTCCTGATATTGCGTCTACTTTGTGCTGTTCTGGAGCTGATTCATTAGACTTAGCAACGGTAATGGATACCAGTTTGCCATTCTCATAAATCTCTTTGTGTTTGAATTGAACTTCAAACGCATCGGTTGATATTTCGGCTCCCAATCCCGGAGTTTCTCCTTGATGATCAAAGGATGCTCCGTAGATAGTCGACATGTCAGACTCTAGCGATAAGTAACCCCAAATAGGCCCCCAGAGTCCTGCTCCACGTAAGGGAACAATGTACTTTACGCCTCCATCGATCTGGCATTCAAATACTGGAAGCTCTTGCTTCTCAACGGGCTTCGAACGTTCTTTTTTCAGATCAACGGTAAAGGCATCTCCGTCTACTTTCTCACCCTTGGAATTAACGATATAGCTGTTGACAATCTTCTCTGCATAAATATCTTCAGCATTGGTAGCATCGGCTTCAATATTAATAGAAGCCAGGATATTTTGCTTTTTCTCTATTTCAATATTCCTATCCTGAAATGGTTTTAAGTTGATTGCAGCAATTGAAAGGATTGCAGCAACCACGATCACCATTCCGGAGGCATATATAAATGTATAAACATTACTGTTTCTATCCATTTCTTTTTACTTTAAGGGATTAAGCGCTCTGTTGAACACGTTTAAAACGACGTTTGATATTGCCTTGCACAACATAGTGGTCGATCAGTGGAGCAAAGGTATTCATCAGTAAGATGGCTAACATCATTCCTTCCGGATAGGCGGGGTTAACTACACGGATCAGTATGGCAAGTACTCCAATTAAGAACCCGTAAATCCATTTACCACGATCTGTTTGAGCGGCTGATACCGGATCGGTTGCCATGAAGACGGCACCAAAGGCAAAGCCTCCAATGATCAGGTGTTCCCAGAAAGGCATGGCCATATAGGCGTTTACTGCAAAAATGTTGAGTAAAATACCCATAAACAGACCTCCCAATACTGTTGAGAGCATGATTTTCCAGTTACCAATTCCGGTGATAATCAATATTGCTGCTCCAATCAAAATGGCTAGCGTAGATGTTTCTCCGATTGATCCGGGAATTAGTCCGACAAAGGCATTCCAAACATTTAAGTCTGTATTACCCAATACGGCTTCAGCCATGGGCGTAGCGCCGGTAAAGCCGTCAGCCATTTTGTCGATCCCACTGGCCGAAATCCAAACGGAGTCACCAGACATTTGTGCCGGGTAAGCAAAGAATAGGAAAGCCCTTGCAATTAATGCAGGGTTCCAGATATTCATTCCTGTTCCGCCAAATACTTCTTTACCGATAATGACGGCAAAGGCAGTAGCGACTCCAATCATCCACAACGGAGTGTTGATTGGCATAACCAATGGAATTAACATCCCGGAAACCAGAAAGCCTTCGTTGACTTCGTGTCCTCGGATTTGAGCAAAAATGAACTCGATTCCCAGTCCAACAACATAGGAGACGATGATCACGGGCAATACTTTCAACAGTCCGAAAAGGAAAATGTCGAAAAAGCCAGTTGTTCCCAGTTGGCCCAGAGCACCGAAATGTTGGTATCCTACATTGAACATTCCCATCAATAAAGCTGGGACAAGAGCGAGAACCACGATTCCCATGGTTCTTTTCAAATCAATATAATCATGAATATGAGTTCCTGATTTGGATGTATTTTTCTGAACGAAGGCCAATGTAAAGAAAGAATCGTGGGTCGAATGCAGCCAATGGAATTTGGCGCCTTTCTGTACATGTGGTTTCGTCTTTTCAAAAAAGTTTCTTAACGCTTTCATTGAATTATCTGTTTTGTTTCAAGCAACCAGAATGGTTATCCTAATTCTTTAATCATCGAATTAATTCCTTCGCGCAGAATGTCCTGTACTTTAATTTTCGAGGTACATGCATATTCGCATAAGGCAAGGTCTTCTTCAATCACCTCGTAAATCCCGAGTTGTTCCATCTTGTCAATATCATTAACCAAAATGGCTTTCAACAGGTGCACTGGAAGGACATCCATCGGAAGGAACTTTTCATATTGTCCGGAAATAACAAAAGCGCGTTCACCTCCATGCAGATTCGCATTCAGTACATATTCTTTCTTGGGAAGGAGTTTTGAGAAGAAGGCTTTGCTGGCAGAGAATTTATCAACGCCGGGGGCAGCCCATCCCAAAAACTCGTATTCATCGCCTTCAGGGATAACCGTAATTTGCTGGTCGAAATAACCCAGGTAACTGTCGGCTTCAACCTTGGAACCCGTTAATACATTTCCGCTGATGATTCTTTCATTTACCTCACCTTTGGTTTGGCCTTTCAAAAGATCTTCCATGCGTGTTCCTTGGATTGTTTTGACATACTTGGGAGCTTTTACCTCGGAACCTGTTATGGCAATGGTTTTGCTGAAATCAACTTTGCCATTCTCAAACAAGCGACCAATAAAGACAAGCGTCTGTGGTGTCATCGTCCAGATGAGGTCTGATTTTCCAATCGGACAAACTTTACTGATTTGAACGCCAACATTACCTGCCGGGTGCGGACCACTAAAGGTGTTTGTCTCTACATTTTTCAGTGAGGCAAAAACACCCGAGGCTTGTTCGGGAGCAAGTCCCAAATAAACGCTACCATCCGTCAGCTTGCTGACCGCATCAATTCCTGTTTGAAGTGCAGCTTTCTCTTTCGAAAACAAGAACTCGTAATCCGGAGCGAGTGGCGCCGAGTCGAAGGCCGAAATAACAATGTTATTCGGTACATCCGATGGTTTTGCCAAAACGCCATACGGACGCTGCTTGATGAATGGCCACAAACCACTTTTTAGAAGTTGATCACGAATCTCTTCACGAGATAGTTTGGACGGATCAGCTTTAGTGAATTCACAGTGCTCATTTTTTCCATCAGGTTCAACGACAATCTCTAAAATCTTACGGCGTTCTCCACGGTTCACCGCCTGAACGGTGCCACTGACAGGAGAAGTAAATAAAATCTCAGGATTGTATTTGTCGAAGAAGAGGGCATCACCAGCTTTAACCTGGGCATCAGCTTTCACACTTAATTTTGGCGTTAAGCCTGGAAAATCAGTGGGCTTTAAAGCGATTGATTTCGGTGCGGGAGCATCCTCCAGAACCGCTTGGGCAGCTCCTTTCAACCGGATGTTGAATCCGCGTTTCAATTTAAAATGCTTTGACATTGTAATCCCTTGTTGTAGTTATTATTTAGGGTGGCAAAAGTACGTATTTAAAAAACTTTTCACAATCTTTGCTACATAAAGTTAGATGAATTGAAATATTTAAATACGTTTGTTCGTTCACCGTTTTGAGCGATTAGAGTGATATGGGATGTTTTCGGCCTGTAATGTTGAATATAGCCTGAAAAAGATAAAACAAATGAGAGCTTTCTTCCGAATTATCATCATAAAAGCATGCGTTATTTTTACATTAAATTCTTGGGCTCAAGACGGGAGTGAGTACTACTACCAGAACGCTGTTTTTAGTGATGAAATCAAGACAGTGCAAGCCTTTCGCGAGGGGTTTGAATTGAGTCACCCCATCTATGAGCTTGGAGCTGAAGCCAATCTCATCTTCAAGTTTGATGACCTTCAGGGTGAAGCTCAAAACTATTATTACACCATCGTTCATTGTGATGCCGATTGGCATGAATCGTTCCTGCTGCAGAATGATTATTTGAATGGTTTTTATGAGAATCAGGTAGATGATTATGCTTTCAGTTTTAATACCACGATGACATATATCAATTACTTGATTCGAATACCAAATGAGCAGGTTCAGATTACCCAATCGGGAAATTATGCCTTAGTCGTTTATGAAGATCAGGATAAGGAGAAACTTGTTTTAACGCGTCGCTTTCAGGTTCTACAGCCCAAAGTTCGGATAAGTGGGCGTGTAAAACGAGCCACTTTCGATCCCTTTAAAGGCGATAATCAGGAAGTTGATTTTACAATTTATCATGAGAATTTGAACTTGATTAATCCGCGTGAAGAGGTGAAAGTGGTGGTGATGAAAAATCGGCGATGGGATACGGCTATCCGGGACCTGAAGCCTTTGTTTATTCGAGAGAATGAATTGGTCTACGATTACGATCAGGAAAACGTATTCCCGGGAGGAAATGAGTACCGGTACTTTGATATCCGAACCAGAAAGTATAATGGCGAAAACGTGGAAGCGTTTAGTTTCTTCCGGCCCTATTATCACGTGACCTTGCTTACAGATCAGCTACGCTCCAATCAAAAGTATTTTGGCTACAAGGAAATGAATGGGAATTTTGTGGTTGAAAGTCAGGATCGGGTGGATGATTATGATACGGAATGCGACTATTTCTTTGTGCACTTCACCTTGCCGCTGGAGACTCAGCTCGTTGGTGGAACAGTTAATGTTATGGGTGCCTTAACGGACTGGAATGCTAATAAGAGCAATGAAATGAGCTGGAATTATGACCAGACTGCCTATGAACTTACTTTGTTGCTTAAGCAGGGCTATTACAATTACCAATATGTTTATGTTTCTGAAGGTTCACAAATGGCTGATGCCTCTGTGATTGAAGGAAGTCATTACGAAACAGAGAATGAGTATCAGGTTTTTGTTTATTACCGGGGAATGTCCGGTCGATTTGATCAGTTGGTAGGCTATCAGCTACTGAAAGCTGACTTTTAGCGAACGATTTGTAAGGTTCCATCCCCATTTTTAAAGGGAATGCTGAAATGAAAAATCGACCCTTTGTCAATTTCTGATTTTACCTCAATTTTTCCGCCTAGTAAAACGGTGTAGTGCTGAGCAATGGCCAGTCCGAGCCCCGACCCTTCGTATTTTCGGGTTGTCTTATTATCTATTTGGTGAAAGCGTTCGAAGATGCGAATAATCTGTTCTTCGTTAATCCCGATGCCCGTGTCTCTCACAAAAAACTGGATGGTGTCTTTACTCTCCATTTTGTAGCCAAATTCAATTTCTCCTTCATTGGTGAACTTCACTGCGTTATCCAGCAGTTTTCGTAAAATTTCGTTGAGCAGGTATTTGTCGGTGGTAACCCCAAATTTAGGGTTGGCATTTTGGTTGCTTAGTTTGATCCGGGTAGGTTTTGATGCCAGGTCAAAACTGTATTCGCGGTAGAGCTCAACCATTAGATCATTGATTTTACAAAAGCCTTCCTTGACTGTTACCTGGTGACTTTCAATTTTTGACAAGCTGATCATATCATTGATCATTTCCATCAATAGTTTTCCATTGCTTGTAATGATTTCGATAAAGCGATTTTTCTCTTCCATGTCAAAATCAGGCGAGCCGATCATTTTTGAAAAACCGATGATAGCGTTCATCGGCGTCCGTATTTCGTGTGAGATATTGGCCAGAAAAGCCGACTTTAGTTGATCTGCTTCTTCTGCCTTTAGCTTCGCCTCTTCCAGTCTGATTTCTGCAATCTTTCGTTTCGTAATATCGCGAGCAATGGAGATGACCGAGTTATCATCTAGCCGGGCAATGCGCATTTCAAACATGGCGGTGCCTTTCTCTACTTCCAGTGCATATTCGATGGTTTCAATGGTGTCGCGATTGATGGCATCCTGGACACATTGAAAAATTTTGCGGGACATTTTTTCTGAAAAACCAACTTCGAAAATGGAGTTTCCTACAATGTCATCTGGGCTAATCTGGATGAGCTCAGATTCTTTAATTACAAAATCAACATAAATTCCATCTTTGTCGATTATGAAAAAGATATCAGGAATAGCCTCTAGCAGAACCTTGTAGCGTTTTCGGCTTTCTTGCAGCGAGCCAATAATTTGCCGCTGATGGGTGATATCGTAAAAAATACTGGCAATTTGGTTATTCGCTGGTTGTAGGGAGAAAATTTCAAACCACTTATCCAGATGTTCAATGTAAATTTCTGTTCGCTGCCTGTTTTTGGTATGCAGGTAGTACTTGTTCCAGTCAAAAGAGTCGCGAAAAACTTTAGGGAAAACCACATCCGCATCAATCTGGTGCAGTTCACGTGCGCTCACGTTAAACATTTTTTGAAATGCCGGATTTGTTTTCAGGATTTTTAATCCGGAGGGATTGTCCATCTCATCTCGTCTGAGCTCTAAAAGCAGTACTCCTTGTTGAAATGATTTTACCGTTTTATTAATTTGCTGATCGGTCTCCAATACTTTTGTTCGTAATTCTTTGATGTTGAGCTCGAAGTTGATAGAGGCCAGGAAGGCGGCTGTGAACGCCAGTAAAATAATGATGAGTGGGTTTAGAATCAATTCCTCTGTTGGCCAATAAATTCCGGTAGCCTCTCCCAATCTTTCGGCCCGGTATAGATGAAAAACGACCGTGATTATGCTGATCCCAAAATAGAAGAGTAGTTTCTGCTCGCTTTTACGACTGAGAAGCAGCAGGAAAAGGAAGCCGGGGATTAATGACCAAACGGTATAAGGGATGGTGCTTTTGATTGGAAGAATGGCGTATTGTAAGGATATGAAAAAGAAATAAATCGCAACCGGGAATAAGAAAAATGTGTTTATCGCACACTGAGGACGAGCATTGCGCAGGCAATACAAGCCAATTAGGCCGAGGGTGATCAGAGTTGCATCTCCTGGTATACATGCATTGATTTGATAGCCGGTTAAGGATAGCATTAGGTCGGCAAACGCATAAATCAACCCAAGCGTGAGAAGAATATGAAGTCCGATTGCCTTGCGTTTATCTTCTCCTGATTCAAGGAGATAGGGTTTGGTGATGAAGTGATAAATTGCTTTAAGCATGAGAAATCGCTACCGTTTAAAAATCGCACTAAATATAGTAATTTTTAAGTGCTAATAAGATTTAGGGCCGATATAGTGGCTCTTTTTTTAAAACTGATTTTTATTAGTAAAAAGGTCTTTCTGATTCTATAGATTTGTTTGAGAAGCGAATACACGACGAATTTAAAAATAGAAAGTTATGCCAAAAGGTTTTTTTAATGTGCCGGTAGCAAAAAATGAGCCGGTGAAGAGTTATGCTCCGGGCTCTCCGGAAAGAGCTTCGTTGAAAGCAAGAGTTGCTGAGCTGCGAAATGTAGAAGTTGACCTTCCGATGGTGATTGGTGGAAGAGAAGTAACCACTGATCGTCGAATACGAATTGCACCGCCACATGATATAAAACATACCTTGGGGTATTATTATCAAGGCGATGAGTCGCATGTGCAGATGGCCATCGATTCAGCCTTGGATGCCAAAGCGGATTGGGCTTCGCTGGGATGGCAGCACCGAGCGTCTATTTTTTTGAAGGCAGCAGATCTGGTTGCCGGTCCGTACCGCGACAAACTGAATGCAGCCACCATGCTTGGGCAATCGAAAAATGCCTTTCAAGCTGAGATTGATGCCGCTTGCGAGTTCGCTGATTTCTTGCGTTTTGGCGTAAAATGTATGACCGATATATATAAAATGCAACCCGAGTCAGCTCCGGGAATCTGGAATTACAATGAGTTCCGTCCGTTGGAAGGCTTTGTCTTCGCCTTAACACCGTTCAACTTTACTGCTATTGCTGGGAATTTGCCGGCAGCTCCAGCCATGATGGGGAACGTTGTGGTATGGAAGCCATCTAAAACAGCGGTGTATTCTGCGGCAGTAATTATGGAAGTTTTCAAAGAGGCCGGCTTACCCGACGGGGTTATTAATTTAGTATATGTGTCAGGACCTACGGCTGCAAAAATCGTGTTCGAGCATCCTGAGTTTGCCGGAATTCACTTCACCGGATCAACGGGTGTTTTTCAAAGTATCTGGAAAACCATTGGCGAGAACATCTATAAATATAAATCGTACCCACGCATTGTAGGAGAGACAGGCGGAAAAGATTTCATCTTTGCAGATCATACCGTTGACCGTCAGGCGCTGGCTATTGCTATGGTGCGTGGTGCATTTGAGTACCAAGGGCAAAAATGTTCTGCGGCATCACGTTGCTACGTTCCCCGAAGCATCTGGAAAGATGTAAAAGAACGGGTTGGCAAGGCATTGGCAACGGTGAAAATGGGGCCACCAGAAGATTTTACCAACTTTGTGAATGCGGTTATTGATGAATCGTCATTTGATAAATTGGCTGGTTTTATCGATCGCGCTAAAGCCGATGAAGATGCGGAAGTCATCTTTGGCGGAAATCATGATAAGTCGGTGGGCTATTTCATTGAACCGACCATCATTTTAGCCAAAACACCAGATTATACGACCATGGTTGAAGAGTTGTTTGGCCCTGTATTAACGGTCTATGTTTACGAAGATGAAAAGATGGATGAGACCTTAACTATTTTGGATAACACATCGATATATGCTTTGACTGGTGCAGTCATGTCGCAAGACCGATACAATATCGAGAAAATTACCAAGCGATTGGAAAATGCAGCGGGTAATTTCTATATCAATGATAAGCCAACCGGAGCGGTTGTGGGGCAGCAACCATTTGGAGGAGCACGAGGATCAGGTACCGACGACAAAGCCGGATCGATCTTTAACTTCTTGCGCTGGACTTCTATTCGGACCATTAAGGAGAATTTCGTACCACCACACGACTATATGTATCCAAGCTTTTTGCCGGATAACGACTAAAAAACGATGGCTTCAACAATATAAAGGGGATGATTTTTTTCATCTCCTTTTTTTTTGGGTGAATATCGGTTACTTTTGTTAGAAGAAAAATTGAAGATTAATGAAGAAAATGTTGTCACTCATATGGGCTAAATTGCCGACAAAATATTGGATCGCTGTTTCCGTATTCGTTTTATGGGTTAGTCTTTTTACCGAGAATAGTTTGTTGCAACATTTCCAAAATAAGCGTAAATTGTTTAGCCTAACCGAGCAGGAATCGTATTTAAGAAGCAAGATTATTTCGGATAAGCGAAAAATAGAAGAGCTCCAAACCAATTTGACGAATCTGGAGAAGTTTGCCCGCGAAGAGTTTTTAATGAAGAAGGAGAAGGAAGACGTTTTTCTGATTGTTGAAGGAGAATGAATTTTCACTGCTATTAAGAGACCAGAGAATCATCTGCTTCTAATCCTGCTGCTTAAGGAGAGCCTATGAAAATTGGCCTATTTTCAGGTCAATCCCCTAAACGTGTTTGATTAGTGATTGTTTTTTTATAAATTGAATAATAATTGAAACAATTATGAACTTGGATACCAATATGTTTCGAATAGAAACCAATCACGTAGCTCCGGAGAAAGGGCGGATTTTAATTGCTGAACCTTTTTTGCCCGGCAGTTACTTTAACCGTGCCATCGTGCTTTTGGTAGCGCATAGCGATAAGGGGGCGATTGGTTTTATTTTGAATAAAAAGATAGATTTTCCCGTTGGCGAAATTTTAGGCGACCTGCCTGATTTTGATGCAGAAGTATATGTCGGCGGACCGGTAAGTACCGATACCGTTTATTTTATTCATTCTTTAGGAGAGCTTATTCCGGGAAGTATTCATGTGAAAGATAACATATACTGGGGGGGCGATTTTGAAGAACTTAAAAGATTGATTCATGATGGATTGATTTTGCCAGACCAGATCCGCTTCTTTTTAGGTTATTCGGGGTGGGATAATGGTCAGTTAGAGGAAGAGCTAGCCGAAAACTCCTGGCTGGTCTCTGAAGTAGAAGAAAAAACAATCATGATTGATCGTAAAACCAAAGATATGTGGGTGCAGGCTGTTCGTGATATTGGCGGTAAATACATGCTTTGGGAGCATTTTCCGGAAAATCCGTCCTTAAACTAATAGTTGTTTGTTGAATTCCTGATGAATTTGTTTGGTGGCTTTGTTGAAGTAGCGTTTGTGTCGGAATGCTTTAATCCACTCGACACCCTGAATGGTGCTAACCAAAAATAGCTCTTCTGCCTGGAAGAGTATTTCTTTCTTCATTCTTTCGATCGATAGTAGTTCGAGCCCTAATTTATCACAGATGAATGGGAGGAGCTGTTGGCTTGGGTCGAGGTAAGCTCCTGACTTGGGGGCGGGTGTTAACAGTGTATTTCCAATTAATGCGTAGATGTTTTTTCCTGGAGCTTCCAGAATTGAATCTTCGGCGTTGAGTAGCAGTAGTTCGTCAATGCCTGAGTTGCTACGCTCAGCCCTAACTATTTCCCAGAAAGGAGCTGAGCCCAAATCGAGTACCGAGAGTATTGAATGCGATTTCCTAATTTTGTCGTAGAGTTCAATTTTTAGTCCGCTTGAATTTAGGTTTTCATCTTGTTTGTTTGATGGTTCTGTTCGGATTAGGTAGGAGATGCTCTTGTTTTTTCGAAAAAAGTAAATGTGAATGAGGGCACTCCGGAATAATTTATTTTTGACTAAAGTACGCTCCAGCTGCCTTTTTAGCTCTTTGCCATCCTCTTTGAGAATTTCTGGAAGCGGCTGGTTGAGTAGTTTGAACTTCAAGAGAATCAATTCTAGTTGCTTAGTCCAGAATGGGAGGTGGTTGCGAATGGCACGAATGTGTTCCGTAAATAACCGGTTTTCAAGCATGTTAAGCGTGAGTTGCTGCTCTGAAACCAGCGAGAATTGGTTGTCAATTAAAACGAATTGGCTTGACATGGCTTGAGTTTTATTGAATAAGCATTCGCTCGGATGTTAAAAAGTTGTGTATTTCAAAAATTCACGAGTGATCTGGAATTAGATCAGCATAAATAATTTGTCCATGAAGCGTTGAAATAAGCCGCTGTTGAGTAGAATTGGGTAGATAAATCCAAAGGCAGCACCCAGGAAATGGGCGTCGTGAGCCACGTTGTCGTTTTGTTTGCGCCCCATGTAATAGGAGTAGGCCAAGTAAAGCAGGGCAAAAACGATGCCTGGGATAGGTATAATTCCGAAGAAGTAAATTTTGTCCCATGGCTCGAAAAAGATGGCTGCAAATAAAACGGCAGAAACAGCTCCTGAGGCTCCTACTGCATTATAATAGTAGTTATTTCGGTGCTTGTAAATAGCATACAGGTTGGAAACAATCATTCCACCAAAATAGAGGATGAGGTAGTACGCGGTGGCCATTCGTCCGAACCCGTATTCAAAATAAGCTTCAATGACTCGTCCAAACGACAGCAATACGATCATGTTAACAATTAAGTGTTCCCAGTTCGCGTGCACAAAGCCGTGCGAGATGAGCCGGTAATATTCATGTTTGTGGACCACCTTGCTGGCATTGAACTGGAGTTTATCCATCAGGTCGGTCCGGCTAAATGCCAGGATAGATATGAGTGCGGTTACAGCGATGATGATAATAGTCATAGGGATTGGTCTAGTGTAAAATTTTATAAATTAGTTCTTTTTGAAGATCAGCAGCTGAAGAGGATACGTTGCCGAACCCTTTTGATTTCATGTCATATTCGCGGAGGATACCCATGATGGCAACGAGCTTCTTGGGATTGTAAATTTTAGCCGCGTCGATGTATCCGCGAACAAAATATGGAGCAACTTGAAGCGATGAAGCTACGGCATTGGGCGATTTGTCAGGTAGGAAATGATAGGTCAGTATTTTCATAAAGTAATAATACAGACTGGAGATCGTGCGTGTAATCGGATTGCTGGACGGGTTGGCCGCAAAGTAGTTGATGATTTGGTTGCTTTTCAATACATTCCTTTGTGATAACGCATTCTGAAGCTCGAAGATGTTGTAATCTTTGCTGATCCCAATGTTTTTTTCAATGTGGTCAGGAGCTATTTTGGTTCCTTCGGGCAAGGTAATGATCAGTTTGTTGAGCTCGTTGGATACCTTGCTCAGGTCAGTTCCTAAATACTCGGCCATCATAGCTGATGCCTGCGGCGTAATGCTGTAGTTGTGGGCCGACAAGTACCCATTGATCCATGCGGGCAATTTGTTATCGTAGATCTTTTTTGACTCAAAGAGCACATTGCTCTTGGCTAGCTGCTTAGCGAAGCTTTTTCGCTTGTCAATGCTTTTGTATTTGTAGTTGATAACCAGGATGGTTGATTTTAGTGGCGCCTTGACATAAGTTTCCAGTTCCTCAATTTTTTTGATGTTTTGAGCTTCCTTTACCACAATTACCTGATGGTTGGCCATCATAGGGAATCGGCGCGCATGGGTGATGATGGTGTTTACATCCGTGTCTTTCCCATACAAAATATGTTGGTTGAAACTTTTCTCGGCTTCCGTCAGCACGTTTTTGCTGATGTAATCTGTAATCTGATCAATAAAATAGCTTTCTTCGCCCATCAAAAAATAGATGGGGTGATAGATTTTTTTCTTCAGATTGACTAAAATATCTTGGTAATCCATAATACTAAGCAACGTTTAAAATCGTAAGTGTTTCACCGATCGGCCATTGTTTTTTATTTCTAAAAGAGCTTCAATCCCAATTTGAACATGTTTCTTGACAAAATTTGTTGTCACTTTTTTGTCACTAGCCTCGGTTTTTATACCTGTTGAAATCATGGGTTGATCCGACACTAACAACAGCGCGCCGGTTGGAATATGGTTGGCAAAACCAACTGTGAAAATGGTGGCTGTCTCCATGTCGATAGCCATTGCCCGTGTTTTGTAAAGGTATTTCTTAAATCGGGCATCGTATTCCCAAACCCGCTTGTTTGTGGTATAAACCACTCCCGTCCAATAATCCATCCTATTTTCGCGGATGGCTGATGAAACGGCACGCTGCAGGCTAAAAGCAGGAAGCGCCGGAATTTCAGGAGGTAAATAATCATCCGAAGTTCCATCGCTTCGGATGGCGGCAATCGGCAAAATTAAGTCACCTAACTTATTTTTGCGTTTCAAGCCTCCGCATTTTCCCAGGAACAAGACTGCTTCGGGTTTGATGGCGCTGAGCAAATCCATGATAGTTGCTGCATTGGGGCTGCCCATTCCGAAATTAATAATGGTAATGGTGCCATTAGAGGCATTGGGCATATTCTGATTGATCCCCAAAATCGGAACGTTAAATTGCTTTGCAAACATTTCAACATAGAGTTGAAAGTTAGTCAGCAGAATATATTCTGAAAAGTCCTCTAAATCTCGTCCCGTATAGCGGGGAAGCCAATTGTCAACAATTTCTTTTTTCGTTTTCATCAGGTGAAGATTTTTTTTCGCACTTTTGAACGAAAATCAGTCTGTGTGATTTTCATTCTGGCGAGACATTATACAAAAATACAACTTTGTTGCGGCTAACTATGTTTACCGAATTAAATTTACCAACATATTCTTTTCGTATTCAACAGCAAAATGGCAAAAGGCTCATCTTTGATGAAATTCGGAAGAAATCCGTGGTGCTAACCCCCGAAGAATGGGTGCGCCAGAACTTCATTAAATATTTAATTGATGGAAAAAAATTTCCAGCTTCGTTGATGGCTATCGAAACAGGCTTGAAAATTAATCAAAATCAATTTCGGGCTGATTTGTTGGTTTACAGCCGCTCAGGGAACCCCTTAATGTTGGTTGAGTTTAAAGCGCCATCGGTGAAAATAACGCAGCAAACGTTTGACCAGATTGCCCGTTATAATATGACTTTTCAGGTGCCTTACCTGATTGTTTCCAACGGCCTGAATCACTATTGCTGCATGGTTGATTTGGAAAAGCAGAGCTATGCTTTTTTGAAGGAAATTCCACTTTTCTCGCAGCTTTGATTTTTCTTATTTCAGAATGAGCTGGTAAAGTTCTTCGTCCAGCCAGCCTTCCGGCGTTTTGATCCAGTCTTTTTTATTGCCGGCATACTGAAATCCAACTTTTTTGAACAGGTGAATACTAGCCTGATTATCGACCGTAATATTGGCATAAAGTTGGTGTAGCCCCAGAATATCGGTTGCGTAAAGTGCCATCAATCGCAAAGCATCAGTGGCCAGCCCTTTGCCCTGTTCATCCTTGTTGTAGATTAAAATTCCAATACCGGCTCGCTGATGATAGGGATCAAAATCGAATAAATCAATGGCGCCAACTGCTTGACCCGACTTGATTTCGATGATCAGCCGAAGTTGTTTGGTTTCATAAATATCCCTGTGCGACTCCGCAATGTACTGTTTTAATATGTATCGCGAAAAGGGTACTAAGGTGTTGCTAACCTGCCATATTTCAGGATCATTTTCCCACTGATAAATGAGTTCCAGGTCTTCTGGCTCCAATGGCCGAAACCGGATTTGACCGTGTGCTAGTTTATTTAAAGTCATCTTCCTAAATTTTTCCAAGCGTTTAAAATGATCTCAACATCCTGCAAGATGCTGTAATTTTGGGCATAAACCATATCAATCTCTAGTTTTTTTTCTTCGGAAAGGTCTTCTTCAAACTTATCTACGGGGGTGAGGATGCCAGGTTTTATTTTTGGAAGATTCGATTGTGTTTCGGAATTTCCCGCAAAGCCAACCCAGCTTTTAGAAGCCCAAAGGACCTCCAGAATGTTGGAAAAGAAGCCTTTTTTGTGATCAACACTCCACCAGCTTGCCGGATAGCTAATTAGAAATAATATGCTAAGTATAAAGTCAAGCAGGCGTTTGTTTTGCCGGTTGCGTTCCTTGGTGATAGCATTCAGATGAATTACGTATAAATCGCCGGCCGTATCGATGGAGTTGCTGCCAATAATTGATAAACTTTTGGGTGGGGCTATTTTGTAGTCCAGGTTCAGCTTGCTTAAATCGAGCATGATGCTGATGATTTGCTGCGAAGACAAGTCCACGGCACTAAAAATAAGTTCTTCGATTTTATGGATGCGGATAATCTCTGATAGCTGGCTTAGGTTCCCCAGCTCGCTTTTTGTTGCATGCTGCTCGCTGGGGGGAACGATGCCTATGACTTTGATTTTGATATGCGACTGCTCAATCAGCTGACCGATGCGTTTTGCTTCATCCTCATGGGCTAGAATAACCACTCGCTTTTTTTGGTTGCGCTCGAATAAAGCGATTTTCGACTGGCTTTGGCTAAGTAGGTATCGGTAGCCCAGCAAGCTGAAGTAGGTCCAGGCTGCTCCAATCAGAATGAGTGCACGTGAAAAACGCAGGCTTTCGTTCACTAGCGAGTGAAAAATCAGGATGCCGATACTTCCCCACAGGATCCCTTTAATGAGTTTGATAAGTTTGATGGGTTTGTGATAAGCTCCCGCCAGCCATATGCCGGTTAGCCATATCAGTATGTAGATTGGAACCACCATTTTAAGGAATTCGGGCGGATAATGATCGGGTGTGTATTTGTATTGCTCCCAGTGCGGGAGAAGCCATAAGAAACCGCCATAAATAACCAAGGCATCAGCAACCGGAAAGGCAATGGTTTTAATAATTCGGTTTGAAAGGGCAAGCAACGCCCTGAAATAGATAGCCAGGTTAATCAGTAGCGAAAATGTTCCGGCACGGCCTTTGGAGAAATGCTTGCGTGCAAAAATGATCATTGCCTGGTAAAAGATCTTCACGTAGTTGATGCTCCCTTTTTTGGTGCTTTCTCCTTTATAATGAATGATTGTGGTGCCTGCAAAATAGTAGTTTTTAAAGCCAGCCTTTGTAATTCGGTACGAAAGATCAATATCTTCACCGTACATGAAATAATCTTCATCCAGCCAACCGACTTCATATAAAACAGAACGACGAAGTAACATGAATGCTCCGGCTAAAACATCGACCTCATGGGTTTGTTTTTTGTCGAGATGTCCGAGGTAGTAGCGGGCAAAACGTGCGGAGTGACTGAACAGCTTGGCTAAGCCGAAAACTTTGTAAAAAGCCACTTCTGGCGTAGGCAAGCCTCGCTTGGATTCGGGAAGAAAGCGTCCTTTGCCATCAATCATTGGTACGCCCAACCCGCCGGCATCCGGATGACCATCCATAAAGTTGAGGCAGTTCACAAAACTATCTTCTTCCACAAGCGTGTCGGGGTTGAGTAATAAAATGTATTCTCCTTGGGCTTGGCGGATAGCTTGGTTGTTGGCTTTCGAAAAACCTTTGTTGTTTTTGTTTGCTATTAGACAAACAGCGGGAAATTTTTCGCGAACCATGTGGCACGAACCATCGACTGAGTTATTGTCGACAACAAAAATCTCCGCATCAATTGTAGAGCAGGCATTTTGAACGGCATGTAAGCATTGTTCTAGAAAATACCTGACATTATAATTGACGATAATAATGGAGAGTTTCATGGGCGATTACTATTGGTCATCAATGGTTGTTGGGGTGTTATTGCTGCTTGGTTACTTTGTTATCAATATGCGGGCTTGCTTTACTGAGATAAGGTGCTTTCAAAGTCGAGCCTGTTTTTGATAGACCTCCCCAAGGTAATTTCATCGGCATATTGTAATTCGTCGCCAATGGAAACGCCTCGGGCTAGAGTTGAAATCTTAACATTCAGGTCTTTCAGCTTTTTATAAATAAAGAAATTGGTGGTGTCGCCTTCCATGGTGGTGCTAAGGGCCAAAACAATTTCTTTGACTTCGCCATTTTTTACCCGCTCAATGAGTGAGTTGATTTCCAGGTCGGAGGGGCCAATGCCATCCATGGGCGAGATGATACCCCCGAGTACATGGTAAAGGCCTGAAAACTGCTGGGTATTTTCGATCGCCATGACATCCTTGATGTTTTCAACCACACAAACATCTTCCGGGTTTCGGTTTGGATTGCTGCAAATATTGCAGGTGTCAACATCGGAAATATTGTGACAAACCTGGCAGTGCTTGATTTCGTTACGGAGCTGAATGAGGCTATTGCCAAACAGGTCAACTTCCGACTTTTCCTGTTTTAAGAGATGGAGCACCAGCCGGAGCGCTGTTTTGCGACCGATACCTGGCAGCTTGGCAAATTCGTTAACGGCATTTTCCAACAAGCGGGAAGGGAATTTTTCGGTGATCATGCTTAATTCATTAGTAAGCTTCAAATTTAATAAGAGCAAATCAAATCCCACAAAAAGCCTTGGTTTTATTTCAAGTAAGTACCCAGCGTATCCAGAAATTCTTTCATTTTTATCGGTTTACTCAACACCTCATTGCAGCCAGCATCCAAACATTTTTGGTGTTCATCGCTCATGGTGTAGGCTGTTTGTGCAATGATTGGAATTTCGGTGTTGCTCTTACGAATCGTTCGGGTCGCTTCGTAGCCATCAATCTCAGGCATTTGAATATCCATCAGGATGAGGTCAACTTTATTTTTCGAAAATAGGTTTAACGCGTCAATGCCGTCTTTGGCCCAAAGCACGTTAGCTTTCGTTTCTTTTAATATTTCGGATAAGTACTCGTAGTTGTAATCAACATCTTCGGCAATTAGAATGGTGTAGTTTTCAAAGTTGTAACTGTTGGTTGTTTTTTTTGCTTTTGTTTTTGTTGGAGCGCTGATTTTATCATACGGAATAGTAAAGTAAAATATAGATCCTTTGTTGGGAGTCGATTTAACATTCATATTTCCGCCGAGTAAGTTTACTAAGCCGTTTGAGATGGCTAATCCCAGACCGGCTCCGCCATCGCGGTCTTTTAGGCTGTGGGCATGCTGAAGTGTTCGGTTGAATATTGTTTTTAACTGGTCTTTGGGAATGCCTTGGCCGGTGTCCTCGACATAAAACTGTAGTTTATTTTTTGTCAGGAGTTGGTAGCCAATTTCGATGTGCCCACTATCGGTGAATTTTAGTGCGTTATCGAACAGGTTGAACAAGATTTGCTTTAAACGCCGCGTGTCGGTAAAAATGAAATCGTGATGTTTGAGCTTAGGTTTGCGAAAATGAATCTCAATTTGATCCTTTTGCTTCCTGCTTTTCATTTGTTGAAACTGATCAGAAAGCTCCTGGAACGTGTTCTTTAGCGAGCACGCATCTTTTTTGACCTTCAGTTCGTTGGCTTCAATTTTCGAAATATCAATGATATCCTCAATGAGCAATAACAAGTAGCGACTACTTTCTTCGATAATATCAGCGTAGCGTATTTGTTGATCGGGTGTCAAATCGCCGGTTTTTAGCAGTTCCGAGAATCCAATAATCCCGTTGATTGGGGTCCGGATTTCATGACTCATGTTGGCCATGAAATTGGTACGCGATTGATTTTCTATTCTGGTTCGTTTTTGTGAGCGTTTTAAATCTTCTTCCAGTCGCTTGAATGAGGTGATTTCTTCTGATATTTTTAGGTAGTTGGTGATGATCTCGGACTCGTCTTTCAGGCTCGAGATGGAAGCGAGCTCCCAGTATGTTTTACCACTTTTCTTTCTGTTCTTGAATTCTCCAACCCATTCATTGCCACTGGTTATTGTGTTCCATAGTTCTTGGTAAAAGGCTGTTGGGTGGTAGCCTGATTTTTGGATGTTTGTTTTTTTACCCTCCAGTTCTTCTTTGCGATAACCTGTTATTTTGCAGTAGGCCGGGTTAAAAAATTCAATGTATCCTTCAAGGTCTGTAATTACAATAGGAACCGGGCTTTGCATGATTGCCTGATGCAACATTCGCAATTCTTCCTGGTGTTTCTTTTCGGTAGTGATGTCGCGATTGGTTCCTAACACACGCAAGGCATTTCCCTCGGCGTCACGCAATGATGCGGCACGGGTTCTAATCCATCGGAAGAGTCCATCTTTGTGTTTTAGGCGGTATTCTGCTTCGAAGATTAATGCAGTGCTTTTTAGGAAATTTTCAAAAGTGCGTTTTACCCGATTATAGTCGTCCGGGTGTATGAGGTCGGTCCAGGTCGAAAATTTGTCGTCCAGTTCATCTGGGTAATAGCCGAGCAAGGATTTCCATTTGCGCGACAAGTGCATGGCTTCATCAGCAACAGTCCAATCCCACACCCCGTAGTCCGACGCATCTGCGGTTAAGTTGTCTCGTTGTTTTCTGTATTTATGTTTTTGTTCGATTGTCTTTTGCTTGTTGATGTCGCGAATTACACCGATGAGCCCAGTCGCTTCGTTGTCCTCGTCTTTTTCGATGGTTAAGCCGATACTAATCCAAAATGGCTTGTTGTCAAGCGCGAAGGAAAATTCTTTGTAAAATGGTTTGGTGCTCCTCAATACAAGTTTAGCCATATAGTCTATTTCGGCTGAAAGTTCCCTTAAGTAATTGGCTTCTTCGATCGTTTTTCCAATGATTTCTGTTGGATTAGCCTGAAGTAGCGGAAGTAAATTGTCGGAGTAAAAGCGGTGCTTCCGATCTATGTCCAGACGGATAAAAGCTTCCGGATTGTTCTTCAGTTCGAAGCCTGCAGGAAGATCATTGGCTTGTGATGCTTTTTTGGGGGGCTGCTCTATTGGGTCGGATGGTGCTTGTTTTTTGTCCGTATATTTCATGGGGTTGATTTTAAGCTGTTAAAAATTAGCGAATTAATATCAAAGTTTTTGAGTCCAGGATGTGTTCTAGTGATGCTCGAAATAGTCCCTGACGAGCGCGATAAACTTAATTATTGTTTTTAGTACATCGTTTTCAACCTGTTAACGGAGCGAATTGTTCACCTCTTTTTAACGAAAGTGCGACAAGACAGTTTACCTATGAGGGGAAATAATTTATAGCAAGAGCTCCCCGAATTCTTATTGCCCTCTGAAATCAGGTCGCAGGAGAGCTATTAGGCTGATTTACAAATGTGCCAAAATAATTATTCGTTTGCTTGGAGATCAATGGAATTCAGCTTGAATGAATTCGTGTATTTGCAAATTAGTTAGCTCTATGCTCGATATGTTTCGTTTGTTTTAAAATCCTTTTTTAGGTAGTGCTTGAATGGTTTCTTGCGAGCGGTTAATTGTTTTTCCTTTTCTACCTGAATTGAACTGATATTTCAGTTTGAGGATAACCGGAGTTCTTTTCATTTGGATAATTCCTTCATAATGGCTTTTAAAATTTTCTGTTTCAATTTTATTCCCATCATAGGTGAATGATTTGGAGAAGGGGACGGCGCAGGTAATTCCTAACTTGAAACGCTGGTTAAATGTTTTGTCAAGTGATAGAAAGTACAGCGCATCACTAAACGAAACGGTTTGAATATTGGTTTTGGGGCTGTTGTATTGAAAAAGCAGTGATGCCGAGAGGTTATTTTTGAACGACACAATGGCTGATAATCCTGACTCAAATGCGAGTTTCTTTTGATTGACCATGTGATAGCTTTCTGCAAGCCGCTTCTTTTTTGGACGAATGTTGAGTAGTTTCAGATAGGGATTGAAGGAAATAGCTTCGTGTAGCTTTAAAGCTCCCGAAAACTGAATCCCAAACTGACGGATATGACCTAAATTATAAATACGCGTTTCAAAAAAGTTCGAATCGTTGATGTAAGTCAGCTTGTTTATGGCATCCGAAATGGAATGATAAAACAGGCGGAAGGCCATGTAATTATTCGCCTTACTTATGGAATATTCCAACTCAATATTGTGGTTTAGACTGGGTTTTAGTTCGGGGTTTCCAAAGCTTATCGTAAATGGGTCTTCAACCGTTTTATAAGGATTTAGTTGGTAGATGTTTGGTCTGGTTATTGAATTTCGGTACGAAAGTTTCAAGTTGTGCTTTTTCCCTGTTGGGAAGTTGACGACAACACTTGGAAGCCAGAACAAATCATGTTTTTTGAGATTGTCTGCCTGACCGTATTTCAGATACTCACCACGAATACCGGCGCTGACATCGAGCTTATTAAAACTGCCCGAAATATTTCCGTGTGCTGCAAAACTGTTATTCGAGTAGTTTAAATTCGTCGACTGCCGGTCTTTCATTTCCTGCAATTTTGCTTTTAGTCCTGTATGAAGTTTCAGGCTGCCAGGGATTGCCGCTTTGAAATCGACCCTGAGAGTGGCTTCGTTTTGCAAAGGCTTTACTGTGTTGGTGTGCTGGTTTAGCCATTGCTCTTCATTTGCTCCCGAGTAAGCTGTGGTGTTCTTCGCTTTGAAGTTGAAATGGTTTAGATCGAAGGTGATTTCTTGCTTGGGCTTGTCGAAAATGTGTTTGTAGAAAAGAGAGTAAAACCTTCCCGAATTGTTGTCGGTATCTTCTTTATTAACAGCCCAGCCTTGGTTCATTTGCTTATTGGTTATCGCCTGAAGCTCAAAAAGGCCATCGTGCTCACGCGAATACGGGTTGTAGAATCCATAAAAATTAAACTGATTTTTAGGATTCATAAAATAGTCAATTCCCAACTGAACCCGGTGAGACCAATTTTTTTGACGAACATATTGATTGGAAGTAATCTCTGTTATCTCCTTGGTGTCCCAAAGCTTCCGGTGTCGGCTTTCATTGATATTGAAATAACTCATCTCGCCGTTGTAGGAGCTGTAGATTGTAAGTTTATTGAAATTGTAGGTTAAGCCGGCTGTGGGGAAAATAAATATTTCAGATGTGGAAGTTGGCACTTCGGTGTAGAGGTGTGCACTCACTCCTGTTTTGTGGTTTTTTTTCAGAATAACACGAATGACTCCTGTAATGTCAGCATTGTATCCGGCATCGGGGGTACTGATGATTTCTATTTTGTCAATCAGTTCGGCATCCAGCTGTTTTAAAAAGTCAGGATCGCGTTCTTTTCCATCTACTTCAAGGAGGATATTTGGGCTTCCTTCCATCGAAATATTTTGAAACAAGTCAACCTGAATGCCGGGGATGTGCTTTAACATGTCGGTTCCCGAATTGGAGACATCGAGCATCTTTTTATTCATGTAGTAAATGGTTTTTCCATCTTCGGTTTTGGCTTTTATGCGCTCACCAATCACCTTGACTTCCTCCAGATCTGTTCGCTTTTCCACTAGCGACACGGTACCAATGTTCAGTTGTTCCTTATTTTCTAGGTTGATGGTCTGTGCTACAGGCTGGTAGCCTATCATGCTGATTTGTAGATTGTAACTTCCTGCATTCGACAAGGCTATCTGGAATTCTCCGTTCAGGTTGCTAATGCCTCCTGAAATAAGCGTTGAGTCTGTTGTATGATAGAGTGAGACTGTGGCAAATGGAAGCGGTTGGTTGTTTTGGTTGTCGGTTATCATTCCGTGAATAGCAGCTTGGTCTTGAGCAGATGTTCTGAGACATCCGCTTGCAATTAGAGCAATTACGAATGCGCATTTCAATGCGATTTTTGCACAATAAACTAATTTCATAATATCCAATTTTTAATGTTTGCCGATTGTTTTTCAGCAAATTGATGGATTATGAAATTGGTGTGCAATTTTTAGGGATACACAGCAAGGAATTGTTTTAGGCTGCAAGTTGTCGGCGCTTTTAGGCCCGTAAATTGGGATGAATGGCTTCTTTCTGTGACAGATGACAAGACGCTTATTGCTGAAGGAGCTTCAGTTTTTGATCGATAATTTGGGTGTTTTGACGTGAGACTGGAATCTCCGTATCTGTACCTTCTAGTTTTAGGCGATAGCCCAGAGCGTTCCCTTGTTTCTTTTGAATCTTTTGCAAATTGACGATAAAGGCCCGATGTGTTTTCACTAGGTGGGGAATTTCCGAAAGTTGTTTCTCAATCGTGCTAATCGAATTGCGAATGGTTGCCTTTATCACCTCATTGTCTTTTTTGAGGTAAAAATCAACATAGTTGCCATCCGAAACAGCATAGATAAACTGAGTCGGATAGAAGCTTAAAGATTCTTTTTTTAGTTTCGAGCTGATGTTGATTAACGCTTCAATCGAATTTGATTGCGATTCTGATAGGGTCATTTCTTCATTAACCCAGTTGCCCTGAAATGTCAAGTAGCGGTAATTAGTGATTGTGAAAATGGAGAAAGGAAGGATGCCTATTAAAAAGACACTTTGAAAGGAGTCGAGCACTGTCTCCCAGTTCCACCGATCTGCCGGTTTTTCAATGGCAAAACCCAAAAAATAGATGGTTATTGCCATCCCCAGGAGGATTAAGGTGATGGAGATAAGTTCTTTAAAGAATGTCCAGTCTTCAGCTTCTGAAAAAAAGGCAATAGATTTTAGGATTTTAACAATGAAAAGGAAGGAAAGCGCAGCCAGGATACTATAGACAGCCATGGTTGTGGGGTAATTTAAAACGCCCGACTCGTGAGCATTGAGCGGCCGGTACAAAACCATAAAGGCAAAAATGAATAGTGCCAGAAAAAGCATTCCAACCCAGGGGTGCTTAATGAGATAATTTTGAGGGTATCTCCGATTCAAAGGTTTGTAAATCTGCTTAATTGCGCTTAAAATCAATGTTCTCATTCCGACGCGTTGCTTATTGTTTCTTTCAGAAATAACCTGTTGAAGTCCTTTAGTAAATATAAGAAGTTTTAATAAACGAACCTTATTTACTTTAAGCCAGAGTTTTATATCTTTAACTATCAATCTTAAATTGACTTCTTGTAAAGAATTACGTGTGTGGCTGATTAACTTGTTCTGTGATTGTTTGCAGGAAACGAAGTGTTGGTTTACACTTCAGCTTCAATAATTTGATTTGTTGTGTGGTGCGCAGAGTCTCGTTGCATGGGGTGAATCAGCATTTCGTCATGAGGTTCCTGTATTCCTATCGAATTAATTTCGCTGTCGCTGAGCACTGTTTTTCGGTTTAAAGCCGAGTAAATAACCATGCAGGTCAATAATCCTAAAATGTAGTAATCTCTCTTCTTCATGCCTATTTGCTTGTGTTTTACGCAATCTCGTTTTGTTTAAGCGCGTGCAAAAGTAGAAAATACCTTGACCGGGGATGTCGAAAAAAATTAAATCGGATGGAAAGCAAGATTTATTAACACTAGGGTAATATATGCAATGGACTATTTTATACTTTTATTTTTGTTTTATTGACGATTGAAAACGGACTTATTGATGGGGCGGAATAATTATTTTCAGTTTAAAGAGTTTCGGGTTGAGCAACAGCTTGCTGCCATGAAAGTTGGCATCGATGGGGTATTGCTTGGAGCTTGGGCCGATCTCTCCGGGGCAGGTCGTGTTCTGGATGTTGGAACCGGAACCGGTTTGTTGGCGCTGATGGTTGCTCAGCGTTCAGATGCTTTGGTAGATGCTGTTGAGCTGGATACAGAGGCAGCGCAGGAGGCTTGTGGCAATTTTAAAAATTCCCGTTGGCCCTCACGACTACAGCTTACGGTTGGCGCCTTTCAGGATTTTCAATCGGACAAAACTTACGATCACATTATTTCAAACCCCCCATTTTTTGTGAATGGGGTGCAGTCACCGAATCAGAAAAGGTCACAGGCACGCCATTCAGCCCGTTTGAGTTTAAAGGAACTTTTGAAAAAGGCCTCAGGACTATTGACCGACAGCGGAAAAATAAGCCTGATTGTTCCGGCCGAGCAGGAAACTCGCATACTCGAATTGGCCAATCGGCTGAATTTGTACGTCAACCGATTGGTCCGCGTGGCACCAGATGAGAGCAAAAAAGCACATCGTTTATTGCTCGAGCTGTCAACAAAGCCCAAGTCCTTGAACGAATCCTGTCTTTTTATTCGGGATAAGGAAATGGGGGATTATTCTACAGCTTATCGGGAATTGACCCGCGATTTTTACCTGGCTCTTTAAGTGTTTTAAACCAGCATTAGGAATGGCGAAAAGGTTTTGTCCATCTTTTTGGTAAAATGCTGAATGGCTTCATGATCAATTCTTCGGGTCGTTTTATCTACTTTGGCAATTTTACGAACCATGAATTTCTCAAGAAAATGCATTTTCTCAAAATTGAATTCGCCTCCTAAAATAGCTTCCGCTTTAGCATATTGGTGTAGCTTCTCCGGGAAGGCATTTTCGAGTTGATGAAAAGCCTGCTCGCCTTCGTACATACAGCAAATAAATAAACCTAGCTGTTTGTTCTCCAATTGCTCCAGCTTATTTGTGCAAAACTCGCGAACTTTGCGTTGAATTTGCCCGGCATGGATTGAGCCGCCAATAATAATGCGCTCATAGGCCTTAATGTCGGGTTCGTTTTTTGCTTTCAGATTATGGGTGGTAACATCGCCATGGAGCGCTGTTGCTAATTCATTTACAACTTGTTCGGTGCATCCGTGGGTCGACATGTAAATAATCAATGTTTTCATGGTAGGACGATTTTCTTTCTAAAAATAAGATAAATGCTAAAAACAAACTATGATTTTATCGGTTAAGTTAAGATTATAATCGGCCGGCAAAGATAATTTCGGATTCGGAAGTCTTTTTATATAAAATAATTATCTTTGCAGCCCAAAATAAGATGCTATGTCGATAGAAGTTATGCAAGCAATTAAAGTAGATGAAAGTTTTTACAAAGTGAAAGAAGTCAGAAGACTAACTGACGAAACTTTCTCCCTGCGCCTGCCCAAAAGCCGTTTCCGGTTTACTGCAGGCCAGCATATTTCGCTCGGGATTCAAGGGGATTACCAAAGTCGCGAGTACTCCATTTACAGTGGAGAAAATGATGAACATTTGGAGGTTTTGGTGAAGGAAGTGAAAGAAGGTTATTTTTCACCAAAGCTGAGTCACCTCAAACCTGGTGATTGGGTTGAAGTAAACGGACCTTTCGGGAAATTCCGGATTGATGAGAAAAAGGTTAAAGACCACAAATTTGTATTTATCGCCAGCGGAACAGGTATTGCTCCTTTTCGCAGCATGGTGCGCACCCATCCCGAGCTGGACTACCAAATGGTTCATGGGGTACGGTACGGACATGAAGCTTACGATAAAGAGGAATATGCCCCTGAAAGGCATATTTTATGCACCACCGGCGATAAAACCGGACAGGTTCATGGACGATTAACAAAGTATCTGAGAAAGACCACCTTTGATAAGGATACTCAGTTCTATTTGTGCGGAAACAGTAACATGATTTTTGACGCTCTGGAGTTATTGAAGAACAAAGGATTTGATCGCGATCAGATTCACTGCGAGGTTTATTTTTAATCAGAAAAACCGAAATGGAAAAGCAAGTGCCAGCATGCTGCGCATGGCTTTATCGGGTTTGGAACTTGGAACTTAATTGATGAAATACCACTTAATTACATTGGGTTGTCAAATGAATCTGTCGGACAGTGAGCGCGTAAGTGCCGTGTTGGAACAGATGGGCTACGAGCGGACGGAGAATGAGGAGGAGGCAACACTGCTGGGGATGCTGGCTTGCTCGGTACGGCAAAAGCCAATTGATAAGGTGTACAATAAAATCGCCCAGTGGAACCGGGCAAAGAACAAACGCAACTTGATTACGTTTATTTCGGGCTGTATTTTGCCGGCTGATAAAGACAAGTTTCTGAAGCTTTTTGACCTCATCTTTCCGATGAGTGAGTTAAGCCAGTTGCCGGATATGATTCGAAATTATGGGGTGGTGAATGCCGCGTCGCTACAGGTGTCCAAGCCGGTGATGCCTAAGAATGAGCACATCGTGGATCTGTGGCACATCAAGCCCAAGTACGAATCGACTTACGAAGCTTTTGTGCCAATCCAGAATGGCTGCGATAAATTTTGCACCTTCTGTGCTGTGCCTTACACACGTGGGCGCGAAGTCTCCCGTCCTTCAGAAGATATTTTGAACGAAGTACAACATTTGGTCAATCAAGGGTATAAATCTATCACTTTGCTGGGACAAAATGTTAATTCTTACGGTCTGGACAAAAACGGAGCAGAAATCAATTTTGCGGAATTGCTCAAGCAGATTGGCGAATATGGAAAAACTTCCGGTGAAGAGTTTTGGGTTTATTTTACTTCACCGCATCCGCAGGATATGGGGCGCGATGTGATTGAAGTGATAGCTGAATATCGGTGTTTGGCCAAGCAAATTCATTTGCCCATGCAAAGCGGCGACGAGAAAGTGTTGATTAAAATGAATCGACGTCATTCGATGGACAAATACCGCAAAATTGTAGAAGATATTCGTGAGCTTATTCCGCAGGCCACTCTGTTTACCGATATCATTGTTGGTTTTACAGGTGAAAACGAAGCCGAATTTCAGAATACGGTAGCGGCAATGAATGAATTTCAGTTCAACATGGCCTACATCGCCATGTATTCTCCACGTCCGGGGGCAGCCAGCTACCGCTGGGAGGATGAAGTTTCGCAGGAAGTGAAGAAAGATCGCTTTCATCGTTTGTCCGAAGTGATGAAAATTCATACCCGCCACTATAATGAGCTGTTGGTTGGAAAGACTGTCCGCTTGCTGGTGAATGGAACAGATCGGAAAACCGGTTTCAGCACTGGTCTGACCGAAGGGAAATTAAATGTGCGACTCGATCGGAAGGCGCCTGAACTGAAAGGGCAGATCGTGAATGTTAGGATTACCTCAGCGGCTGATTTTTCGCTGAGTGGTGAGTTGGTTTTACAGGAAGAAAAGCTGGAGTCATGAGTGCGATCAAGAAGAAAGTAGCCTTTAAAACATTGGGATGTCGCTTGAATCAATATGAAACCGATGCCTTGGTTTCTGATTTTGATCAGGCCGGATACGAAATAGTTGATTTTAAGGATTCAGCTGATGTGGTGGTGGTTAACACCTGCACGGTTACTAATCAAAGTGACCAGAAATCGCGAAATATCATAAGCCAGGCGGCCCGGAATAATCAGGGGTCGATGGTGGTGGTTACCGGCTGTATGGCCAATAATTACAAGGAGAAGCTGGAAGGGCAGGATAAAATTACTTATGTGGTCGACAATGAGCGTAAGGCTAGTATCAGGCAATTAGTGGATGCTCATTTTCAAGGCGAAATTTTGCACCCCTCAAATCTGGAAGGCGATGTTTTTCAATTTAGCACGGTCGATAAGAGTTTGCACACCCGTAGTTCCATCAAAATTCAGGATGGATGCGATAATTTTTGTACTTTCTGTATCATTCCCAAAGTGCGGGGACGAGCTGTCAGTCGCCCTTTGCCACAAATTATTGAGAATGTTAGAAACACTCTGGCTAACGGTTTCAAAGAGTTGGTAATTACCGGCGTTAATATTGGGCGTTACGAGTGGGAAGACAAACGCTTCGAAGATGTGTTGGAGGCGATTTTGGATGTGCCCGGCGACTTTCGGGTTCGGATTTCTTCGCTCGAACCGGATGGTTTTGGCGACCGCTTTTACGACTTGTTTAAGCATCCCAAGTTGGCTCCACACCTGCATTTGTGCTTGCAAAGTGGCTCCGATAAAGTGTTGCTTCGGATGCGCCGGATGTACGCCTACAGCCGCTTTGCCGAAATTGTGGATCGTTTCCGAAGTCAGTGGCCCGACTTTAATTTTACTTCCGACTTGATTGTTGGTTTCCCCGGCGAAACCGAGGAGGACTTCCAGGAAAGTGTAGATTCCATTCAGCGTTTTCAGTTTAGCCATGTGCATACCTTTAAGTATTCGGTTCGAAAAGGGACTCGGGCCGAGCGGATGGATGATCAGGTTTCGGAATCGGTAAAAACGGCCCGTTCAGCCGAGCTTCGTGAAGCATCGGAGCAGATGCGGGCGGATTATTTAAAGCGGTTCATCGGTGGTGAACAGATCGTTTTGGTTGAGAAAATTGATTCGAAAGGCTTTGCCTCGGGCTATGGCAAACACTACGTGCCCGTTCGGTTTAAAGCGAAAAACATTCAGAAAAATACGTTTCAGAAGGTACGGATAGAAAGCGTGGAGGGCGAAGGCGAAAACCTTGGGCTACTTGGTCAACTGGATGAAAACTAACTTGTCCGATGCTTTCTTGAGTCTGTTTCAATTGGTCGGTCTCATTTCCCATGTTTTTGTGTTAGCTTTCTTGGTTTTTTATGTCTGAGATAGTTCAATTCCTGTTGGCTATTTATTTCTTAATGGTCATAAATTATGAAGTGATGTGAAAAAATTAGACCTGTTGAGTGAACTTATAGCCGCGTATTTTGTCATAGTAAGAGATTTTCCATTTGTAATTTGTTTAACGGATATATGGATAAAGCTCAACAAAATAGAAATCAAAATAGCTCCACTTTGGAGGAGGTTAAGGGGGTTGGATATCAGGGTGTAGTGTCTTATTTTCGAAAGCTTTTGAAGCTTGTTTCTTCTCATGGGCCCAAAAAATCCGTCGAAAAACATCGCGGACGTGGAAAATTACTGGCCCGCGAACGAATTGATCTTTTGATCGATCCCCGGACTCCATTTCTGGAACTTTCAAGTTTTGCGGCTTATGGTCAGTATGATAATGCTTTCCCCTCGGCTGGAATTATAACTGGCATTGGTTTGGTGCAAGGGCGTGAATGCCTCGTGGTTGCCAACGACGCTACGGTGAAAGGCGGAACTTACATTCGGGAAACTATCAAAAAACATGTTCGGGCTCAGGAGATAGCCTTGAAAAATCACTTGACTTGTATTTATTTGGTCGATTCGGGTGGAATTTATCTGCCGGAGCAAGCCCATGTATTTCCCGACCGCTTCGATTTTGGACGCGTCTTTTATAATCAGTCTAAATTATCAGCAGCCGGTATTCCTCAATTAGCAGTCGTGATGGGATCGTGTACCGCAGGTGGAGCATACGTTCCGGCTATGTGCGACGAAACCATTATTGTTAAAGGACAAGGGACTATTTTTATTGGCGGACCACCTTTGGTTAAAGCTGCCACGGGCGAGGAAGTTACTGCGGAAGAATTGGGGGGTGGCGATGTGCATACCTCTATATCCGGTGTTGCTGACCACTTGGCTAAAGATGATGTGGATGCCATTCGGATGTGTCGGAAAATTGTTAACACGTTGACGGTAATAAAAAAACGCGACGTTCCGCTTCGTTCGGTGGTTGCGCCAGAATATCCTGCTGAAGAACTTTATAATTACCTGTCAATTGACTTGAAAAAGCCCATTGATGTGCGGGCAATTATCGATCGTTTGGTGGATGGAAGCGAATTTCAGGAATTCAAACAAAATTATGGGAAGACTTTGGTGACCGGGTTTGCCTGGTTAAAGGGGATTCCGGTAGGCATTGTCGGGAATCAAAGTTTTTTGACGGCAGAAAGTGCCCGAAAAGGAGCTCATTTTATACAATTATGTAATCAGCGGCAGATTCCATTATTATTTTTACAAAATATTACCGGATTTGTAGTTGGTAAAAAATACGAACATGAAGGCATTGCGCGCGATGGGGCAAAGCTGATCCACGCAGTTGCTAATTCAGTTGTTCCGAAAATAACGCTGGTGATCGGCGGATCTTTTGGAGCAGGTAATTATGCGATGGCCGGACGTGCTTACGAGCCCGATTTTTTGTTTATGTGGCCTCATTCGCGTATTGGCGTGATGGGAGGTGAGCAGGCTTCGGGCGTTTTGCAAACCATTGGTCAAAATGGGAGTAGCGCCAGTTTGGTAGAGCAGTTTGAACAAGAAAGTACAGCTTACTATAGTTCTTCCCGCTTGTGGGATGACGGTATTATCGATCCTCTGGAAACCCGGGATATTTTGGCATTGGCTTTTACAGTCACCCTTAATCAACCGATTCTGAGCCCCAATTATGGTGTTTTCAGAATGTAAAGAGACAACAATATGAAAAACTGGAAAAATATAAAAGTAAAAATAGCGGGTCATCGGGCAAATCTGGTGCTGAACAGACCGGAGGTGCACAATGCGTTGAATCCGGAAATGATTGAGGAAATGCATGAAGCCTTGGCTAAAGTGGCTGCCAATAATGAAGTGCATTTTTTGGTAATCTCCGGAGCCGGCAAGTCTTTCTGTGCGGGAGCCGATATTAACTGGTTTGCTGAAGCAATTAATAAAGCCAAGTCAGACAACTGGCAAGAGTATTTGCGGATGGCTGAACTGATGAAAGTGATTTACCATTTTCCTAAAATTACGGTTGCTGTTGTTCATCGCAATGTGCTGGGGGGGGGCAATGGCATCGTTGCAGCTTGCGATTTTGCCGTGGCTGAACATTCGGCTGCTTTTGCTTTTGGCGAGATTAAACTGGGTATAATTCCAGCCATTATTACTCCTTTTTTATCCAAGCGGGTATCTACGCAGAACCTGAAAAAGTTGATGTATTCCGGCGATCGTTTTGGGGCACCCCATGCACATTTGATCGGACTAATTGACTTTTTGGCTGATGATGGCAAGTTGGAGCAGGTCGTTAATGAGTTGATTGACGGATTAAAGACATCATCACCCAACGCTTTACGCGCATGCAAACAACTGTTGCTAAAAGCAGGATCAGAAGAATTGAAGATTGAAGATAGCGAATATACAGCGGCCGTGTTAGCCGAATTGATCCACTCAAATGAAGGGCAGGAAGGGCTTCGGGCTTTTCTTGATAAGCGAGAGCCAGACTGGCAGAAATTAAATGTAGTCGAAAATTGATGAGTCTCTTTCAAAAAATATTAATTGCTAATCGGGGCGAAATTGCAGTACGTATTATTAAAACAGCAAAGCGTTTGGGCATCGAAACAGTCGCTGTTTATGCAGCGGATGACATCGGTTCTTTGCACGTCAAATTGGCTGATAAAGCTGTTTTGCTCACAGGTGCGCAATTGCATGAAACCTATCTGAATCAGGACAAAATAATTAAAATAGCCTTGGATTATGGGGCTCAGGCCGTTCATCCGGGGTATGGTTTCTTTTCGGAGAAGGCGGAGTTTGCAGCCAAGGTAGAGCAGGCTGGTCTGGTGTTTATCGGTGCTACAGCAGCACAAATTAGTTTGATGGGCGAAAAGACCCAAGCCATTTCTTTTGTGACGAAACTGGGTATTCCGGTTATTCCGGGAATAGTTGGTGCTGTCAGCGATATTCTTAGTCGGGCTGAGGAGTTAGAATTTCCTCTACTGGTGAAAGCATCTGGTGGCGGCGGCGGAAAAGGTATGGAAGTGGTGCACAGCTTGGAACATTTGCCTATGGCCTTGAAGCAAGCTCAACGACAAGCGCAGCAATATTTTGGAAATGACGAATTGTTTGTCGAGAAATTTCTGCCCAAAGCACGGCATATCGAGGTGCAACTATTGGGAGATGGACGCGGGAATGCGGTACACCTTTTTGAGCGAGAATGCAGCATTCAGCGGCGTTATCAAAAACTGATTGAGGAAGCACCTGCACAGGTCCTTTCAACACCAACGAAAGAAAAACTTTATCGGGCTGCTCTTCAAATTGCGCGGGCTACAAAATACAGAGGTGCAGGGACCATCGAGTACTTAGTGGATGAACAGGAAAATTTCTATTTTTTGGAGATGAATACCCGCCTGCAGGTGGAACATCCGGTAACGGAGTTTATCACCGGAATTGACCTGGTGGAGTGGCAATTGAGAATTGCTGCCGGAGAAGAACTTGCTTTGCAGCAGCATGCCTTGACAGTTAAAGGGCATGCCATTGAATTGCGAATCTGTGCTGAAGATCCCGAGCAAGAATTTAGACCCACTTCAGGTATCGTTGGCGAAATTCATCTGCCGGACACTTGCCGTTGGGATAGTTTTTTACAGCCCGAAATGCTTTTGTCATCCAGCTACGACTCGCTCGTTGGTAAGTTAGTTGTGGAGGCCGAAACGCGAGAACTGGCCCTGTCGAAATTAAAAGAGGCGATGAAAGGTCTATTCCTCGCAGGTATAAAAACGAATCAGGAATTTTTGATTGAATTGTTGAGTCAGGATGATTTTAAGCAAAACAATATTCATACACGATGGGCTGAAGAACGCTTGTCCGAAAGTCTTCACACGATTGAATCATCGAAATTGGAGCAGCCTGCTATTGTTGTGTTAGCTGGTTATTTGCTTCATCATTTTTACCGGCCGTCCGGAAGTGATAATCCATGGATTCAGTTAGGATACTGGCGCATGCATTCTTCGTTCGATGTGAATCTGGAAGGTAATTGGCACGAAATAGCGGTTAGTCGAAAAGCAGATACGCTGAAGTTGAACTGGGCTGGAGAAATTTATGATCTGAAAAATTGTCAATTTTTTGGCTCAAAGCTTGATTTTCAGCTAAACAATAAGGATATTGCTATCTTTATTTCCGAAGAAAAGCAACTGACCAGCATCCAGTGGGAGGCCAAGCAGTTGGCGTTGTGGAGTAATCAGGTGTTGAATCAGGTTCGATTAAACAAGGATACGGAAAAGACAAAGGAAGTTAGGACAGATCAGGTTGTGGCTGATTTGTTTGGGACGGTGATTGATATTTTGGTGAAGCCGGGTGATGTGCTTCAGAAAGGACAGAATCTGTTGGTCATTGAGTCGATGAAGTCGGAATTTACAATACAAAGCCCGGCTGATGCCGTGGTAAAAAACATACATGTTACCAAAGGTCATTTGGTGCAAGACAAACAAATATTGGTGGATCTAGAATCGTAAGAATTTAAAAAAACGATATGAGCGCATTTTTAAACGAAACTCATCATGCTTTACGGACAAAAGTCAGAGACTTTGCAGAGAAATGCATTAAGCCCGTTATTGGCGAGTTTGAAGCTAATGAGGAGTTTCCCATGGACTTGATCCGATCTCTGAAAAGTTTAAACCTTTTTGGAATGCATGCGCCCAAAAAGTATGGGGGGCAAGACAGCGATTATTTGTCGTATATTATTGCTGTTGAGGAACTGGCCCGTGTGGATAGCTCGGTGGCGGCAACTTTGGCGGCACATAACTCACTTGGAGTAGGGCCAATTATGGCATTTGGAACGGAAGAACAAAAGGCTAAATATCTGCCACCCTTGTGTACTGCAGAAAGCCTGTGGGCTTTTGGCTTGACGGAAGAAAATGCCGGATCAGATGCCCAGGGAGTAGAAACAATTGCCGAAGAAAAAGACGGTGGCTGGCTGGTGAATGGGCATAAAAAGTACATTACCAATGGTGCGTCCGACATGTCGGCAGGCATTAGTTTTGTAGCCAAAACCGGCTTGCGTCCCGATGGACGTAAGGAATTTACTGCTTTTTTGGTTTCGAAAGGTACGCCGGGATACACCCGCGAGTTCATGAAAAACAAACTGTTGTGGCGTGCTGCCGATAATGGGATGGTTTACCTGAACGACTGCTATATTCCTGCTGAAGATCAGCTGGGTGAGCGAGGTGAGGGCATTAAGATTATGCTGAAAACCATTGATTCGGGGCGGCTATCCATTGCTGCCATGGGACTTGGATTGGCACAGGGTGCTTTTGAAATGGCCGTGAGCTTTGCAAAAAAACGGAAACAATTTGGGAATGCCTTGGCTAATTTCCAGGTAATTTCTTTTAAATTGGCCGACATGGCAATGAAAATTGAAAATGCCCGGAATACACTGTATAATGCCTGCTGGCTGAAAGACAACGGACAGCCTTTTGGCACACAGGCGGCCATGGCCAAATTGTATTGTTCGCAGGTGGCCAGTGATGTGGCCAGCGAAGCCTTACAGATTTTTGGCGGTGCCGGTTTATTCCGAAATGATGAATATCCAATTGAACGTTTTTTCCGTGATCAGCGCTTGCTCTCTATTGGTGAGGGCACTTCAGAAGTGTTGCGCATGGTCATTTCGCGTTCGGTTTTAAAGGAATAATATGACTAAAGATCGCAAACTAGACCACATTCAACTCGCTTTCGACTCGCAAACCGGTTTTGCAGAGCAGGATCAACGCTTTATTTACGAGCCCATGCTGGCCGCTCATCCTACCGATGAGGATGAGGCTTTCCTGTTTTTAGGGAAAATGGTTCGGGCACCGTTCTGGGTGTCCAGTATGACCGGAGGAACGGGCGTGGCGGAGAAAATCAACAAAAATATTGCACAGGCTTGCCGTGAGTTTGGATTTGGAATGGGCTTAGGGTCGTGTCGGAAAATATTGTTTGACAAAACCCACTGGGCCGATTTCGACATGCGCGAAACCATTGGCCCGGATCAGCCACTATGGGCAAACCTGGGAATTGCTCAAATTGAAAAATTGCTGAAAGAGAAGAACGAAAAAGCCATTGTGGATCTGGTTGGCGGACTTCGTGCTGACGGGTTGATTGTACATGTTAATCCCTTGCAGGAATGGTTTCAGCCGGAAGGCGATCAGATTGAGCGCCCACCACTGGAAACCATCGAGCGCCTGATGGAACGCATTCATATTCCATTGATTGTAAAAGAAGTGGGGCAGGGTATGGGTGAGGAAAGCTTGAAGCGCTTGTTGCAATTGCCCTTGGCTGCTATTGAGTTTGCGGCTTATGGTGGCACTAACTTTTCCAATCTGGAACTGATGCGGGAAGACCCGGCTACTCAGGAAATGTACCAGCCTTTTGCTTTTGTTGGGCAATCAGCCTACCAAATGGTAAAAACCGTTAATCGTTTGTTGCAGCAAATGGGCGAACCTCGTTGCCGGCAGTTGATTATATCGGGTGGACTGAAAAGTTATTTAGATGGTTATCATCTGACTTCCCTGAGCCAGTTGCCTGCGGTTTACGGAATGGCTTCGGCCGTGCTGAAACATGCTACCGGCGATTATCAGGAACTTCAGGCTTATCTCAAAAATCAGTTAAAGGCTTTTCGTCTCGCGCAGCAATATTTGAAGTTAAACCCGGAATATGACGGAGCATAAAATCATAAATGGATTCTCAAAACTCGATCGGTTACAGAAAATTGAATGGCTGGTAGAGCAACTGAATTTGGATGAGGTAACCGCTGATTTCCTGAATTCATTTCAACTTGCAGAGCAATCAGTGCAGAATATCATCGCCGATTTAAGTGAGAATCACCTGTCCAATTACCATTTGCCTTTTTCGGTGGCACCCAATTTTGTGGTTGATGATAAAGTGATCACTTTCCCCTTGGTTACAGAAGAAAGTTCGGTGGTCGCCGCCTTGGCCAAAGCTGCCGGATATTGGGCCAAACGAGGAGGTTTTCATTCTAAAATTATCGGTACGGAAAAAAAGGGACAGGTTCATTTTAGTTGGAGTGGAAAACCTGAAAAGATATTCCGATCCTTCCCTGAATTAAAAAAACAGCTTGAACAGGAAGCTGCGCCACTGACCCAAAATATGGAAAAACGAGGTGGTGGAATAACAGCCATTACCTTGAAGCATTTGCCTGAAATCATTCCAAATTATTACCAGTTGGATGTTTCGTTTGAAACCTGTGAGGCGATGGGAGCCAACTTTATCAATTCGTGCCTGGAGCAGTTTGGCAAAACGCTGAAAAGCTGGGTGCAGACAAATGATGAATTTCAAGCTGAAGAAAAGGAAACAGACGTGATCATGGCCATTTTATCCAACTATGTCCCCAACAGTCGGGTAAAGGTTTGGGTTGAATGTCCGGTTGAGGAGCTGGAAAGCGATGCAGAAAAGGCACACGCTTTTGCCCTGAAATTGGTGCAGGCAGTTCATATTTCCAGACACGATGTGTCGCGTGCGGTTACCCACAACAAAGGCATATTCAATGGAATTGATGCCTTGGCCATTGCTACCGGCAATGATTTTCGTGCCATTGAAGCTGGCGGACATGCCTATGCTGCCAGTTCCGGCCAGTATCGGGGGTTAAGTGATGCCGGAATAACCAACGGAAAGTTTTGGTTTAGCCTGGAATTGCCGCTTGCTGTAGGCGTGGTTGGCGGCGTAACCAGTTTGCACCCCTTAGCGAAACTGACGATGGCTATTTTAGGGCAGCCCACTGCCAGTCAATTGATGGGCTATCTGGCTGTTGCAGGGCTGGCATCCAACTGGTCGGCCGTGCGAGCACTGGTGACAAGTGGCATTCAACAGGGGCATATGAAAATGCACTTGAGTAATATTTTAAACAGTTTGCATGTTTCGGATGAACAAAAACGGGCTGCCAGGCTTTATTTTCAAGATCGGGGAGTATCATATTCCGAAGTGCAGAATTATTTAAATGAACATGCCAAATAGTCAAAAAATATATTACGCTCACGGAAAGCTGTTGCTGACGGCCGAATACTTTGTGTTGCAGGGAGCCAAAGCCATTGCCTTGCCTTTGCAATATGGGCAGTACATGGAGGTGACCGAGGGCAAGAAGCAAGGAGTGGTGAATTGGAAAGCCCTTATGCAGGAAGGTTTGTGGTTCTCCTGCGATTACGGCTTGCCCGATTTGAAAATTATTCATAGTTCGGATTTAGAAAAGGCTGTGATTTTGCAGGATGCGCTGAAAGCCATTTTGGAAATGAACCCCCGTTTTCATCTCAATGGTGGATTGGACATTCAGACTAAAATTGATTTTCATAACCAATGGGGGCTGGGTAGCAGCAGTACGCTGATTGCCAATCTGGCTTCCTGGGCCGGTGTTGATCCTTACCAGCTCAACGAAAAAATTTTTAACGGTTCTGGTTTTGATATTGCTTGTGCTTCGGCTGATGGGCCCATTTTCTATGTGAAAAATGAAAAGCCGGAGCCGGTTACTTTAAATTATCCGTTTTTAGACAACCTCTACTTCATTTACTCCGGATCGAAGAAAAGCACACGGAATGAGGTTCGGCGGTTCCTGAACGAAGGGAGTATTTCTCAAAAACAACTTGAAGAGGTTAACCTTCTTTCAGAACAAATTGCCGGCGTGCAAAGCCTGAAGGAGTTTCAGGAATTGATCAGGCGGCATGAGGATTTGGTTTCGGGATTGCTGAAGATTCCAACAGTTAAGGCAAGCTATTTCGGCGATTTTCAGGGTGAGATAAAATCGCTTGGAGCGTGGGGTGGCGATTTTTACCTGGTGGCTACCCCGATGGATGATCGTTGTGTGTTGCAGTATTTCAAAGAAAAAGGCTTAAGTGTGGTCTTTCCCTGGAAAGAGTTGGTCTTGAATAATCGTTGATTTATTATGGTGAAAAAAGAAATTTACCGGGCAGCATGGGAATGCCCGTCAAATATTGCATTGGTAAAGTACTGGGGCAAAAAAGAGGCGCAGTTGCCGATGAATCCGTCCTTGAGTTTTAGTCTGAAAAAGGCCCGAACCCAAACAAGGATCCGCATGGAAGCTTCTTCGCGGCGAAAAGTTGAGTTTTTGTTTGAAGGCCAACCTTCGGTTTTTGCTGAGCGGATTGAAAGATACCTTGCCAGCATGTCGCTGGAACATGATTGGCTGAACGATTATTCCTTCTATATTGAAAGCAGCAATACCTTTCCGCATTCTGCCGGAATTGCCTCTTCTGCATCGGCTTTTGGCGCGCTGGCGCTTTGTTTGGTCGATTTGAAAGAACAGGTGACTAAAAAGAATTTTACCGAGCAGCAGTTTTTTCAGAAAGCTTCGCGCTGGGCGCGTTTGGGAAGTGGAAGTGCCTGCCGCTCTGTTTTTCCATCCTTTGCTTTGTGGGGGCGAATGGGCGGTTTTCTTAATTCTACCGACTGCAATGCCATTCCGGTGACCGAGAAATTTCATTCGGACTATCAGTCTTTGCGGGATGCGGTTTTACTGGTTGATTCTGCTCAAAAACAAGTGTCCAGTTCTGCCGGACACCAGTTGATGAATCAGCATGAGTTTAAGCACGTGCGCATTGCGCAGGCCAATAAGCATTTAAGTGAACTGGTGCAGGTGATGAAAGAGGGCAATCACGCTCGTTTTTTTGAGTTGGTTGAAAAGGAATCACTGAGTCTGCATGCCATGATGATGACTTCCGATCCTTCTTTTATTTTATTGCAGCCCAATAGCCTTTTGCTGATTCAGAAAATACGGGAATACCGCCAAAAAAGCGGCTTGGCTCTCGGTTTTACAATTGACGCAGGGCCAAATATTCATTTGATCTATTTTGAAAAGGATAAACAGGAAGTGCACGCGTTTATCGAATCGGAGTTGTTGGCTTTAACAGAGAATGGCCAGTGGCTGGATGATCGTATCGGGAGCGGTCCCCTGAAATTAGCAAATGATGAAGTTTAATGCCAAATTATTGTTGTTTGGGGAATATGGTTTGATGTTTGGAGCCGAAGCATTGGCTGTTCCGTTTTCCCATTTTACCGGAGAACTTGCCTTTGCTGGTCAAAAGAAAGTGGCCGAGGTGGAGCAGAGTCAGCTGGATTTGGAGCATTTTGTCGTGTTCTTTGAGCAAGAAGGATTGAACGAACAAATGAATTTTCCCATCAGGCTCGATGATATTCGCCGGGATTTAAGGCAAGGACTTTATTTTGGTTCTGATATTCCGTTGCAGTACGGCGTAGGTAGCTCCGGAGCACTGTGTGCGGCACTCTATCAACAATATGGGAACCATCAGTTGGACTTGAAAGAGCTGAAGGGGCCACATTCGCTGAGCATGTTAAAGCATGATTTTTCGGTGATGGAGTCTTATTTTCATGGTCAAAGTTCAGGCTTCGATCCGTTGGTTTCATACATCAATCAGCCGGTCATGCTGGTGGGTGACCAAATCAGTCTGCCTTCAACAGAAATTCAAACACCTGGATATTCTGTTGTGCTGGTTGATACGGAAATGAAAAGTCCAACGGCACCACTTGTCCAATGGTTTGTGGGTAAAATGACTGATCCCGAATTCAAAACCAAGTTTGAGAATATATTTCTACCCGCAAATTCGCAGGCTATTCATGCTTTTATAAGTGGCGATACCATAAGGCTTTTTCAGGCACTAAAATCAATTTCAGCTTTTCAGCTCGAAAATCTTCAGCCAATGATTCCGGATGCTTTTAAGCCCGCTTTTCATGAATTACAATCTACAGGTATTCCAATGAAATTATTAGGCTCAGGCGGCGGTGGTTACTTGCTGGCCTTTGTAGCCGATGGCGTGCTTTTGCCTGGAAAACTAAAAAGCCTCAAGGTATTTTAACCTCAAGGCTTTTGGTTTATGATTTGTTATCTGCTTTTTTCGGACGGTTTGTGTTGGGCCGCTTTGAAAACTTCTTTTTACGGTTTTTCTTCTTTTGGGGTTTTTCCAGTAAATCGGTATTGACCGAGCCGACACTCATTTCATTTTCAATTTTGGCTTCCGGGCTGAGGTACTGCTCGATGGGTGGTTTCCGTCCGCGTTTGTTAAGTTGAATGATTTTCTTGACATCATCCAGGTCCAAAACCAGAGGTTTGTTGCCGTAGGCTTCTTCCAGGGTATACCAGATTTTCTTGTTCAGAATCTCGGTTTTAAAATGCCGAGCCAAACCTTTTGCTGTTTCCAGAGCCAGCAATTCATTTGGGAAATCCTCCTGGGCTTCCAGATACGTGTCTAATTCGTACATCAAACAACATTTTAGTTTTCCGCATTTGCCAGCCATTTTTTCGGCGTTGGGCGACAATCCTTGCTGGTGAGCTGCGTCTGAAGTCACACTGTCAAAGTCGGTTCGCCAGGTCGAACAGCAGAGTTCCCTACCGCAAGACCCGATACCGCCAATGCGGCCAGCTTCCTGCCGTGCACCTATTTGCTTCATCTCAACTTTGATACGGAATTCACGGGCATACCGGCGAATCAGTTCCCGGAAATCAACCCGCCCTTCGGCGATATAATAAAAGATTGCTTTGGAGTTGTCACCGCGGAATTCAACATCGCCAATCTTCATGTCCAGCTCCAGTTCATTAGCCAGTTGGCGCGAACGAACCATAACAGCGTATTCCCGTTTACGTGCCTCTTCTGCTTTGTCTTTATCGGTGGTGGTCGCTTTGCGGTAAATTTTATTCCACTGGTAGCGTTCTTGTTTTCTTATTTTTCGTTTAAACTGTTTTTCTGCCAGTGTTCCAGTCAGCGAAACCGTTCCAACATCGTGCCCCGGATTAGTGGCTACCACCACTAAATCACCTACTTTTAAAGGAAGCGTATCTTCGTTTTTGAAAAATTCTTTGCGGGTTCCTTTAAAGCGTACTTCAACAATATCTGATAAATGTGTTGTATCTGGTAAATCATTAAGCCAATCGTAGGTGCCTAGCATTTCGGGGCGGTCACCGTCAGTGTTCATACTACATCCACTACATCCCATATGCTTTGTATTAAATAATTTCAGACAAAAATATCTAAAATTATGCGCAAATACTATCTTTATTCAATCTAAATAAAGCTTGTCGTGCTGATTTCGTAATTTGGTTAACGCTTACAAATTGTGAAATTAAACTGAAAATTATGGACTTAGGAAATGTCATCTCGAATATGAATTACTGGGCTGTTTTAGTTGCCGCGCTGAGCACATTTGTGATTGGAAGTCTATGGTATTCGCCTGTTTTGTTTGGGAACAAGTGGATGGAGTTAAATGGTTTTACCGAAGAAACGCTGACGAAGGGGTTGCCCATGCCGGTTGTTTTTGGGAGCTCTTTTGTTGCCTCCTTGCTGGCGGCGTTTGCCTTAGCTTTGTTTTTAGGATCGTCAGCTGATATGGGGATGGGGTTGTTTGCCGGCTTTGTGATTGCTGTCTTCTGGATCAGCACTTCCCGGCTGAACAACATTCTTTTTGAGCAGGGAAAGCCGGGGTTGTTCCTGATTCATGCGGGCTACGACATCGTCACTTACCTGATTATGGGCGCTATTATTGGTGGTTGGCATTGATTTTTATTGATCAGGCGGAGGAGCTTTCGATCGACATCAATAACTTTTCAAAAAAGATTTTCAGGATTAAGCAGGTTTAGACCTGCTTTTTTGTTTTTTTTGAATAAAAAAAGTTGTGAATAAGATATTTCTTGCATTTACCGTTACTTTTCTGCTCTTCTTCTCAGGAGTCGTACAGGCCTTGAATTTGAGTGACGAGGCAGAAATAAGCCTGTTGACCTGTGGCCCTAGCAAGCAGGTACATGCCCTTTATGGTCATAGCGCTATTCGGGTACACGACCCCATACGAATGGTGGATATTGTGTTTAATTACGGAGTGTTTAGTTTTAGTGAACCCAATTTTGTTTACCGTTTTGCCAAAGGGCAAACCGACTATTTGCTGGCCGCTGAAAAGTATGAGAATTTCCTGGAGAGCTACCGGCGTAGCCAACGCCGTATTGAAGAACAGGTTTTGAACCTGACACAAGCTAAAAAACAGCAACTGCTTGACTATTTAATTTGGAACGCCAAGCCCGAAAACCGTGAGTACCGATACAATTTTTTTATGGATAACTGTGCCACGCGGGTGCGCGATGTGGTTGAAAAACATGTTGATGGTGAATTGGTTTTTCCTGAAGAGGCAGGTCTGGAGATGAGCTTTCGCGAACATGTTGATGAGTATCAGCGTATTTTGCCGTGGATCAATTTCGGTATTCATCTGACTTTGGGCAGCCCGGCAGATGAAAACGCAACAGCCTATCAGGAAATGTTTTTACCCGATTTTTTGAGGAATCATTTTGCGCGCGCTCAAATTCAAGGCGAAGGTGTCAGCAAGCCGCTGGTGAAAGAAACCCGAATGATTTACGATCCTGCAAAATCGGTAAAATCCGACTTCAACCTGTTATCACCAGTTTATGTTTTGAGTATTTTGTTAGCCTTGGTTATTCTGGTAAGTTACAAACAATACAAACGGAAGCAGTTTCGCCTGTGGGTCGACTATGTTTTGTTATTCATTACCGGATTGATTGGTTTGGTTTTGCTGTGGTTTGTGGCTTATTCAGAGCATCCGGCCATGCATCCAAACTATAACTTATGGTGGGCTGTTCCCGCTAACTTTTTGTTTCCTTTTCTTTGGATGGTTCGCAGGTGGCGTCCGGCCTTGAAATGGTACTGGAAGGCCTTATCGGTCTGGCTTCTTCTGTTTCTTCTTTTTAGCCTGTTGATTCCGCAGGCTTTTCCGGTTGGGTTTTACTTACTGACCGGCATGGTGCTTTGTCGGGCTTTGCTGCATAGTTTTCTTTTGTTGAACGCCAGTCATTCGGCCAACTGATCAAACTTGGTAGCCTGTCTTAAGTTGTTGAAAAGTTTCGCTGAACAATTCAGGGCAGACCTTCCTTCTTGTGCACGCATCCTTTATCTTTGTTAATCATTCAATTTTAAAATTTGAGTTCGCTTTGACAAAAACAAAAAAATATGTTGAGACCCCTTTGATGAAGCAGTATTATGCCATCAAAGACAAGCACCCCGATGCGGTATTGCTATTCCGGGTGGGTGATTTTTACGAAACATTTGGAGAGGATGCCATTAAGGCTGCCGGAATTTTGGGCATTACCCTGACCAAACGTGCCAATGGAGCAGCGAATTTTGTTGAGCTGGCTGGATTTCCCCATCACGCGCTGGATACCTATCTGCCTAAGTTGGTTCGGGCCGGCCAGCGAGTGGCGATCTGTGAGCAGTTGGAAGACCCCAAAATGACTAAGAAGATTGTTAAACGCGGAATTACGGAGCTGGTAACACCCGGCCTTTCCATTAATGACAATATTCTGGAGCATCGCGAAAATAATTTTCTGGCCTCAGTGCATTTTGATAAAAAAATGGCCGGAGTGGCTTTCCTGGATATTTCAACTGGTGAATTTTTAACTGCCGAAGGTAGTTTTGAATACATCGATAAATTGCTGAATTCATTCAAGCCCAAAGAGGTTTTATTTCAGCGCGGAAAAGGAAATGACTTTATTGCTTTGTTTGGCGGTAAGTTTTATACTTACAATCTGGATGACTGGGTTTATACCGAAGATGCGGCGATGGATCGTTTGTTACGACACTTCGAAACCAAATCGCTGAAGGGGTTTGGCGTGCAGGAGTTGAATTATGGGGTGATGGCATCGGGAGCGATTCTGCACTACCTCGATTTAACTCAGCATCACCAGTTGCAGCATATCACGTCTCTTTCGCGTATTGAAGAAGACAAATACGTGTGGTTAGATCGTTTCACCATTCGGAATCTCGAACTTTTTGGGGTGATCAATGATGGAGCGAAAACCTTGGCACAGGTGCTGGATAAAACAATTTCGCCTATGGGCTCGCGCATGCTAAAGCGTTGGATTGCGCTGCCATTAAAAGAAATTTCGGCGATCAATGATCGTTTGTCGGTGGTGGAGTATTTTATTCAGCATGATAAGCAAAAGGAAGAATTCTCTGAACAGATTCGACAAATTGGTGATTTGGAGCGCATCATTTCCAAGGTGGCTGTGGGACGCATCAATCCGCGCGAAGTAGTGCAGCTGCGTACGGCTTTGCGGGCGATTGAGCCCATCAAGGACTATTTGGGTCGTTCTGATCAGCAGGTGTTGAAACGGATGGCAGAGCAGCTGAATCCATGTCAGACGATTCGTGAGCGGATGGAGCGCGAAATTACCAATGATCCGCCAGTGCAGGTTCATCGCGGCAATGTTATTCAGGAAGGGGTTTCTGATGAATTAGATGAATTGCGTAAGCTGGCTTATTCCGGGAAAGATTACCTGGCTCAAATGCAGGAGCGCGAGTCAAAACGAACAGGCATTCCTTCGCTTAAAATAGCCTTCAACAATGTGTTTGGGTATTACATTGAAGTGCGCAACACGCATAAAGATAAAGTTCCTGAAGAATGGATCCGCAAGCAAACCTTGGTTAGCGCTGAGCGATACATTACCGAAGAGCTTAAAGAATACGAAAGTAAGATTCTGGGGGCCGAAGAAAAGATATTGGCACTCGAAGCCCGCTTGTATAATGAGTTGGTCATCGCCTTGTCGGAATACATTCAGGCTGTTCAGATGAACGCTGCAGTTATTGCCCGTTTAGATTGTTTGTTGTCTTTTGCCACTTCGGCTAACGAGTCGAACTACAACCGCCCGGAAGTGAATGATTCGGTGAGGATAGAAATTAAGGCAGGTCGGCATCCGGTGATCGAACAGCAGCTGCCGATTGGTGAGTCCTACATTAGTAACGATGTGATGCTGGATCAGGAGAACCAGCAGGTGATTATCATTACCGGACCAAATATGGCGGGTAAATCGGCCTTGTTGCGGCAAACAGCCCTGATTGTACTGATGGCTCAAATTGGCTCTTTTGTTCCTGCCAGAGAAGCTAAGATTGGTTATGTCGATAAAATTTTCACTCGGGTAGGGGCTTCCGACAATATTTCATTGGGAGAATCCACGTTTATGGTTGAAATGAATGAGGCCGCCAGCATCTTGAATAACTTGTCGGATCGTAGTTTGATTTTGCTCGACGAGTTGGGACGAGGCACGTCAACCTACGACGGAATATCGATTGCCTGGTCCATCGTTGAATACATTCACGAGCACCCGAAAACGAAAGCCAAAACACTTTTTGCAACTCACTACCACGAATTGAATGAGATGGAAAAATCATTCGGACGGGTGAAAAACTACAATGTTACCATCAAGGAAGTAGGGAATAAAGTGATTTTTCTGCGGAAGTTGGTTCGTGGAGGCAGTAACCATAGTTTTGGTATTCATGTGGCAAAAATGGCAGGCATGCCACCTTCGGTTGTCAATCGGGCCGATGAGATTTTGGGAGAGCTGGAAGCAGCCAACCGGAAGGATGGTTTAGCTAAGCCGCTGAACGGCATGGCAGAACACCGTGAAGGCTATCAAATGAGTTTTTTTCAACTTGATGATCCCGTGCTAAAACAAATTCGGGATGAAATAAAAAATATGGATATTGACAATTTGACTCCTATTGAGGCACTTAACAAGCTGCATGGTATTAAGAAACTCTCCGGCTTAAAGTAGGAATTAAGCGGAGAGTTCAAATTTCTCTGATTTTTTAAAAATTATTTTTGGAGAAAGGAAAATTAGCAATATATTTGCATCGCTGTTTTCAAGAGCACGACAACAGCAAGTTCTTTAAAATAGATGCGAGAGTAGCTCAGTTGGTAGAGCACGACCTTGCCAAGGTCGGGGTCGCGGGTTCGAATCCCGTCTCCCGCTCCATTCTTAAAAGTAAGTTTGGGGAAATCGAAATGTTACTTTTTGAAAGAATGCCCGGATGGTGGAATTGGTAGACACGTTGGACTTAAAATCCAATGACCATTGTGGTCGTGCGGGTTCAAGTCCCGCTTCGGGTACATTTTGTACTTATTATTGTTGCGAGAATAGCTCAGTTGGTAGAGCACGACCTTGCCAAGGTCGGGGTCGCGAGTTCGAGTCTCGTTTCTCGCTCAATACAAAAGCACTTCATGAAAATGAGGTGCTTTTTTTGTTTCCCATGATTCGTTCGGATCAATAAAAGCCTCGAGATCCTTTTTGTGTTTATTCTAATGATTGTGGAGTTCACCTTGTGTGGGGTATGTTTTTTGGGCTCACCCGTAAAATCCGGTGGATTTCCATTTTTCAAGCAAAAATTTTAGCTACTCTAAAAAGAAAGTATTTAATA